>JADLHC010000037.1 GCA_020849035.1 Planctomycetia bacterium
GCTGCGAAGGGCGGCGACTTCAAGGCGGCCGCCGCGAAGATGGTGGTGCTGAGGCGCTGGTTCGAGGGGCGTCCGGAACGCAAGGCCGCGGACGACTGGTACAAGGAACTGGAGGGCAACGCAGACTTCAAGGCCGCCTACGACGAGGCGCAGAAGAAGCTGGAAGAAGGGCTGGCGAAGGCGAAGGAGGACGCTTTGAAGGCCGGGGAGGCCGCCGAAAAGGCGCGCATCGCCGCGGAGGAGAAGGAACGCAAGGACCTCATGGCCGAGGCCGCCGAGCACTCGAAGAAGAGCCGGCGCAAGGAAGCGATCGAGTGCTGGCAGAAGGTGAACACGCGGTGGCCGGACTCGGAGGAGGCCAAGACGGCGCGCGGGAAGCTGAAGTTCTTCGGCGTGAAGGTGGAGGAGCCGAAGAAGTAGTTGGTGGTTGGTGGTTCGTGGTTGGTGGTAACGGCGGAAGGGCGCCGCGGGCTGGGGCCTGCGGCGCCTTTCCTTTTTCTGCGGCGGCGGCGCTCAACCGGAGGCGGGTCGCGTCGTTGGACAGACATGGAGACACACGAGTCGCGCTGGACCCGGACGGCGATGTTGGTCGTGCTGGGGGCTGTCATCGGTTCCGGTTGCGCCACGCGTCCGGCGGCGGGCGAGTCGCGGCGCGATGAGCAGCCGGATTCCCCGGACCCGATCGTGCGGCCGGTCGAAGGAGACCTGGTCCGCGTTGACTGGAACGGAATCCGGCTGACGGATTTCGTGCAAGGCATCGCTCGCTATTCGGGCCGCGTCATCGTCTACGACCGGCGGCAGCTCGTGAAGAAGCCGCCCGTGAACCTCGCGCGCGCGGTGGAGGTTCCGTCCTCGGGCGTGTTCTCCCTGGCCGAAAGCGTGCTGGCCGGCATGCAGCTCGCATGCGTGGAGGTCTCCATCCGCAGATCCGAGCGGGGAACTGCTGCATTCACCCGGTTGGTTCCACGGCCGGAGTCCAGCAGTCAGCGGAACGCGTTCCTAATCAGCGGTCTGGCTGACTCCTGGTCCCGCGTCGATCTCCCCTTCATGGTGGTTGCCGGCCCCGAGCCCCAGGCACGCGCCGTCCGCCGGGCGCTCCTGGAACTCCTGGAGGCGGAGGACCATCCGGTGGCCACCCCGGATTCCGCGCGGCCTGTCCTCTCGGCGCTTCCCCCGTTTTCCAGCCCCTATCCCCGCTGCGCGCGATAGCCTCCCGTTTCGCCGAAACCCCCAACTCCTTCCGCCCCCGTTCGTTAAACCTCGGTCCCCAGCGGAGCCTCCCGCATGAGCCCGGAAGAACGCGACCTCCTCAAGCGCTGCGAACGCGGCGACGAGAGCGCGTACCGCGAGCTGGTGGAGCGCTTCGAGCGCCCGCTGATCCAGTTCATCGTGCGGTACGTGGACGACCGGGCGCTGGCGGAGGACCTGTTCCAGGAGACGTTCCTGCGGGTGCTCAAGAACCTGCGGACGTACCGGCCGGAGGGGGCGTTCTCGACGTGGCTGTACACGATCGCGCGGAACCTGTGCCTCGACCACATCAAGCACGTGAAGAAGGTGCGGATGACGTCGATGGACGCGCCGGTGGGGGAGGAGGGCGGCAAGGTGCTGTACCTGCAGGACGTGCTGCGGGATGGCGGGATGGCGCCCGAGGACCGCGCGGAGCTGACGGAGGAGGAGCTGCGGGTGCGCGAGTGCGTGTCGCAGCTGCCGGGGATCAAGAAGGAAGCGCTGATCCTGCGCGTGTACCACAACCTGTCCTACAAGGAGATCGCGGAGATCACGGACTGCCCGGTGGGGACCGCGAAGTTCCGCGTGCACGAAGCGATGCAGGCGCTGGGCGAGCTGGTGAGAGCGGGGCAGGGAGGACAGACGGAGGCGGCGCTGTGAACTGCACAGAGGCAAAGAAACTGCTGCCGGCGATGGCGCTGGGCGACCTCGAAGGAGCCGAGCGCGAGGCGCTCGTGGAGCATCTCAAGGGCTGCGAGGCGTGCCGCGTGGATCGGGCGCACCTCGAGAAGACCCTGCGCATCGCGGAGAAACTGCCCGCGCCGGCCGAGCCGAGCGCGACGCGGCGCGCGCGCGTCGTGGCGGCGATGGCGGCCTCAGCAGCCGACGAGCCGCGGTCGGCGGCCCCCCGCGCCCGGTCCGGCTGGCGCTTCGGGCTCGCGGCGGCCGTCCTGCTCGCCGTGTTCGGGACCTGGGGCGTCGCGACCGGCCGCATCGGGTTCGCCGCGCCCGCCTACGAACTCAAGGCCGAGGACGTCCGCGGCGAGGCGCTCCTGATGCGCGCGGACGGCTCGGCCTGGGAACCGCTCCAGCCCGGGACGACCATCCGCATGGGCGACCGCGTCCTCACCAACGGCGGCCGCGTCTGGTTCCGCTCCGGCGCGAAGGACCTCATCGTCCTCGCCGACGGCTCGCAGCTCATGATCAACCGCTCCGACCTTTCGGCCCCCTCCGTCATGCTCGTCTACGGCGAGCTGTGGGCCGAGGTCACCCCCCGCGACAAGGCCCGCCTCCGCTTCGAGTCCGCCGAGCGCGAAGGCTCCGTCGAGGTCGTCGGGACCCGGTTCCACCTGGAGTACCGCTGATGAAACCCTTCCTCGCCCTCCTCGGAGCCGTCCTCACCGCCGGGCTCATGATGGCCGCGGAGCCCGGCACGAAGGTCTCCGTCGACCGCCGCGACGCGGCGCTGGCCGACGTCATCCGCGACGTCGAAACCGCGACCGGCCGCAAGGTCGAGGCCGCGCCCGCCGTCGTCGCCGGAAAGACGCTCACCTTCGTGAAGAGCGGGACGCCCGACGACGTCTGGGCGGCGTTCAGCGTCACGCTCGAGGCCATGTGCTCGATCACGCTCGTGCCGGGCCGCGAGGGCGCCTGGCGCCTCCTCCCCTACGACAAGGTCGCCGCCGTGCCACGCCCGCCGTCGCGCGGCCGCCGCCTCACCGTCGACGTCGTCGAAGGCGCCGTCCTCCTGACCGGCGGCCAGGGAAACGTCACCGTCCGCGCCGGAGAGCGCTCCTGGGTCACCTCGGGCGCCCTCCCCGCCCCCCCCGTCCCCGTCGACGCCGCCTCCGTCGCCCCGTGGCGCCTCCCTGAGGCCCCCGCCGCCGCAGGCGTCGACACGCGCATCCCGCTTCCCGAAGTCCGCATCCGGCTGCTCGGCTACACGGAGAAGGGCGACCCGATCCTGGAGTACGAGTGCAACGGCGAGCGGCGCACGCTCGACTTCGGCGTTCTCGAGGCGCCGGAGATCGGGCGGCAGAAGCTGGTGATCGAGAACGGCGAGCTGGTCCTTCCCCTGAACCTCAGGCTCAAGCTGGACAAAGGAACCAACAAATGAAGCGACTGCTGGTCGTGGCCGCGCTCGTCGCGGCGGTGGCGAACGTGGCGCGGGCCCAGGGCGAGCCGCCGAAGGAGCCGCCGAAGCCCGAGCCGATGATCGACGTGGACTGGAACGGCGTGACGGTCGAGAACCTGATCGTGATGGTCTCGAACCTGACGGGCAAGGCGTTCATTTACGACAAGGAGGCGCTGAAGGCGAAGCCGCCGGTGAACCTTTCGCGCCCGATGCAGGTCGCCGAGAGCGCCGTTTACGCGCTGTTCGAGACGGTCATGTCGGGGATGCAGCTCGCGCTGGTTCCGAAGCAGCTCGAGGTGGAGCGCGGCAAGCCGACGGTCGAGGTGATCACGATCGTGAAGCGCGAGGAGAGCTCGAAGCAGCCCCTGGGGGTCGTGCTCAACGAGGCGGCGGACAAGCTGCTGGCGCGCGACCAGATGGTGACGGCGGTCATCGCGCTCAAGTACGCCAGCGCGCGCGACATCCTCGCCCCGGCGCAGGCGCTGCTGTCCGACCCGCGCAACGTGCTCGCCAGCGAGACGCTGAACGCGATCATCATCACGGACTACGCGCTGAACGTGAAGCGCATCCAGGGGATCATCGCGATGATCGACCGGAAGCAGCCGGACGTGCTGCTCGAGGTGATCTCCCTGAGGTTCGCGAGCGCCACCGAGCTGGAACCGAAGCTGAACCAGCTCGTGCAGACCCTCCAGCGCTCGCAGCCGCCGCGTCCCGGCGTGCCCGTGCCGCAGCAGGAGCAGGTCTCGATCGGGTCCGATTTCCGCACGAACTCGCTGATCGTCCTGGCCCTGGCCGACCGCATGATCCAGATCAAGGACATGATCACGAAGCTGGACATCCGGCCGGAGCGCTCGCCGACGAACCTTCACGTGTACCGGCTGAAGCATGCGCGCGCGGAGACGCTGGCGACGGTGCTGCAGTCGATCTTCGGCGGCGGGACGACGGGGTCGACGCAGCCGCGGGGCGGCGCCGGGCAGCCCGCGCGCGGCGCGGACGCCGCGGTGCCGACGGGCGGGACGCCGCCCAACCAGCAGGTGCAGGTGTCGATCACCGCCGACCTCCAGAACAACGCCCTCCTCGTCGTCGCCACCCCCGAAGTCTGGGACGCGATGGAGGTCTTCATCGCGGAGCTCGACAAGCGCCGCCCGCAGGTCGTCATCGAGGCCGCGATCTTCGAGGTCAACGACAACGACCAGTTCGACCTCGGCTTCGAGCTCGCGGCCGCCGCGAACCCGGCCGAC
>JADLHC010000038.1 GCA_020849035.1 Planctomycetia bacterium
CAGGGCCAGGCAGGCCTTCAAGGACGACCTTTCGATCAGCGCCCTTCCCGCCGGCCGGCTCCTCCAGGAGACCTTCGATGCGTGGTCGCGCGAAGCCGGCCTGGAGTGGAAGGTCGAGAATGGCGTGCTCTTCTTCGGCCCGCCCGAAGAGATCGCGCCTGCGAAGGAGAAGGACGCAAAGCGCCGTGCGGACCGCAAGGAACGGGACAAAGCGCTCTCGGCCCTGCTGGCCCGCCGCGTGACGATCGGGGGAGAGAACCTCGCGATCCGGCAGGTTGCCGCACTTCTGGAGCCGGCGCTCGGCGTGTCCGTCCGGTGCGACCCGGAGACCTGGCACCGCACCGTGCGCCTCTCGCTCGAGCCGAGGGAGCGGCCGGCGCTCGACATCGTGCGCATCGTCCAGGCCGCCGCACCGGTCGAAGTCTGGCTCCGCGACGGCGTGCTCTGGTTCCTCGGGCCGACCCCGCCCCCGTTCGATCCCTACGCCGGGAAGTGACCTACTTCGGCGGCGGCTCTCCCGCCGTCGTGAAGGTCCACTCCGCCGACCACGGCTTGCCGCCGACCTTCGCCGCCATGCTCACCGTGTAGGTCGTCCCCGGCTTCAGCAAGTCCTTCGGGAACGCGCACACCGTGTTCCTCTGGTACCGCGCGTCCGCCGGCTTCTCCGGCGTCGAGATCCAGCACTCCACCGGCTTCCCGTCCGCGTCCTTCAGCCCCACCGTCGCTTCCTTCACCGGAATCCCCGACGGGAACTGCGCCGTGATCGGAAAACCGGCCTTGCCGTCCTTGTCCTCGGGAATCGGGTTCGGCATCTCGCCGCCGAACGCCAGCGGCACGTCCTTCTGCTTCGCCCGCGGGAACACCACCGGCGGATTCCCCTTCGCCGGCGGCTTCTTCCCGACCCCGTTCATCACGTCCAGCACCACGAACCACTTTCCCCCCTCCGACGCCGCCCCGAAGCCGATCTTCTCCAGCGCAGGGTTCAGCAGCGGCACGCGGTGGAACAGCGTCGCCATCAGCCCGTCCACCGCGGGCACCGGGTCCTCGAAGCTGATGTCCGACGACTTCCCCGCCTTCTCCCCCTCCGGCGTGTACCCGGGCAGCTTCGGGTCCTCGCCGTGCGCCCCCAGCCCCTGCACGCTCGGATGCCCCTGGTTCGTCTTCAGGTACTCCGCATGCGCCCGGCACCCCTTGCTCAGCGCCTCGTCCAGCTTCACCGGCTGCAGCCCCGCGAGCTTGCGCCACTCGTTGACCTTCTCCAGGACCTTGTCCGCCGTCGGGTCCGCGGCGGGCGGATCCTCGGCGAGGGCGGCGAGGGAAGCGGCGGCGGCGATGACGAGGGCGCGTCGGAGCATGGGGGAATCTTATAGCATGGCGGGATGAAGGGCATGTGCGCGGTAGTGCTGGCGGCCTGCGCTCTCCGGGCGGGCGCGGAGTCCGCGGACTGGACGGATCCTGTCCACCTCGTGGATCCATCGCTGGAGTTCAACTTCGCGGCGCGGGCGAGGGCGCTGTTTCTGCGGGGGAGCAGCAAGTTCGATTCGGCTACTCCTTCGAGTCCGCCCGCTTCCGGCGCCGCGACTCCATCCAGCACAACAGCCTCTCCTTCACCGCCCACGGCCCCTACTTCGAGCTCACATTGAACTTCTAGCCGCTCCCATCTCCCATCTCCCATCTCCCATCTCCCATCCGCCGTCTCCCCCCACTACAATCCCACCCATGCCCCGCCCGCGCGAAGACGAAGCCCAGCTCGACGCCGCGCTGCGTCCCGCGACCTTCACCGAGTTCGTCGGCCAGAAACAGGTCGTCGCCAACCTCAAGGTCTTCCTCAAGGCCGCCCGCGACCGCAAGGAGACCGTCGACCACATCCTCCTCAGCGGCCAGCCCGGCCTCGGCAAGACCACACTCGCCGCCCTCGTCGCGCACGAAATGCGCGCCCCTCTCGTCACCACCAGCGGCCCCGCCCTCGAGCGCGCCGGAGACCTCGCCGGCCTCCTCACCCGCCTCGAGCCCGGCACCGTCCTGTTCATCGACGAAATCCACCGCCTCCCGCCCACCGTCGAGGAGTACCTCTACTCCGCGATGGAAGACCGCTTCATCAATATCGTCCTCGACTCCGGCCCCCACGCCCGCACGATGAAGCTCGACGTCCCGCCGTTCACCCTCGTCGGCGCCACCACCCGCGAAGGCATGCTCTCCGACCCGTTCCGCGCACGCTTCGGCGTCCTCCTCCGCCTCGAGCCCTATCCCGAGGCCGACCTCGTCCTCATCCTCAAGCGCAGCGCTTCCCTCCTCAAGATCTCCCTCGAGGCCGCCGGGGCGGAGTCGGTGGCGAAGCGTTCGCAGGGGACGCCGCGGCTGGCGAACCGGTACCTGCGGCGGGTCCGGGACTTTGCGCAGGTCGAGAGCGACGGGAAGGTGACGGCGAAGGGCGCCGCGGCCGCGCTCGAGCGGCTCGGGATCGATTCGCTCGGCCTCGTTCCGGTGCAGCGCCAGATCCTGGAGGTGCTGTCGAAGCACGGCGGCGGCCCGCTCGGGCTCAAGACGATCGGCGCGTACGTCGGCGAGGAGGAGGCGACGATCGAGGACGTGCACGAGCCGTACCTGATCCGGCTGGGGTTCCTGAAACGGACGCCGCGCGGCCGGGTGGCGGCGGAGGAAGGGCTGAAACACGTGGGGGTGACCGTGAAGAAAGCGAACGAGCTGTTCTGATGGATCCCCTCGACCGCCTGCTGGCCAACAACCGCGAATGGGCGGCGCGGATGAAGAAGGAGCATCCGGGATTTTTCGACGCGCTGAAGGACCAGCAGTCGCCGGAGTACCTCTGGATCGGCTGCTCGGACAGCCGGGTGCCGGCGAATGAGATCGTGGGGCTGCTGCCCGGGGAGCTGTTCGTGCACCGGACCGTGGCGAACCTCGTGGTGCCGAGCGACCTGAACTGCGTGAGCGTGATCCAGTTCGCGGTGGACGTGCTGCGGGTGAAGCACATCATCGTGTGCGGGCACTACGGGTGCTCGGGCGTGCGGGCGGCGCTGCGGGAGGACGAGATCGGCGTGGCGGACAACTGGCTGATGCACGTGCGGCACACGCGGGACCGGCACGAGGCGGAGCTGGACGGGCTGGGGCCGGACGACGCGCGGTTTCGGCGGCTGTGCGAGATCAACGTGGTGGAGCAGGTGCAGAACGTGGCGCACACGACGCCGGTGCAGCACGCGTGGCGGGTCGGGCAGGAGCTGACGATCCACGGGCTGATCTACGGGGTGGAGGACGGGCTGCTGAAGGACCTGGGGATCCGTGCGGCCAGCCGGACCGAGGTGACGGAAATCCGGCGCCGGGGGAAGCCGGAGCCGGGGTAACGGGCGGGTCCGGGTCCGCAGGTGTCCGCGCCGGGATGCGCAGTGCGCAGCCGCGCGGCGGCTCCCCTGCGAGGGCAGCCTCGGCCACCCCGCCGACCGGGGGGAATGAGCCCTCCGGCGCACCTTGTTGCGGAAAAGGGGCCGCCCCTCCGCGGGAATCCCCCCGCCCCGACGCGCCTCCGCGGACCATGATTTGCTTCAGGAACGGGATGCATCTTTGAGCACCCTTCCCGAGGAGCGGCCGGCATGGACTCCGTCGGCGATTCGACCACCCAGGACCGTTCGGGCCCGCTCGTCCAGGCGCTCGCTTATGCGGCGGAGTGTCTCCTTTCGGACCCCGACTGCGAGCACCGGCTGGGGGAAGTGCTGATGGAAGTCGGAAGGGCGGTGAGCGCGACGCGCGCGGCGATCTACGACCTCGCGCCCGCGGAATCGAACGGCCGGCAGGCCCGCATCGTGGCGGAGTGGCGCCGCAACGGCGCCGAGGCCGCGGCAGGGACCCGGGCGTTCCCGCGCTGGATCCTCGCGCTTTCGCAGGGCGGCGCGATCTTCGGCCCGGTCGCCTCCCTGCCGACCGGCGAGCAGGAGGCGCTGTCCCGGGAGGGCGTGAAATCCGTCATGGCGGTGTCGGTCGCGATGATGCCGTCGGGCCACCACGGGGCCCTCGTTTTCGAGGACGCGGCACGTGAGCACGAGTGGACACAGGCGGACCTCCAGTTCGCCATGGCGATCGCGCACGCCCTCGGCGCGGCGTTCGTGCAGGAGCGCGCCCGCCACGACCTCCTCAATGCCGAGGCCCGCTACCGGGCCATCGTCGAGACCCAGACCGAGCTCATCTGCCGCTTCCAGCCGGACGGCCGCGTCACGTTCGCGAACGAGGCCTATGCGCGGCGGCTCGGGCTGACACCGGCGCGGGCGCTGGAGGTGTCGCTCTGGAATGCGCTGCCGCCGGACGCCGTGACGATGATCCAGAAGGCGGCGGGGTCGGTGACGCCCGGGGGGCTCCCCTCGACGGTGCTGCACCGGATTCCGTTCTCCGACGGGTCCGAGATGTGGGTTCAGTGGGAGGTGGTGGCGATCGCGACGCCGACGGGGGGCCTGCTGGAATACCAGGCCGTGGGAACGGACGTCACGGAACGGCAGCGGCTCATGGTGCAGCTCGAGCACGAGGCGTACTTCGACGAACTGACGGGAATCGCGAACCGCCGCATGTTCGAGAGCCGCAGCCGCCGGGATCTTGCGGCCGCGCGTGCCCGGCCCCGCAGCGCCGCGCTCCTGCTCGTCGACCTCGACCGCTTCAAGCACCTCAACGACAGCCTCGGGCATGCCGCAGGGGACGAAGCTCTCGTCGAGATCGCCCGGCGGCTGGAGCGCCTCGTGCGGTCCGGCGACACCCTGGCGCGCATGGGCGGCGACGAGTATGCGGTCCTGCTGCCGGGGGCGAACGAGGCGGAAGCGGCGGCGGTGGGAGAGCGCATCCTTGAGTCCGTGGCACGCCCGGTGACGGTGCAGGAGCACACCGTGCGCCTGTCGGCAAGCGTGGGGGCCGCGATGTTCCCCCGCGGCGGGCGCACGCTGGAGGACCTCCTGCGGCACGCGGACACGGCGATGTACCGGGCGAAGTCGGAGGGAGGAGGCCTGCGCTTCTACGACGAGCGCATCGACGGCCCCGCGCAGGAGCGGCTCGGGCTGGAATCGGACTTCCAGGAGGCGCTCGAAGGGGGGCGGATCGAGCTGACGTTCCAGCCGGTGAGGGCGTTCCGGACCGGGGAGATCGTGGGGTCCGAGGCGCTCGCGCGGTGGGATCACCCGGTGCGGGGGGACGTGCCACCGGCGGCATTCCTGCCGGCCGTCGAGGAGACGCCGACGGCGGAGGCGCTCGACCGGTGGGTGCTCGGCGAGGCGCTTCGGCAGCTTTCGGGCTGGCGGCGAGCCGGGTGGAAGGGCTGGGTTTCCGTCAACCTCACGGAGCGGACGCTCCTGTCGAAGGACCTCGTACAAATGGTGGCGGGGCACCTGCAGGCCGCGAACTGCGAAGCGGACTCCCTCCTGATCGAAATCACCGAGCACATCCTCGCCGAGCCGTCCCGGATCCTCCCGGCATTCCATGGCCTTCGTGAACTGGGCGTCCGGCTCGCCATCGACGACTTCGGCGCCGGGCACGCATCATTCGCCTACCTCGAGAACTTCCCCGTGGACATCCTCAAGGTCGACCAGCAGTTCGTCCGGAGGCCGTGGCGCCAGCTCCGCGCGGGAGCGCTGGTGCCCACCATGGTCGGCCTCGGGCACAGTCTCGGCATACAGGTGCTCGCCGAGGGCATCGAGACCGAGGACCAGTTCGCCTCGGTCCGCGACGCGGGCTGCGACCTCGCCCAGGGCTTCCTCCTCGGCCGTCCCCTCCCGGCAGGGCCGTTCGTCGAGCTGCTCCTCGGCCGCCGGCCCGGGAACGAGGCGGCGCGCGGCACCGCGTGAATCTCCGCCGGGCTCCGGTATCATGACCGCATCCCCACGGATCCCACGGAGCCCCCTCATGAAAGTCCGCCGCGGTGAAATCGGCCTCTTCGTCGCTGACGTCGCACGCTCCACCGGCTTCTACATGGCCACGCTCGGCTTCAAGCGCATCCCCGATCCCCATTTCGGCGAGTCCGACGGCTCCTGGGAAAAACTCCAGGCCGGAGACCTCGTCATGACCATCTTCAAGGCCTCCTCCCCCGAACCCGCCCCGCCTGCGGCGTCCCGAAGCGGGATGACGGCCGACATCATCGTGGACGACCTGCCCGCAGTGGTGATGAAGCTCAAGGCTGCCGGAGCGAAGCTCGGGGACGTTCGCGACTGGCCCGGCGGGAAGGTCGTCGAATTCACCGACCTGGACGGGATCTGCTGGGCCGTGATCGAGTCGAAGGCGGGGAAGCCGTAGGGCGGCGGTGAGACACCTTCTCGCCATCCTCCTCCTGTCGACCGGATCCGCCCTCGCCGAGCAGGCGGCGGACGAGAAGCTCCCGGAGGGCCCGGGGTTGGCGGCGAAATACCCGGGCGACCGCGGCCTCGGGAAGGACCCTGCCGTGATCTTCGCCGAGAGCTTCGAGGACGGCGACAAGGCCGCCCTGCTCAAGCGCTGGGACGAGCCGAACGACAAGGACGGGAAGCCGCTGGAGCTGGTGGAGGGGGGCCCGGAGGGGGGCGGGAAGAAGTGCCTCCAGGTGACGGCGACGCTCGGGCAGGACACGGGCGGGTCGCTCTGGAAGATGCTCCCGCGGGGGGCGGAGCGTGCCTTCGCCCGGTTCTACGTGAAGTTCGCGAAGGAGGCGGAGTACATCCACCATTTCGTGTGGATGGGCGGGCTGAACCCTCCGACGCGCTGGCCGCAACCGAAGGCGGGCGAGCGCCCGAAGGGGGACGACCGCTTCTCGGTGGGGATCGAGCCGTGGGGCGAGCGCGGGAAGGCGCCGAAGCCGGGGAACTGGAACTTCTACGTGTACTGGCACGAGATGAAGGTCTCGGCCGACGGGAAGTACTGGGGCAACGGGATCAAGCCGGCCGAGCCGCAGCCGGCGCCGCGCGAGCGGTGGCAGTGCGTCGAGTTCATGATCAGGATGAACAAGCCCGGCGAGCGGGACGGGGAACTGGCGCTCTGGCTGGACGGGAAGCTCGTCGTGCACGTGAAGAAGGGCACGCCGCGCGAGAAGTGGACGGGCCTGGGGTTCCAGACGCTGAAGGAGGGCGGCGAGCCGTTCGAGGGGTTCGACTGGCGGAAGACTCCCGACCTGAAGATCTCGAATTTCTGGCTCGAACACTACGTCACAGAGAACGCCGCGAAGCAGAACGGCGTCAAAGACCCGAACCCCGTCAACCGCGTCTGGTTCGACGACGTGGTCGTGGCGGAGAAGTACATCGGGCCGATCCACAGGAAATAGGAGGCGGCATGAGCGCGTCCCGGGTCGTTTCCGCCGCAGTGCACCTGTCGCTCCTGCTCTCCGGCGCCGCCCTCGCCGGCCCCACGGTCGTCGTCTCCGACACGACGTGGAAGGCCACGGACCGCCCGCCCGACAACTGGGCGGCCCCGGACTGCGACGACTCGACCTGGGGCGCCGCGAAGGACTACGGGATGAACGAGGAGAAGTGGAAGCACTACACCGTGGACAACACGTTCGGCTTCGCCTCCGACGGGAACTGGATCTGGACGCAGGCCGACGCGGGAGGCTGCCTGCGCAAGCGCTTCAAGGCGCCCGAGAAGTTCCGCACCGCCGAGATGGTCTTCGTCGCGGACGACGTCGCGGAGATCCGCATCAACGGCGAGGAGGTCGACTTCTACGACACCCACGTCGGCTGGTGGGGATACCGGGGCTGCGCGGTCATCGTCGACCTGCTGCCCTGGCTCGCCGACGGGGACAACCTGGTCGCCGTCCGGCTCACGGACACCGGCGGCGCCCGCGGCTTCGCCGCAGAAATCCGGATCGACGGCGACCCGCTCGTCGTTCCCCTCGCCAGGTCGGTCAAGGACGGCGACGTGCAGCCCGCCGACGGCCGGGACCTCTTCCGCTTCCACGACCTCGACGCCGCGCAGCTGAAGGAACAGCTCTCGCTCGACGAGAAGCACCAGCAGGTCAGCGTCCGGCTGCTGCTGGCCGCGTCGCGTCTCGGGGCGAAGGACGCCGCCGGCCTCGCCAAAGTCCTCCGCCTGGCGGAGGACCCGGCCTCCGATCGCTACGCCGAGCGCGCCGTCCGTTTCATCGGCGCCCTCGGCCTCAGGTCGATGAAGGACACGGTCCTCGAGGTCCTCAAGGCGCGCCCGAAGACCCGCGCGGGCGCCTTCGCGGCCGCCGCGCTGGCCCGGCTGGGTGCGGCCGACGGCGAGGCCCGCGAGGCGCTCGAGAAGGCCGCGGGCTGCGGCTTCGCTCCCACGGAGCGCGCCGCCCGGCGGGCCCTGGCGCCCCGGTAGCCCCGCTTCCACACTCCAATCCGGGCGCATTCTCCGCTACCATCGCGCCTCCCATGCCCACCCTCGCCGGCCGCGACGCCGAACTCCTTTTCGGAGTCCTCGCCCTCCGCCTCCAGTTCGTGAGCGAGGACGCCCTCGTCCAGGTCATCGGCGACCTGGTCAAGCACCCGACGCGGGACTTCACGACGCTCCTCCGCGAGCGGGCCGGCCTGGAGGACGAGCGCGTGCAGGCGATCCACGCGGCCACGATGGCCCACCTGAAGGGCGGCGAGGCCAGGGACCTGGTGGCCTCTCTGGAGGTGCCGCGGCGGGTGCTGGAGGCCTGGAAGGGCTTCCTGGCCAACCCCTCGTCCGCCGAGACGCTGATCGTGCCCGCTTCCCGCGGCGGCGGGAGCCCGGCGACGGCCCACCCTGTCCGGGGCTCGATCGGCGCGCCGGTCGGCGAGCGCGGCGTCCTGATCTCGCAACCGCCCGACCGGAAGTACTTGCTGGGGGACGAGCTGGGACGCGGCGGGATCGGCCGCGTCGTGGAGGCGACCGACACCGACATCGACCGCAAGGTGGCCCTGAAACTCGTGCTGGAGGACGCCCCCGCCGAGGCGCTGGAGCGCTTCCGGTGGGAAGGCCGCATCACCGGACGCCTGGAGCACCCGAACATCGTGCCGGTGCACGAGGTGGGGATGCTGCCGACCACGAAGGAGGTCTTCGTGGCGATGAAGCGGATTTACGGGCGGGACATGCTTCAGGTGATCCGCGAGGGGACGTGGAAGCAGCGCCGGCTGGTGGAGGCGTTCCGGGACGTGTGCCGCGGGATGGCGTACGCGCACAGCAAGGGGGTGGTGCACCGCGACCTGAAGCCGGCGAACGTGATGCTGGGCGAGTTCGGCGAGGTGCTGATCGTGGACTGGGGGCTGGCGCGGATCGTGGGCGAGAAGGAGCCGAAAGGCCCGGTGAGGCCGCGGCAGACGACGCGCAAGCTGCGGAAGCTGGGGCAGGCGGGCGAGGCGCGGTCGAGCAAGCTGACGATGGAGGGGCAGGTGCTGGGGACGCCGAGCTACATGCCGCCGGAGCAGGCGCTGGGGAAGCTCGACGAGGTGGACGCGCGGAGCGACGTGTACGCCCTCGGGGCGATCCTGTACGAGATCCTCGCGCTGGTGCCGCCGTTCGAGGACGAGAACCCGTGGGAGGTCATCCGGATGGTGACCTCCAAGGACGTGAAGCCCCCGTCGCTGTGGATGGACTGCCCCCCGGAGCTGGAGGCGATCTGCCTGAAGGCGCTCTCGAAGAACAAGGCGGACCGCTACCCGAGCGCCTCCGAGCTGGCCTCGGAGATCGACGCCTACCTCGAGGGAACGAAGGAGCGCGAGCGGCGGGAGAAGCTCGCGAACGAGCAGGTCGAGAAGGCGAAGGTGGACCTGGAGAGGTGGCGGAAGTCGGACGCGGAGTCGCGGAAGGTGAACGAGGAGGCGCGCAACCTCTCCGAGGAGGTCAAGGCGCACGCGCCGCTCGCGAAGAAGAAGGAACTGTGGGAGCTCCAGGACCGCGCCCTGGCGCTGGAACGGCAGGGGATGCGCGCGTTCGCGGAAGCCGACGCGGCGCTCACCTCCGCCCTCTCGAACGTCCCCCTCATGAAGGAGGCCCGCGCCCTCAAGGCCGAGATGTACTGGCAGCGCTTCCTCGAGGAGGAAGCCAACGGCGACGAGCGGGCGGCGATCCTGCACCGGCAGGTCGTCGAACGGCACGACGACGGGACGTTCGCGGCGAGGCTGCGGGGCGACGGGACGCTCGCCGTGCGGACCCGGGCGTTCGCGTGCCGCTGCCTCGAGGCCGGGCGCCGGGCGAAGCCGGACGAGCTGGTCGTGATGGGGTACCACCCGTGGAGCGGACGGATGCCGGCGGTGAAGGGGTCGGAGGGGATGCGCGAGCTGGAGCCGGAGTCGCCGCTGACCCTCAAGGTCCACGCCGCCGCGTGCCGCCCGGAGCCGGTCACCGGCGCGAAGGTCTGGGCTTTCCGCTACGTCGAGATGGACCGGGCGCTCGTGCCCGTCACGGTCGGCGCGGGAAAGCCCAAGCTCCCCGAATCCGTGCTCAACGAGCTCTTCGGCAACTCCCCCGGCCGCCCGCGCGGCAGCGGACAGTTCCTCGGGACGACGCCGATCGAGAAGCGCGCGTGGCCGATGGGGTCGTGGCTGCTGGTGATCGTGGCGGACGGCCGCGCGCCGCTCGCCCTTCCGGTGAACGTCGGCCGCCAGGAGGATCTCGAGGTCGACGCGACGCTGTTCGAGGAGGCGGAGCGCCTCGATGGCTTCCTCCCGATCCCGGCGGGGCCGTTCCCGTTCCAGCTCGGCAAGACCGCGAGCCCCACGGCCGGCGTCCGGGCCGGCGTGCGTTCGCTGGACGACTTCTTCCTCGCGCGCCTGCAGGTCACCTGCCGCGAGTACGCCGAGTTCCTGAACGCGCTTCATCCGGAGGAGGCCGAGCGCCGCGCCCCGCGGCCCGGCGACGGCGCGGCGCCGTACTGGCCGCGGATGAGCGGCCAGTGGGTGGTGCCGACGAAGGAGTGGCTGTCGCGGCCGCGCCCGGGTGTGATGGCGGACGACTGCCGGCTGCGGCACGCGCAGGCGGACTGGGCGGAGGACTGGCCGGTCCTGTCGGTGTCGTGGAACGACGCGGCCGCGTACGCCTCCTGGAAGTCGCAGAAGACGGGCCGGCTGCTGTGCCTGCCGCACGAGGAGCAGTGGGAGAAGGCGGGGCGCGGGCCGGACGGGCGGCCGTATCCGTGGGGGGTGAATTTCGACGCGGTGCGGTGCAACTGCGGGGAGACCTTCTCCGACGGCATGACGCCGACCTCGGTCGACGACTTCGCGACCGACGACTCGCCGTACGGCGTCCGGGGCATGGCGGGGAACGGCCGCGAGTGGTGCCTGAACGACCCCGGCGGGCGCCGGTACCGCGACTGGCGCATCGCGCGCGGCGGCACCTGGAACGCGGCCGGGGGGAACGTCTCCCTCCTCCGGCGTTTCGGCTGGACCGCGACCTACCTCGAGCCGGGACAGGGCTTCCGGCTGTCGGCCGTCGTCCGCCTCAGCCCGAGGTCGTGAGCGGCGCGGCCGCCGCTACTTCTCCACCGCCCCCGTCGCCGCGTTGAACCGCTCCCCCTCCGCGAGCACCCGGTCGAACGCCCAGCCGTTCTCCGTCCACTTGAACAGAAGCGTCTTCTGGAACCAGTCGTCCTCGCCTTCGACCTGCCCGCCGACCTGGCATGCCGCCGCCACCCCGTCCTTTGCATTCGGGTACAGCGCCCCCTGCATGTGCACGATCTTCCCGGCGAACATCTTCTCCAGCTCCACGGCGGCGAGGTAACGCAGCCCCTCCGGGCCCTTCGCCTTCAGGTCGGGCACCTTGTCCGGGTGCGCCTCGGGGATCTGGTTGCCGGGCCAGACCTTCGAGACGGCCCACTCCCCGTTCTTCTTCTCGAACCGCGCCTTCAGCCAGCCCTTTTTCGCCCCCGCCAGCGTCCACTCCACGTCCACCGACCCGCTCCCCGTCTTCTCCCCCGTCGTCATCATCCCCCCCGCCGAGTTCGTCACCGCGACCGCCTGGCCGGGATTCTCCTTCTTCAGCCGCTCCTCCATCAGCCACGGAAGCAGCTCCAGCGCGTCCTCCGTGCGGTCCGCCTGCCCGTTCCTCAGGATGAACCCCTTCACCGTCGCCGTGAACGTCCCCGCCACCCAGCTCTTCCGCTCGCCCCCGGCCGGCTCCCCTTCCTTCGCCTCCGCCTCGACGCACAGCCAGATCCTGCCGGGGATCTTCTTCCCCGACTCCTTTCCCAGCTCGAGCTTCATCGAGTAACCGCTCATGAACATGTCGTGGCTCGGCATGTTCTCGCCGGGTTTCTTGTATCCCAGGTGGATGTGCGGCCGGTCGAACTTGCGTTCGGGCTCGAACTCCCACGTCCGATTCTCCGGGATCGAGCCCTTCTCCTTCGTGAACAGGAACACCACGAACTCGAGGTCGGCGAAGAACTCCTTCCCCTGCTTCAGGTGCAGGATACCGTTCTCGAACTCCGCGATCTCGACCGTGAATTCCCGGCCGCGCACCTGGCCGCCGGCGGGGACGTCGGGAATGTCGGCGCCCTTGAGGGACGCGCGCCACTCGCCGCGGAAGGCGGCGGGTTTCTGCGGCGCGGGGGCCGCGGCGCCTCCGGAGGAAGCGGGCGCGGGGGCCGGCGGGGGCGGCGCGGCGGCCTTGCGGCAGCCGGCGAGGACGAGCGTCAGGGCGAGCACGGCCAGGGTGGAACGGCGCATGGGGCCTCCGGGGCAGGAACCAGGCCGGATTGTCGGTCAGTCCGGCGCACACGCCTAGACCGCGCTCGGCTAAAATCGGAGGTTCACCCAACGGAGGCCTCCGTGATCCGACCGATTCGCCTGCTCGCCGCGCTGTGGCTCGCCCTCCCGTGCCTCGCCCAGGAGAAACCCGAGCCCTACGGAACCACCGACGACATCAACGGCGTCCGCGTCTTCCGCGCCGGCGGCAAGCCCGCCGACATCGGCCGCGAGGTCGGCCGGAACTTCCGCGACGAAATCCGGTTCCTCTTCAAGGAGTACTTCGAAACCTACACCGGTGACCCCGAGCTGAAGGACAAGTTCGTCGAGAACGCGCGGAAGCTGGAAAAGAACCTCTCGGACGACGAGCGCGCGGAGCTCAAGGGGCTGGCCGAGGGCGCGGAGCTCGACTACGGGCACGTCCTCATCGTCCACACCTTCCTCGACGCGATCCGCATCGTGAACTGCTCCACCTTCGTCCTCCAGCCCCCCGCGACGAAGAACGAGACCGTCATCTTCGGCCGCAACCTCGACTTCCCGGGACGAGGCGTCGCGCACAAGCACACGATCGTCATGGTCTACAGCCCCGAGGGAAAGTACCGATTCGCGTCCGTCACCTGGCCCGGCCTCGCCGGCGTCCTCTCCGGCATGAACGAGCACGGCCTCTCCCTCGCCGTCATGAACGTCTACCACAAGAAGGACACCGTCGACGGCGTGCCGTACGTGCTTCTTTTCCGCCGCGTCCTCGAGACCTGCAAGACCTTTGACGAAGCCAAAGCCCTCCTCGAGAAAACCGACCGCACCTGCGGCAACAACCTCATGGTCGTCGACGCCTCCGGCAAGTGCGGCGTCTTCGAGCTCGACCACGACCAGTGCAAGGTCCGCGAGCCCGAGGACGGCGCCGTCATCGCCACCAACCACTGGCGCCTCGAGCCGCCCAACGAGTCCCAGGTCTGCCCCCGCTGGTTCCGCCTCAACCAGCTCGAGAAGGCGTGGAAGGGCAAGATCGGGATGACCGAGGCCAAGAAGCTCCTGCAGGCCGTGCCGCAGGGCGACCTGACCCTCCAGTCCATGCTGTTCCTGCCCAAGGAGCGCGAGCTCTACCTCGCGGCCGGCGAACTGCCCGCGACGAAGGGAAAGTTCCGGCGGGTCGAGGGGCTGTTCCGGGACGCGGACCGCACGACGAAGTAGGCGCGGAGCGACCGGCGGATGCGGGCGCCGCGCACGGCGGAATTGCCCGGGGTGTATGGACTTCCGGGAATCCAGGACGGCAGCATCGTCCTGCATGAAGCGCCGGGAATCTCCCGCCGCGAAGCCGGCAGGCGAAGCGAAGTGCCCCCGCCCCGCGCCCGGCGGCGTCTACCGCGCCCGGCGGCCGCGCGAGTCGCCGCTCTGGCGGCTGCTCAGCGACCACCTCGACGCATTCCTGCGCGCCTACGACGACCGTTTCGCGCCCGCGCACGGCCCACTGCGGCCGGCGATCCCGGGGGCGGTGCGCAGGTTCCTGAAGTGCGGCATCCTCGACTACGGTTTCGCGCGCATCCGCTGCCCCGAGTGCGACGACGAGTTCCTGCTGGCGCACTCGTGCAAAAGCCGGTGCCTGTGCCCGTCGTGCCAGAAGAAGCGGCAGGTGGAGTTCGGCGAGTGGTGCACGCCGCTACGTGGGCCGTTTCGTCGCCCGGGTAAGGGGGAGCCGCCTCAAGCGGATTCGCTGGACCTCGACGGAGACGAGCGCGCCGGCGTTGATGTCCGCCCTGCACCGTGTGAGGACCCGCTCGAGCAGGTCATGCAGCGCATCTGCCCGCAGGCCTTCAATGCGAATTCGAATGACAGAAGGGCGCGCGGCGCCGGTCAGGGCCATCTCGGCGTGGAAGTCGGCATCGAGCGTCACGACGACGCGATCCTGGGTTCTCGCAAGCTCGAGGATCGCGGAGTCCGTCGCAGCGGCGTGGCCGATGTCACCGACGTGCACCGCGTCGTGGCCGGCGGCAGTCAACCTGGCGACAGTGGTGCGCGGGAGCCCCTGGTCCAGCAGCAGCCGCACTACGCGGGCTTCACTTCAAGGACGCTGTCATCCAGCATCGTCGCGGCGAAACCCAGCGCCTGGCGGATGTCTTCGTCCTCGAGCTCGGGGTACTCGCGGCGGAGTTCCGCACGGTCCGGGTACGCAGCCATCGCCTGGAGAACCCGCCGGACGGTAAGCCGGGTGTTGCGGATGCAGGGCTCCCCGTTCATCCGCTGAGGGTCCACCGTGATTCTGTCGAAGGCCATGGCGAAGCTCCGAATTTGGTGCGGCTGCATTGTACCAGCGAATGTCTGCGGCTCGCAGCCCCCGCCGCGGCGCCGGCCGCTTCACCCGCTTCGCCGCCCGCCCAGGCTTCACTCCCCCTCTCCGACTCCCCCGCTTCCCCACCCACGGCGCTCCTTGACTCCATCCCCCGCGACCTCTTCTCCGACGCCTGGGACGCTCCCGAGCCCCCCGCCCCGGACCCCGCCGCGCCCGATCTCCCCGGCGCGGACGCGGATCCCGGCCCGGCCCACGAGGACTTCGGCGACGGCGACCCGCCCGACGACGAGGACATCGCGTAGCTCGAGCTCCCCGCGGCGCCCCCGCAGCTCCCCGTGTCGCCGCGCTGCGGAAAAGGAGGGCGTTCGCGCTTGATCCGCGCCCGCCGGCGGGTCTAGAGTGGCCGGCCGTGAAGCGTTCGCGCCGCGAAAACCCCGCCGACCCGCCCCCGACGCCCCCCGGGGGGCGTCAGGGGCAGGTC
>JADLHC010000039.1 GCA_020849035.1 Planctomycetia bacterium
GATGATGTTGTTCGCGGTGTCGATGTTCGGGATGACCTCGTACAGCTTCTTCATCATGGCGGCGTAGGAACTGCAGATCACCTCCGCGTCCTCCTTGAGGTCGACGAGGCGCCCCTCGAACGGCCCGTCCGGGTTCCACGTCTTCTTGAAGAGCGGCAGGTTCACGAAGATGCAGTCCTTCTTCGACATGACCGCGGGTCCCCGGCCGGCCCCGGTGCAGTCGCCCCCGTCGCCGCCCCAGATGAAGGCGAAGAGGGGGAACTTCCTGTCGGGGGAGTAGTTCTCCGGCAGGCTCACGCAGATCTGGGGCGCCGTTTCCTCGCCGTGGACCATGGCGTAGAGGGTCCTGGGCAGCTCCGGGAACTTCAGGATCATCCGGCTCCCGGGCTTCAGGTCCGGCTTCGCGGGCTCCCCGTCCTTCTCCTGGGCGTCCGCGGAGGAGACCGCGACGGACACGACCGCGGCGAGAACGAGCGCGAGCCTCATGATCCGCTCCCCGATGGGAACCTGGAAACCGCCGCTCGCGCCGCCCGCCGCGTGGGACTGGCCCTGGACCTGCCCCTGACGCCCCCCGGGGGGCGTCGGGGGCGGGTCGGCTGGGTTTTCGCGGCGCGAACGCTTCACGGACGGCCACTCTAGGCCTCGCCGCGGGCGCGGATCAAGGGCTGCGACGCGCGTTTTCCGGCGCGCGGCGACACGGGGGGCGCGGTCGCGGGGAGCGCGAGCTCGAGGCGATCCTGCGCGATGTTCTCGGAATCGGGGTCGGGGCCGTCGTCGCGGTCGTCCTCGTCATGCCCGGGGTGGGAGTCGGGGTGTAAAGCGTGGTCCGGGCCGGGAGGATCAGGGGAGTCCCAGGCTGGGGCGTCGGAGCCTTCGATTCGCTTCGCTCGCTCAGGCCAGAGAAAGAGGTCGCGTGGGATGGCATCGAGGAGGCCTGGGAGCGTGGGAGATTCGCAGAGAGTGGGGGTGGCCTGGGACGGCGGCGGGGAAGCGGCGTGGGAAGCCGCGGCGGGGGCGGGCAGGGCGCGCGATTCTTCCGGGGCGGCGATGACGGCGACGACCTTCACTTCGGAGCCGCAGCGCGGGCAGAGGAGGGGAAACTCATGCCGCTGGAAGCGCCGCCATCCGCACAGCGGGAACACTCGACGGGGGGAAGATGATGAAAGTCACGACGCTGCTGGTCCTGGCCGCCGCGGCCCTCACGGCCCACGCCGCACCGCCGAAGCCCGCCGTAACGTGGGACGCTTCGCCCGACTACTCCGCTTCCAGCCGTGAGACCTCCTGCGACATCGACGCGATCGTGATCCACACGACGGAGGGAAGGAGGCGCGTACTTCCCCTGGGCGACGTTCGTGGACACCGTGTCCGCGAAGATGGGCATCCTCCCCCCGCCGGCGCCCGCCATCGTGTCGCCGAAGACCGGGACCACCGTCACCACCAGCTCCGTCTGGCACGTCTGGTCCCACAACTCCGCCGGGTTCTCCTCCGCCAGCGCCTTCGCCGGCCTCGTCGTGTCCCTTCCCCCGCCGTCCCCCGCTCCGACCGGGATGTCGCCGAAACACCCGGACCCGGGTTGGGCGTCGTCGGAACGTCGGTGAAACCGTCCTGGGCCGCGAAGGCCGGCTCGACCGACGACCAGGTCTGGCTGGAGTTCTCCGAAGGCGGAGTCTGGAAATGCTGTTACGCCTGGAGCACGGGCGGCGCGACGAGCCAGACCGTCTGGCCGACGATGAACAAGATCTGGATTCGCTGGAAGGTCGGGGCGAGGACTTCCGCCGGCTGGGGCCCGTGGTCGGACTACGCGGAGTTCAGGTTCTCCAACCCGACAAGATCCTGATCTCGCAAGGAAAGCCGGCCCGGGCGCGGGGAAGCGGCGCCCGGGCGCGCTCTTTCAGCGGACGGTTTCCCAGGTGTGGCTGGTCGAATTCAGCACCACCGTGTCACCTGTCGCCGTGTCGATCCGGAAGATCAGGTTCTCCTGGCGGTTTGTGCCGCTGAAGAGCCGGTAACGTCCTTCCGTCATCGGCTTGCCCGTTTCCTCCGCGTGCGCGAGGCCGAACACCACTCCCGTCACGACGAGCGCGATCCCTGCGACCAGCATCCGAGTCTTCATGGCCGTTCTCCGGTACGTGCGCGACAGCGCCCTGATTGTCCGACTTGCGGGAGCACGGTTCAAGCGCGTTGCGGCCGGCTTGACTCCGTGAGGCCCCGGCGGGCGGCTCCGGCCGCCCGCCGGGACGGTCTCACCGGTTGCGCTGGCCACCCCGCCGCGGGCCCCTTCCGGGACGCTCGACCGGGGCCGGGCGTCCGGACGCATTCCCATCTCCGTGCGGGACAACCACGACTTCCTCGTGCTCAGGATCCGCGCCGCAGGCCGGCTCCTTCGAATCCGCTTCGTGATCGCACGGCGCCGGCTTCGGCGCGCGCAGCGCCGCCAGCTCCCGCTCAACCGCCGCCCGGGCCGCCGCCTCGCGCGCCAGGGCATCCGCCGACCGGCGATCGCGGGCCTTGAGTTCGCAGACTTCGTGGCGAAGCGCTTCCAGTTCCATTTCAGCACGGGCGAGTGCCGCCACCGCCTGCTCCTCCCGGCCCAGAAGCTCGGCCATCTCGCGACGCAGGCAGGCGATCGCCTTCTCCGCCCGCTCCCGGGCCGCGGACTGGGCCTCCGCGGCCTGCAGGGCGGCCTTCTCGCGGCGACGGAGTTCGCACAGCTCGTGGCGGATCGCCTCAAGCGCCTTCTCGGCCTCCGCCCGCCCCGCCGATTCCGCAGCCGCCGCTTTCAGCGCCGCCTTCTCGCGACGCTGGAGCTCGCACTGCGCCTGCCGGATCGCTTCCAGCTCCTCCTCCGCCGTCGCGCGCGCTTCCGCCTCGTCCCGCGCCGCCTTGAGCGCCGCCCTTTCGCGGGCCTGCGCGTCGGCCAACTGCTCACGAAGGGCCTCCAGCTCCCGCTCGGCCTTCGCGCGCGCGACCGCTTCCTGCTCGCGCGCCCGCAACGCTTCTTTTCCGATCCGGGCGTGTTCGCCCGACTCGCGGCGAAGCGCCTCGGCTTCCTTCTCGGCGCGGGCGTGGGCCGCGATCTCCTCGTCGAGCACGCGGCGATTCACGGCGTCGTATTCGCTGCGAATCTGCTTCTCGCGAAGTTCGCGTCCCTCGCGTTCCGCGTCCTGCGCGGCGACCAGCGCGCGAGCCTGGTCGGCGGCGTCCGCCGTGCTCTTCCCCACGTGCTCAATGCAGCCGGGCAGCAGAAGTCCTGCGAACAGGACGAGTGTCATCGGTTTCATGGGACACCTCCAGGAGTTCCCCCTTGCCTGTCGTGCGACGGGAGGGGGAATCGCAAAGAGCGTGCCGTCGGTCAGCGCCTGCTTTCCGGCTTCCTACTTCTTTTCCCCGCCCTCCGCGGGACCGCGCAACGGCCACCTGGATTCGACGCAGCCCATCGAGATCGTGTTGTCCGACGCGAAGCCGTGATACCAGAGCCGCACCGTGTCGCCGTCCGCGAAGACGCCCGGCGCGATGATGCGCGTCTCGTCGAACGCCCCGGCGCGCCCGCTCGGCTCGACGATCGGCTCCGGGTTGACGTCCCACGGGCCGAAGGGCGTGTCGCTCCTCGCGATGCCGATGGCATAGGTTTCCTTCGGCTTGAAAACCAGGCCCGTGAAGAAGAGGTAGAACTTCCCGTCCCGCCCCTTCATCAGGCTGGCCTCCGCGACCGATTCACGGGCCCACGCGACGTCGGGCATGGGCAGAAGCACGGGCGTTTTGCGCTTGGTCCAGTTGATCCCGTCCTTCGAAGTCGCGCCGAGGATGCAGGCATAGCCGGGCTTGTCGTCGGCATGCCAGGCGTGCCCGCAGTAGATCATCACGTACTCGTCGCCTTCCTTCAGGACGCACGGGCTGAAGATGCTGTTCGCGTCGTACGAGCGGGGCGTCGGGCGGAGGATCGGCTTGTCGGAAGACTTCTTGAAGTTCACGCCGTCCTTGGAGGTTGCGAGGCCGAGCCTCCCGGGGTTCCCCGGCGTCTGCCATCCGGCCTTGCCGTAACCGCAGTAGTACAGCCACGTCTCGCCGTCCTTCTGCAGCGCGAAGCAGGTTTCCGCGGCGTGGTCCCAGGTGCCGTCCTCGCCGTCAATCGCAAGCCCCTTCACCTTTTTCCCCGTCGCGGGGAACTCCCACTTCAGCGCGTCCTTCGAGGTCGCCTGCACGATGGCGCACGCGCCGCCGCGCGACGGGTTGACGCCGGTGAAATACATGCGGTAGAGGGCGCCGTCCTTGACGACCGACGGGTCTCCCGCGCACCAGAATTCCCCCTTGGGAACCCGCTCCGGCGCCTTCGTCCACTCCGCCCACCCCTCCTTCGCGATCGAGCGGACGCAGGCGGCCACGGCCTTCTTCGACGGCGGGCTCTCGGGAAGCGCTTCTTCCGCACGGCACGCCAGGGCCGCCGCGGTCCAGAGCGCGGCGGAGGTCAGGGCTCGCAGCATGGCGTCGGGTCTCCTGATCGGGGATGAGTCGGGTCATCGGGGAATACAGCCTAACGGGTCGGCGAGTTTCACTGACTCATAGGCAAATTGA
>JADLHC010000040.1 GCA_020849035.1 Planctomycetia bacterium
AGGGCGTCGTCGCCTCGAGTTCCTCGATGATCGCGTGGATCGACTTGCCCGCCTCCTGGAGCTTGAGCGCGGCCGGCAGGCGGACGAGATCCTCCTGCATCGAGTAGAGGTGCGACGCGGCCTTGCGGACGGTCTTCATGCCGGGGACGAGCGTGTCCGGCCGCGGGATCGCGTCGCCGAGCGCGCGGGCCGCGGAGACGTTGAGATCGTTCGCTCGCGCGAGGTCGCCCTCCGGGTTCTCCGTGAACCAGCGGTACAGCGTCTTGACGGGCGTCTCGGAGCCGTTGAGCGCGCTCCCGATGCGCTCCTTGTTGAGCGTGGCGTACCAGTCGTTCCCGACGATCCCGTTCTCGACGGCCCACTTCAGCGTCGCGGCGTCCCGGCCGGCGAGCGCCTTGATGGCCTTCGCGTGGAAGCCCCAGTTCTCGGGGTTCATCAGGCTCACGCCCGCCTGGGTCGTCATGTAGTCGTGCGACAGCCAGTTCCGGACGACGGTCGGCCACGACTCGACGGTGCGCGCGATCTTCCACGAGCGGAACCCCTCGCGGAACACCTCGCCGATCGCGCTGATCGGAGGCTTCACCGTGAGCGAGGTCGCGTACTCGTGGATGTCGGGCGAGAGGGCCTTGCCGTTGAGCGGCCCCCACTGGTGCCCTTCGACCTTCGTGTACCCAGGCGGAGGCTTGTCGCCGGGAGCGAGGTCCACGACCCAGTCCCCGCCGTTCTCGGCCTTGCCGCCGCCGATCTTCTGCAGTTCGCCGAGGAAGTCGTACGCGGCGATCTTCGCGTTGGCGCGGGCCATCGTGATCGCGAACGAGTCCGCGGGGTCGGTGATCTCGTGGAGCAGCGCGCGGTCGGTCTCGGACAGGGCGTCGAACGAGTCGCGCCAGCCGGTCGATCCGCGGCGGTGCCCGAACTCCTTGCGCGCCGATTCGATGAACGAGTCGCGCGCCTCGGGCGTGTCGAACTTCACGAGCGTCCGCGACTTAGTCCCAGTGACGACGCGCGTCTTGGTCCCGAGCTTCGCGACGAGGTCGGCGACGGCCTTCTCGCCGTGGTCGAAGAGGACGCCGGGGGCGTCCATGCGGTGAACCTCGCGGGCGATCTTCGAGACAGTCCCGCTGCCGCCGATGGTCCGCTTGCCGTTCTCCTTCAGGCGCATGATCCGCGAGACGAACCGGGGGTACTCCTTGAGGACGGCCTCGGAGATGATCCCGCGGACCTGCATGGCGACGCGCCGGACGTGCATCGCCGCGGACGCCGCGTCGAGCGCGGACTTCGCCTTGGGGGTGATCGTCGCCGGCAGCGTGTCGGTCTCGCCGCCGAGGTAGCGGTAGCCTTCCGCGGCGTCGGCCTCGGGCACGCGGCGCAGTTCCTTGTCGATCGACTTCGCGAGCTTCTCGGTGAGCCGGGCCTCGTGCTTCTCGACGCCGCCGCCCTTGCCCAGCCTCTGCTTCGTCTGGTGCAGTTGCTCTGACGGGTCCAGGGTGAGTTCCTCGTTCACGAACGCCTGGCGCACGCGCCGGACGAACGGGGCGGACTTCTTCACGCGCTCGGAGACAGCGTCCACGACGCGACCGACGGTGAGATCCCACGCCTTGTCGAGCGCGCCGAGCGCCTTGGTCGGACTCGCCGGCCCGAGCGCGCCGCCGAGCGATCCGAGCGTCGGGCCTTCGCGCGGCTTCGTGGGCGTCTCTCCGCCCTCGCGCCCCTCCTCCGCCTCGCGCATGCGGCGCTCGAACGGGGTCTCCGCGGGGGTCGGTTCCGCGCTTGTTGACGGCTGGTTGATGGAGGCTGCGGCAGGCTCGGTCGGCTTCCGCGCCTCGTTGATCGCCGCCACAAGCTCTCCGTCGTCGGCGGCGGCGTGTCCCCGATCCGCGATCTCGGAGATCATGCGCTGCTTGACCACCTTGACGCCGCCGCCCTTCGCGATGGCCTCGCGAGCGATCTCGACGCGCTGCGCGTGCCGCTCGCGCGCCGTCTCTGCGTCGCGCTTCGAGTTCTCGGCGATCACCTTCCCGATGTCGGACGCCTCGATCGTCTCGGGGGCTGGCTCCGCGGCCGGCTTCGCCTTCGTGATCGGCGGGACCTTCGGCTTGCCGGCGACGGGCTTGGGCGCCGCGGCGGGCGCCTCCTGCGGAGCGACCACCTCGGCGGGCACCTTGTCCGCCTCCGGCACCTGTCGCGGCTTCTCGGCCGCCCCCTGTGGAACCGTCTCCTTCACGGGTTCGATGACGGCCGGTTCAGGCGAGGCGGGTCGCTCCACGGGCGGCGGCGTGCGTCCGATCCGGCGGACGGGCGTCGGCGCGGCGGCGTCTCCGGGACGGCGCACCTCCCACGACCCGACGTCGCTCCCGGGGACGACCTCCACTTCCGGCTCGTGGACGAGTCCGCCGGACGGTCGCTTCGCGTTGATGGCGTCGGCGGCGGCCTGCGCGTTCGCTCGCGCGGACGCTCCGCGGAACGTGCCGACGACCTCCGCGCTTCGAGGCGCGGGCGGTTCGTAGGTGCGGTCCGGGCGCTCGATCGCGGGCGCCTCCTCGTGACCCGGCTTCCTCACGATCCACTCGCCGACGTCACCAGGAACGACCTCGAGCGGCTGCTCCGCCATCAGAGGGTCGGGTCGATGCGACGCCGCCATGCGATCTGCCTGGGCGCGTGCATCGCTACCGCGGAACCGCGCGACTTCCTGTGGAGGAGTCGGCGGAGGCGGGGGCTCGGTCGGCCTCGGCGGTGCCGGAGGCGCCGGCGGAGGAGGCGTCCGTCCGATGCGGCGGATGCCGATCTCGGGCGGCTTCCGAACGGGAGTGTCCACCATGCCAGGCTCGGTGACCACCACGTCCGGCGAGTACCCACCAGAGGCGTCCTGGATCTTCCGCTCAACAGGGGTCAGCGGGTTGTCCTGAGCCGCGCGCCGCGCAAGTTCCGCCTCCGCCTCGGCCATCGCCTTGCGCCCCATGAACCGCTGCACGGGGACGTCGCCCGGCCGCGGCTCGTTGACGACCCGCTCGGCCTTGAACTCGGCGACGCCGGGGGCGCCCGCGGGGCGCGGCACCTCGCGGATCGGCTGGATGTCCAGGGCGGGCGCCCGCGTGCCCTCGTACCGCATCGGCGGCTTGTAGAGCGCGTCCGGCGCGGCGGCGCCCTCCGGCGGCGCGACGGGCGGCTTCCACGCGGGAACGGTCGGGGCGGCGACGGCCGGCGGAAGCTGCGCGACGGGGGCCGCCGTCTGTGGCCCACGCATGCGCTCCGTGAGCGCGGCTGCGGCGCGGCCGACGGGACCGGCTCCCTGGTCGTACCGGGCGGCGGAAGCAACAGCGGCCCCCACGGGCGTCTTGCCGACCGCCTTCATCGTCGCGGCCTCGGCGGCGGGGGCGAGCTTCAGGGCGGCGACGTTCGTCGCGGACTCGACGGCGGCGCCGCCGGCCTCTCCGGCGTCCCACGGGAGGACGCGGTGGACGCGGCCACCGGCCTGAACCGGGACGCCGCGCGCCACCGCCTTGCCGACCTGGCCGGGGATGGCGCCGAGCGAGGCAAGCTGGTGGACGCCGGGCAGAGCCATGACGGGTGCGAGGGGAGCGAAGGCGGTCTGCATGACCGTGTTCGCGCCGCCGGCCGTGCCCGCGAGGAAGGCGTCGCCGGTGCCCGCCTTCGGGTCGTCGGCCATCCTCCGCGCCTCGTCCATCGGGGCGCCCAGGTCGGTCATCCCGGCGACGCGGTCCTTGTACGCCTGCGCGGCGCGGTC
>JADLHC010000041.1 GCA_020849035.1 Planctomycetia bacterium
TCGGTGAGCGCGACGGCGCAGAAGTTCAGCATGATCGTGATGATGACCTCGTGGGACCCGCGCCAGGCCTTGAGGGCGCCCGCGATCGCCCCCCAGGCCGCGCCGCCCGCCGCGGCGGCCGCCAGGCAGAGGGGAATCGTGAGGATCGCGGGAAGGGCCGCGAGCTTCCACCCCACGTAGCCGCAGAGGAGCGACCCGACGAGGATCTGACCCATGCCGCCGATGTTGAACAGGCCCGCGCGGAAGGCGACGGCGACGGACAGCCCGGTGAAGATGAGCGGGGTGGCGTAGAGCAGGACGCAGGCGAGGTCGTCGCGGAGCCCGTGCGCCTGGCGCGCCGCCGCGACGAGGTCGCGCACCACCGCGAACGGGTTGTGCCCGGTCACGGCCACGATGACGAAGCCGAGGACGGCCGCGGCCGCCAGCGCCAGGGTCGCCGGGATCGCGCTGTACGCAGCTCGGCTAAGCAGGCGGGTCACGGGCGCCGGCTCCCCGGGGTCGTAAACGGAAGATGGGAGATGGGAGACGGGAGATGGGAGATCTCCCGTCCGCGCCGGTCGCGCGAATCTCCCGTCTCCCGTCTCCCATCTCCCATCTTCCCGTTCTCCCTCACGCCTTCCCCCCCGCCATCAGCACCCCGATCTTCTTCTCCGTCGCGTCGGCGGCCTTCAGCTCTCCCGCCACCTGCCCCCGGAACATCACCAGCACCCGGTCCGCGAGCGCCAGGATCTCCGACAACTCCGAGCTCACCAGCAGAACCGCGGCCCCGCGGTCCCGCTCCGACACGATCGCCTTGTGGATCGCCTCGATCGCCCCGATGTCCACCCCGCGCGTCGGGTGCGCCGCCACCAGCAGCCGCGGCTTCCGCGCCAGCTCCCGCGCCACGATCGCCTTCTGCTGGTTCCCCCCCGACAGCGACCCCGCCTCCACCCCCGTCTCCGCGGGCCTCACGTCGTGCCGCCTCACCAGCGCCGCCGCCTCCGCTTCCCTCTCCCCCGCCGCCACGAACCCGCGCCTCACGAACCGCGCCTCCCGGTGCCGCCCCAGCACCAGGTTCTCCGCCACCGTGAACTCCCCCACCAGCCCGCGCTTCTGCCGGTCCTCCGGGATCACCCCCAGCCCCGCCCGGAACCACGCCGCCGGCCCCGACCGCGACAGGTCCACGCCGCCGAGGGAGGCGCCGCCCGCCCGCGCGGCGCGCAGGCCGGAGAGGCACTCGAGCAGCTCGCTCTGGCCGTTCCCCTCGACGCCCGCGACGCCGACGATCTCGCCGGCGCGCACGTCGAACGTCACGGGCCCGACGCCCGCGGCCTGCAGGCCTTTCACCGAGAGAACGGGATCCCCGGGCCTCGATGTTTTTTTTTCGACCCGCATCGCCACCGCGCGCCCCACCATCATCTCGGCGATCTTCTCCTCCGTCACGTCCGCCGTCACCGCCGTCCCCGCCGTCGCCCCGCGCCGCAGCACCGTCAGCCGGTCCGACGCCGCCTTCACTTCCTTCAGCTTGTGCGTGATCAGCACGATCGTCCGCCCCTCGGCCTTCATCTTCCCCAGCGTCGCGATCAGCTCCTCCGTCTCCGCCGGCGTCAGCACCGCCGTCGGCTCGTCCAGCACCAGGATCCGCGCCCCGCGCGCCAGCACCTTCAGGATCTCAACCCTCTGCTGGATTCCCACCGGCAGCGTTTCCACCCGCGCCCTCGGGTCCACCGCCAGCCCCAGCCGCGTCGACAGCTCCGCCACCTCCCGCTCCGCCTGCACCGCGTCGAACCACGGCCCAAGCCGCGGCTCCATCCCCAGCACCACGTTCTCCGCCACGGTCAGCGTCGGGACGAGCATGAAGTGCTGGTGCACCATCCCGATCCCCGCCGCGATCGAGGCCGCCGGCGAGAAGCGCGTCATCTCCTTCCCGAAGACCTTCACCGTCCCCGCGTCCGGCGCGTACAGCCCGTACAGGATCTTCATCAGCGTGGACTTCCCCGCCCCGTTCTCCCCCACGATCGCGTGGATCTCCCCCTCCGCGACCGTCAGGTTCACGCCGGCGTTCGCCACCACGCGCGGGAAGCGCTTCTCGATGCCGGTCATCTCGATGGCGAGGTTCATGGCGGCGCGGCGGCGCTACTTCGACGGAACGGTGCGCTTTCCTTCGATGATCTCCTTCCGGAGAGCCTGGACCTTCGCCTCGATCTCGTCCGTGACGAGCGCCTGGTTCTTCGCGTCGCGCACGTACCCGACTCCGTCCTCCTTCAGCCCGAACTCATGCGCGCCGGCGGTGAACCTGCCGTCCTTCCAGGACCTGATCGTGTCGAAGACGGCGACGTCCACGCGCTTGATCATCGACGTCAGCACGTGGCCGCCCTCCTCCCACTGGTCGCTGTCCACGCCGATGACGAAGCAGGCCGCCTTGCCCGCGGCCTTGTTGCGCTCCTTCGCCTCCTCGAACACGCCGTTCCCGGTCGAGCCGCTCGCATGGAAGATGATGTCCGCGCCCGCGCCGTACTGCGCCTTCGCCAGCTCCTTGCCCTTCACCGGGTCCTTGAACGCCTCCGGCGTCAGCCCCGCGAAGTTCACGATCACCTCGCACCCGGGGTTCACGGCCTTCGCGCCCGCCTCGTAGCCGGCCCGGAACTTGTGGATCAGCGGGATGTCCATCCCCCCGACGAACCCGACCTTGTTCGACTTCGTCGCAAGGCCCGCGATCGCGCCGACGAGGAACGCCCCCTCCTCCTCCCGGAACCGGATCGCGCTCACGTTCGCGGGCACCTGCGGCTTGGCGCCGAGGTCGTAGTCGATGCAGGCGAACTTCTGCGACGGGAAGTCCTTCGCCAGCACGCAGATCGAGTCGGTGAACAGGAACCCGACGCCGAAGACCAGGCTCGAGCCCCCCTCCGCCATCGACCGCAGCGCCGCCTCCCGGTCCGCGTTCGTCGGCTCCTTGTAGGCGAACTCGACCCCCAGCTCCGCCTTCGCCTTCTCCAGGCCCCGGTACGCCCCGTCGTTGAACGACTTGTCGCCGCGCCCCCCGACGTCGAACACCAGCCCGACCGGCGCTCCCTTCGACGCGGGCGCGGCGGGGCCGCACGAGGACAGAACGGCGGACGCCAGCAGGACGCAGGTCAGACGCTTCATGGCACTCTCCCTCTCCCAGGACCCTGGGCGGCCCATTGAAGCGCGGGGCGGGGCTGGCCGGGAGAAAAAGGCGCAGGGGAAAAGCTCAAGGCGGCGGCGCGCGAAGGCCGATGGGGGAGGTATGAAGCGGCTTCTGTCGCGGCTGTTCGACGTGGAGATCCCGGAGACATCGGAGTCCGAGGAGAGCGAGTCCTCCGCTGGCCGGCTGACGATCCAGGGAATCATCGCCGGGCTGTTCATTTCGGCGCCGGCCTGGGCGTCGCGGCTGGCCGCCTTCCTGTTCTAGCGGAAGCGGATCCGGTCCCCCGCCGGGGCGACGACTTTCCCGGCCCGGCACGCCTCGACCTGGGCGTCGAGCATGTCGATCCCTGTTTCCGCGCGGTTCTTCCCCGCCTTGAAGGTCGAGTGGCCGTCGCCGCCTGCCGCGAGGAACGAATTGGTGACGACCTTGTAGGTGCGCGTGGCGTCCCAGGGCTCGCCCGCGACCTTCGCGATCGCCACGCGGCTCCCTTCGGGCGCCTTCATGTCCACGTCCGCCTCGAGCCCGGAGACCTCGAGGAACGTGGCGCCGGCGCCGATCGAGAATTCGAGGATCGAGTCGAGGTCGGCCCCGCTCACGTCCATCGTGACGAGCGTGTTCGAGAACGGGCTGATCTCGTACATCTCGCGCAGGCGGATCTTCCCGGCGGGCAGGTCCGCCCGGATGCCCGTGCGGTTGGTCAGGGCGACGTGGGCGCCCGCTTTCTTCCGCATGACGTCGGTCACCCAGTTCCCGAGCGCCGACGACCCGGTTCCGCCGCGCGTCAGGGCCTCCGGCGCCTCGCCGATCTCGACGTTCATCGTGGCGTCGATCTCGCGGGCGTAGCGCGAGATGAGCGCCTTCGCCTCCGCGTCCTCGCCGTCGGCGGGCCGGACCGGCACGTGCGACGCCTTCTTCTCCGTCACCTTCCCGCCCTCGATCACGATCTCCGTCCGCCCCAGCACCGTCCCGCCCGCGTAGCACTGGCAGACCAGCGTGCCGTCCGGCGCCGTCTTCCCGTTCGGCAGCCCCGTGTGCGAGTGCCCCCCGATGATCACCGGCACCTTCGCCGCCGCCGCGATCTCCAGGTCCCGGTCCACCCCGCAGTGCGTCACCGGGATCACCACCCGCCCGTCGTCCTTCAGGTACTTCTTCAGCGTCTCCACCTCGTCGTCGAACCGCAGCCCCCGGATCGCCTCCGGCATCACCAGCTTGTCCATCGCGCTCGTGATCAGCCCCACGAACGTCACCCGGTTCCCCGACAGCCGGAACGTCCGCGACCCCCGGCACCAGTCCGGCCGACTCCCGCTCGCCCACCGGATGTTCGCCCCCAGGAACGGGTAGTGCGCCACGTCCGCCAGGTCGGCCACCGTCCGGTACCCCTTGTCGAACTCGTGGTTCCCGATCGTCGCGAAGTCGTACCCCGCCAGGTTCATCCACTCCACCACCAGCCGCCCGCGCGGCAGGTCCCCCTCCGGTGTCCCCTGGAACCAGTCCCCGGCGTCCGCCAGCACCACCGCCGCCCCCGAGTTCCACGCCGCCGCCCGCTCCCGCCGGATCGTCGCCAGAAGCGCCGCCAGCCCGCCCACGTCGGGTGGATTCTGCTTGTCCAGCCACACCGCCTTCTGCGGATACGCCCGCCCGTGCAGGTCGTTCGTGTGCAGGATGACGAGCCGGACGGACTTCGGGGAAGCGCTGTCATCGGCGACAACCGCCCACGACACGAGGGCCGCGCCGACAACGACCGCCACCCGGAGAACTTTCTCGAACCTCACCGTGTGCTCCTCCGCTTTAGCCGCCTCCGCCAGCCTCCGCCAGCCCCCGCCAGCCTCCGCCAGCCTTCCCCATCCTTCCTACCTCGCGACCGCCTGCCCCCCCGTCAACTCCGCCAGGTCCCCCATGAACGTCTTCGCCCCCTTCCCCGTCAGCACCGTGTGGATCATCACCCTCCGGTACCGGTTCGCCCGCTTCAGCTCGCTGAGGAAGTGCTTCTCGTCGACGCACGCCCCGTAGCTCGGGCCGCCGTCGCTGAGGATGAAGATCGTGTCCACGTCCTCGTCCTGCATCAGCTCCGCAACCGCGTCCCACATGTCGCCGCGACCGCGTTTGATCGGCTCCAGCTTCTTCTTCGCGTCGAACGCCCACGACAGGATCTTCGGGCGCGCCGCGGAGACCGGCACGAGCGTCTTCGCGAACGCCCGGACCTTCTGCACGATCGCCTCGGTGCTCATGACGATGAGGTTGACCTTCACGTCCGGCTTCAGCGCCTGCACCGTCTTCTGGAACTCCTCCAGCGCGATGTCGATCTGCTTGCGCCCCTTCTGCTCCCCCGACCCGCCCCCCTCCTGGTTGTCGTCGAACATGGAGCCGCTGAAGTCGATGGTGAAGCCGATGCGGTCGCTGAAGATCGGGACGTTGTAGAAGGAGGCCTCCGACCCCGCGGACTTCGCGTCCACCGCGCCGCGCGACTTGGGCTTCTTCTCCATCTTGAAGCCGTCCTTGTTCGCCTCCCACCAGAGCTTCCAGTCCGCCGCGCTGAACCCGATTTCCTTCCCGGTCATCGCGCGCAGGGCCATGGTGATGTCGTAGCGCAGGCGCCCCTTCTCCTTGGCCAGCGCGTCGATCAAGGGCTCGATCCCGTCCTTCTCCCACACCTGCTCGATCGCGCCCACCGCCGCGGCGCGGACCTGCCAGGCCTCGTCCTTGAGCGCTTCCTTCCCGGCAGCCAGCCCGTCGGCGGGGCCGGCCTCGCACGCCGCCTCGCAGGCGGCGAGGCGGACCTGCCAGGCCTTGTCCTTCTGGGCCTTCGGAAGGGCCTCGCGGAGGCGGTCGGGGGCGGCGGTCGCGAGGCCGTAGAGAGCGGCGGCATGCGGCTGCCAGGCGGCGTCGGAAAGCAGTTTCACGAGCGCGTCGGCCGCGGCCGCGTCCTTGCGGTCGTGCGCCGCGAACGCCGCTTCCTCCTTCACCTGCCACGCCGGGTCCTTCAGCGCGGCGTGGAGGACGTCGGCCTTCGCCTTGTCGCCGAACCAGCCGAGCGCGCGGATGGCCATGGCGCGTGCGGCGGGGTCTTTTTCGGCGCCGCCGGCGGCCTTCTCGAGCGCGGGCAGGTACGCCTCGTTGCCCGAGACGCCGAATCCCCAGAACGCGGTCGCCCGCCCCTCCGCCGAGCGCAGCAGGGGCCCGTTGGCCGCGAGCCAGGCCACCGCGTCCTTCTCGGAGAAGTCGGCGACGGCGAGACCGGCGAACTCGCGGACCGCGGACTCCTCGTCCCCGCAGTTCGGAAGCACCGCCTGGGCGGCCTTGACCGACCCGATCTTTGCGAGCTTGCCGAAGGCCTTCGTGCGGTCCCAGTACGCCCCGTACTCCTTGTCTTTCGCCTGCCGCTCCAGGTCCCCGAGTTCGTCCGCCCTGACCGCGAGGCCCAGGAGCCCGCAGAGCATCAGCGTGCGCAGCATAGTGTCTCCCGAAATGAGAGAGGTCGCCGCCTCGGGCCTCCCCTCCCGCGGCGGAACCCAGGAAGGCGGGCATTCTGCACGACCCTGCTGCGAAGCGGGAAAAGAAAGAGGCGCCCGCCGTCGGAACGGCGGGCGCCCCTGGATGAGACGAACGGGCCTACTTGACCAGCGGGTCCTGGATCGCCTTGACCCAGTTCGGGAAGTCGCCTCCGTAGGTGTCGCGGAACCTCGCGGCCAGCTTCTGGCCTTCCAGCCCGTACTTGTCTTTCTGCTCCTGGTTCGCCTCGAGCTTCTCCAGCGCGAAGAAGCAGCGCGCGCCCATCATCATCGCCCGCGCGTGGTCGTCGACGAGGTCGTTGGCGCCCGGCAGGTAGAGCGTCACGGTGCGGAGGAAGCAGAACAGCGCTTCCTTCACGTTGGCGGCGTCGAGTCCCGCGGCGAGGTAGCACTCGCCCAGGCCGTTGTAGGCCCGCCCGAGCGTCTGCGACTGGGAGCGGTCGGCGTTGTCGATGACCTTCTTGAAGGACGCCCTGGCCTTGTCGAGCTCCTTGGCCGCGAGCTGGCAGACGCCGAGCCCGGCCACCGCCGCCCACTGGATCCGCGGCGTCTTGCTGTTCGTCAGGCTGTTGTAGACGCCCTGGGCCTGCGCCGGCTGGTTCTGGCGCTCGTACATCCGCGCGTCCTTCAGCTTCAACTCCCCGACGAATTCCTCCGAAATCCCGAGGTCCTTCGCCTTGGCGCTGATCTGCCCGATGTACTGGCGGGCCCCGGCGAAGTTCGGCGGGCTGCTGAACATGAAGCAGTCGACGATCGCGGAGTAGGCTTCCTTGATGTAGAAGCTCTCCGGAAAGTCGGTGAGCAGCTTCTGGTAGGCGGTCGCGGCCTCGCCGAAGTTCCCCGAGAGCCGGTACGCCTCCGCCATCTTGTACGCGCACTCCTGCTTGAGGACGTTCCGCGTTCCGCCGGCCTGGTAGGCCTTGAGGAAATTCGCGGCGGCGGCGGCGTACTGGCCGGAGGCGAACTGGGAGCGGCCGTTGTTCATGGCGGGCGGGATCGAGCTCTCGTCCCAGGAAATCTCTCCGACCACCTGGTCACGCTGGACGGTCACGAGAGACGTCGTGCCCGGAAGCACGAGACTGATCTCCTTGCTGGTCAACTTCTGGATCTCGCCTTCCATCGCCTTGCCCGTCGTCAGCGTGACGGAGTCGACGTACTGGGCGCGGGCGGAGAGGGCGGAAGCGGCGACGAAGAAGGCGCAGGCGAAGAGACGCATGGGCATGTCGGATCCTTTCGTGGGCCCCTGTTGCGAGGGATTCGGATTCTAGCGGGCGGGCGGGTCGAGTCAAGCAGGCAGGACTATGAACGTCCCCTCCCGGCGACGGTTCGGCCCGGCCGCCGAAACCGGCGCGCGCCGCTTTCCTTTCGGGCCCCCGCCCTCTAACATGGGGGTTCCGCCATGGCGAAGATCGTCCACACCGAGAACGGGGTCGCGCGCGAATACACGCTGGGAGACGTCCCGGTGACAGTCGGGCGCGCCGCCCGGCACACGATCCCCACGATGGACGCGCGCGCCAGCCGCGACCACTTCAAGGTCGAACTCCTCAACGGCGCGTGGATGGCGGCGGACACGGGGAGCCGCAACGGGACGCTTCTCAACGGGCAGCCCCTGGACCGGCCGACGGCGCTGAAGCCCGGGGACCGGCTGATGATCGGCGCGGCGGTGTTCCAGTTCCTCGACGGGACGATCACGACGCCCGCGCCCGAGCCCCCGCCGGCCGCGGCCGCGGCTCCTCCGCCGTCCGAGGAGCCGCAGCGCACCACGGCGGACGCGCCGCCCGCGTCCTTCCTGCAGGTAACCACGCCGGACGGCTCGCTGGCCACTTACCCGCTCGGGTCCACCGCGGTCGTGATCGGGCGCACCCGCGAGTGCACGATCCCGCTGGACGACGAGAAGCTCTCGAGCCGGCACGCCGAGGTGCTCGAAACGCCCGAGGGCATCCTCGTGCGCGACCTCAAGTCCACCAACGGAACGAAGATCGGCGGCGCCGCGTTCGAGACGCGCATCTTCCGCGACCGCGAGTCCTTCACCGCCGGGTCCCACACCTTCAGCATCGCCGCCCCGCGCTTCCCCGGCTCCGCAGTCCCCGCCGCGCCGGTCCGCCTGCGCCGCCCGGGCCCTGTGGTGCTCGCTGTCGTCCTGGCGCTCCTGGTCCTCGGCGGCGCCGCCGTGTTCGCGCCGTCCCTGATCCGGAAGTTCGTCAGCCTGCCGCCGCCGGTTGCCTCCGACTCGGCGAACCTCCTCGGCGCCGCGGGGAGCATGGAGCGCGGCCAGGAGGGCTGGGAGATCGCCGCCGACGCGAACTACCAGGTCGCCGCCGACCCCGACCAGCACAAGGACGGCGGATTCTCCCTGCGCGTCCGCGGCGTCGACACCCGCGAACACTCCCTGTTCGCCGCTTCGTCCGCCCCCGTCCCCGCGAAGCCCGGCGAGCCCCTTCGGCTGGAGGGCTGGGTCCGGGCCCAGGCGCTGGACGGCCGGGCCGGGCTGCGCATCGAGTGGCTGCGCGGCGGACGGCTCGTCGGCGCAACGCCGACGGACCTCCTCGAGGGGACGTTCGACTGGAAGAAGCTCTCGGTCGTGGCCGTGCCGCCCCCCGACGCGGAGCAGGCGCGCGCGGCGTGCGTCGTCGCCGGCCTCGCCAGCGTCACCTGGTTCGACGCGCTCGACCTTCGAGCGACGAAGGACACCCCCGGCGGCGAACTCTGGAACACCCCGTGGGGCCGCGTCGCCATCGACGACGCCGCGTCCATCCGCCTCGACAGCCCCGAGGCCCCCCTCCTCTGGAACGGGGTCTTCCTGTTCGAGGAGAAGGGCTATCCGACCACGCCGACGGCCCTGTGGGTGGGCGCCAAGGACGGCGAGCCGCAGTCCGTCGGGACCGGCTACAGGGTCAGCCGCAAGGTCGGCCGCATCGGCACCGTGACCCTCCTCGGTGTGCACGCCGAGTCCGGGGACTCGATCGCCTGGCAGAGCGAGTTCTCGCGCGAGGGCGCCGCCCTCCTCCAGGCCACCATCGACCCTGCCATGAACGTCCTCACCGTGCGCGCCGACGACTCCGTGACCGCCTTCAACGGGGACTTCGAGTCCCCCTGCTCGGAAATCGTCCTCGGCAACGCCCCCGCGCTCGTCGTCGAGCCCCCGGCGTTCGCACGCCGCACCGGCTCCGTCCTGACCCTGCGCTGGGACCCCAGGCCCCCCGAGGTCTCCCTCCAGCTCCGCGCCGCCGCGTCCTGGGTCGAAAAGGAGGCCGTCACCCTCCTCGCCGACGCCACCGCAGCCGCCCGCGCTTCCCAGCTCGGCAAGGCCCTCGTCACGTTCGAAGCGCTGGCCGCCCGCTTCGCGTCGCGCGAGGAGGGCGCCACGGCTGCGGCGCGCGGGCAGGAGCTCCGGAAGCAGGCGGAGGAGCTGGCAAGACGGGCGCGCAACGAAGTGGCCAACGCCCTGAAGTTCCCGAGCAAGGCCGGCACGCAGAAGGCGATGGAGCTGATCGACCAGCTCGAGAGGCAGTGGGCCGGGTCGGAGTTCGCGGATGAGGGCTCGCGTCTGAAAAAGGAGCTCGTCCCGGAGGCGCCGGTCGATCCGAAGGACCCGAAGACGGAGCCGGACCCCGTTCCCCCGCCGCCCGACAAGGAGCCGATCGAAAACGCGCGGACGCTGCTCCAGTGGGCCGAGGAAGCCATCGCGAAGGAGGAGTGGCTGAAAGCCGAGATTTACGTGAAGAACGTGATGGACCGCTGGCCGGGAACGGCGGAGGAGATGAAGGCGGGCGAGCTGCTCGGCCGCGCGACCAGCGGCGCCAAAGCCGCCCGGGAGCGCGACGGGTGGATCCGCGAGACCCTCACCAAGGCGCGCAACCTCGTCAAGAACCGCCAGTCGGACAAGGCGGTCCCGCTCTTCGAGGAGGCGCTCAAGCGGTACCCGGACAGCCCGCTGATGAAGGGCGTGCAGGAGGAGCTGGACAAGATCCGGCGCTAGGCCGTCCGGTCTCCGGCCGGCAGGGCGCCTAGTACTTCCGCATCACGCCCGTCACGACACCCTGGATGCGCACCTCGTCGACCACAATCGGCTGCATCGTGCTGTTCGCAGGCTGCAGGCGGAACTTGTTGCCCTGCCGGTAGAAGCGCTTGAGAGTGGTCTCGCCGTTGGGCAGAAGCGCGACGACGGTCTCCCCGTCGCTGGCACGTTCGCGCCGCTCGCAGACCACGTAGTCGCCGTCCTTGATGTGGTCCTCGATCATTGAATTCCCGCGCACCTCGAGCAGGAAGCAGTCCTTGCGCCCGACGAGCATCTCGCCCACGTCCATCATCTCCTGGTTCTCGACGGCTTCCAGGGGCGAGCCGGCCGTGATGCGGCCGACGAGGGGAAGTGACGTGCGGGGGCGGACGACGCCGCCGGGCTCGGACTCGTCGAGGGAGACGGTGACCTCGATGGAGCGGGACAGGTAGCGCTGGCGGCGGATGATGCCCCTGCGCTCCAGGGCCCTCAGGTGGTCCAGGATGGTGATCTTGGAGACGCCGATTTCGTCGGCGATCTCCTGGAGAGTCGGCGAGAAGTGATTGGTTTCCGTGAAGTTCTGGATGAACTTCAGGATGTTGAGCTGCTTCGGGGTGATGTTCACGAAGGTTCCTTCCAAGGAGGCGTTCGGAGAAGTTGAGGGGGATTTTAGGCTAACAGTTACCCAACGTCAAGCATAGATTCGGAAGAGAGCCGATCCGGGCTTTAGCTTTCCACCGAATTTCCTCGGGTTTCCAACAGCTTCCTCGATTCGTGCCGCCGTTGTCCCACCAGGGATTTGGAGGAATCCCTGGCACCTCCCGACCGTTCAGCAACA
>JADLHC010000042.1 GCA_020849035.1 Planctomycetia bacterium
GCCATGCCCATGGTCAGCACGATGCCGGCGATGCCGGGAAGGGTGAGCGTGGCGCCCAGGATGGCGAGGAGGGCGAGCAGCAGCGTCACGTTCATGATGATGGCGATGTTGGCCACCATGCCGGCCTGCCGGTAGTAGACGAGCATGAAGAGCATGACGATGGCGATGGCGAAGTAGCAGGACTTGAGCCCGCGGTCGATGGCATCCTGGCCGAGCGACGGCCCGAGGAAGCTGGAGCCGACCATCTCGAGGGGGGCCCGGAGGGCGCCGGTCGAGAGCACGGTGACCATGTCCTGGACTTCCTGCATCGTGAACTGGCCGGTGATCTGCCCGTGGTCGGAGATGCGGCTCTGGATCTCGGGGGCCGAGACCAGGACGTCGTCCAGGATGATCGCGAGCTGCTTGTGCAGGTTCATCTCGGTCACCTGGGCGAACTTGCGTGCGCCGTCCGGAGTCATGTTGAAAGAGACGGCCGGGCGTCCGCCTTCGTCGCGCGAGGACGACGCGCTGTCGAGGTCGCGGCCGTCGAGGGCCACCTCCGACTTGCAGAGGAGGCCGCCGCCGCCGGCGCCCCGCGTACCGCGCGGCTCGTACCAGCGCGTCCCCGGCGGCGCCACCTGCGTCCGCCGGTACTCCGCCTGGTCCGCCTCGCCCGCCTCGATGTGGAACTCCAGGCGGCCGGCGCTCAGGATCACCTTCTTGAACTGGTCCACCTCCTGGCTCGACTTCAGCCCCGGCACCTCGACCTGGATCTCGTTGCCGCCCACCTGCGTGATCCGCGGCTCCTTCAGCCCGCGCAGGTTCACACGATGAGACAGGATGCTCATCGCCTCATCCGTCCCCGTCCGCAGTTCCTCGGCCGTCAGCCCTTCAGACTTCAGCCGCACCCGGACCCAGGCCCCGCCCTGCAGGTCCAGCCCCAGGTTCAACTTCGTGCCTTCCAGCGAGCTCCCCGGACGGAAGCCCGGCTTGTTCTGGGACGGCCAGGCGACGTAGGCCGCCGCCAGGACCAGCACCAGGATCGAAAGGAATTTCGCCTTGGTATCGCTCATGTCTCAGCTCCGCTTGAGTGAATGGAACGTCCGCGACTGCTCCCGTGGAACTACCGGGTCGCGGGCGGAGCCCGGCCGCGCCCGGCCTGCAGGCAGGGCGCGGTGACGACGGATGGAGCGCGGTCCCCAGGAGCGACCTCGCGCCGCTGCGGGGTCCACGACGGCTCCGCGACAAGCCACTGGACCGTCCGGAGCGCGCCGCCCGTGTCGGCGCCCTTGCCGACCAGCGGAAGCACGGGGATCTGCGCCCCGAGCCTCGTCGTGTCCTGCGCGGCGACGAACGCGGCCGCGGCCTCGTGCGCCGCCGGCGAGGGATCCAGATGCGGAAGGGCGGCCGCAAGGGTGAGGACGAGAAGCGGCAGCCGCCAGAGGGCCTGCATCATTTCTCCGGCTCCGCCTTTTCCGTCTTCGCGTCGTCCGCGGAGGCGGCGTCGGGCTTCGCCTCGGCTTCGCCGGACTTCCCTTCGACGCCCAGCACCGAGCTCTTGAGCACCCGGACGCGGACGTCGTTCTTCTCGTCGATCTTCACGATCACGTCCTTCTCCCGGACCTGGGCGACGACGGCGAAGATGCCGCCCTGGAGGATCACCTTGTCGTTCTTCTTGAGACGGTTGACCATCTCCCGGAGTTCCTTCTCCTTCTTCTGCTGCGGCCGGATCATGAGGAAGTACATGACGGCGAACATGAGGCCGATCGGGAGGAGGATGCTCCCCAGCCCGCCCATGCCGTCGCCGGCGGGGGCGGAGCCGGACGGTGCGCCGCCGGGGGGCGCGGAGGTCGAGGGCGTCCCCTCCGCCGGGGGGGAGGTCTGGGCCAGGAAGGCGGGAAGAAGGGGGGCCATGGGGGGGAGGAGTATACGCGGTTCCGGGCGGAAATCGAGGGAAAGCCGCCCCCGGCGCGCCGGGCCGGGGTAGGATCCGGCCTTCCCGTCTGGAGCCCGGAATGCGCGTCGTCGTGGCCATGAGCGGAGGCGTCGACTCGAGCGTCGCGGCGGCCCTGCTGCGCGAGCAGGGCCACGACGTCGTCGGCCTCTTCATGCGCAACGGCGTCGAGCACGCCGGGACCTCCTCGAAGCAGGGCTGCTGCTCCGCGGCGGACGCCTACGACGCCCGGCGCGTCGCCGACCGCCTCGGGATCCCGTTCTATGCGATCGACTTCTCCCGCGAATTCGCGGGAATCGTCGATCACTTCGTCGCCGAGTACGCCCGCGGCCGCACGCCCAACCCCTGCATCGTCTGCAACCAGTCCCTCAAGTTCGGCCGCCTCCTCGACTACGCGGACGCGGCCGGCTGCTCCCACGTCGCCACCGGCCACTACGCGCGCATCGAAGCAGGCCGCGTCTTCCGCGGCCGCGACCGCGCCAAGGACCAGTCCTACGTCCTCTTCAACCTCGATCGCCGCCAGCGCGAGCGCACCCTCTTCCCCGTCGGCTCCATGGGCAAGGACGAGGTCCGCGCAGCCGCGGAGCGGTTCGCGCTGCCGGTGTCGGGAAAGCCGGAGTCGATGGAGATCTGCTTCGTTCCCGACAACGACTACCGGCGCCTCGTCCGGGAGCGGACAGGGGACCGCCCGGGGCCGATGGTGGACACAACCGGGCGCGTCCTCGCGGAGCACCCCGGCATCCAGAACTTCACCGTCGGCCAGCGGGAAGGACTGGGGATCGCCCTCGGCAGGCCGGCCTACGTCGTGGAGCTGCGGGCGGAAACGAACACCGTCGTCGTCGGCTTCGCGGACGACCTCCTCTCCTCCGGCCTCCTTGCGCGCCGCGTCCACTGGCTCTCCGACCCCGGCCCCGGCTCCCTCGAGGCCGCCGTCCAGATCCGCGCCCACCACGACCCCGCCCCCGCCCTCGTCCACCCCGACGGCGACTCCGCACGCGTCGACTTCCGCTCCCCCGTCCGCGCCGTCACACCCGGTCAGGCCGCCGTCTTCTACCGCGGCGACGAAGTCCTCGGCGGCGGCTGGATCGAGTCCGGCCGGCCCGCCTGAGCTTCCTTAGCCCTTTACACCCGCCCCGCCCCCCCTATAATCTCACCCCTTCGTTTTCCGGAGCCCTCATGCGCCGCGCCTTGCCGTTCATCGCCGCCCTCCTCCTCGCCGGTTGCACCTCCACCAACCCGGGCGTGCCCGATACCCAGGAGGACATCCCCGTCCCCCAGGGCTTCTCCCGCGCCCCCGACGACGAACAGACGAAGTCCTACTGGGAGAAGCGCGACAATTACCGGCTCTACCGCGTCTCGTACGAGGGGCTCGGCAGGCCCGGAGACACGACCTCCTTCTACCAGAAGCAGATGCGCCTGAACGGATGGACCGAGGAGACCGCGACGCCCGACGCCACCGGCGGCGGGTCCATGCTCTCCTATCTCAAGGGCGACGAGCGCTGCAAGATCTGGATCAAGGCGCGCAACGAGGACACCACGCGCGCCACCGTCGAAATCGGATACAGCAAGTAGAGGAACGATGCCCACGGCCGAAAACACCAACGACGTCAAGCCAGCGCCCGATTCCCCGGCCGCAGCCATGGCCGAGCTCGCCTCCGACGGCCTGCCCCCGTGGATGACGAAGTCGCTCGAGTTCCTCAAGAAGTACCAGAACGTCTTCTACGCCATCGCCACCGTCATCCTCCTCTCCTGGGCGATCGTGAGATTCCAGGAAAAGCGCCGCGAGTCGAAACTCAACACGGCGTGGTTCGAGCTCGAGCAGGCCCAGTCCGTCGACGCCCTCAGGGCCCTCCTCGCAACCTACCAGGGCCTCCCCGTCGAGCCTTACATCCGCCTCCGCATCGCCAACAAGCTCTTCGAAGAGGAGAAGTTCGACGAGGCCGTCAAGGAGTACGGAGACCTCAAGGCGAAGTTCGGAGAGACCCTTCCCGGCAAGCTCGCCGCTCAGCAGGAGAAGACGGCTCTCGAGAACAAGGCCTGGGGCGGCAAGGAAGGGCTGCTGGAGAAGAAGCTGAAGGACCTGCGCGAGGCGGGCAAGGACGAGAAGCCCGTGGACCCGCTGCAGGTGAAGATCGACAACGTCGCGCTTCCGCGCATCGAGCTGGACGCGTCGACGGGCCGGGTGCTGATCGAGCTGGACGAAGACGACGCGCCGAACGCGACGGCGGCGTTCATCCGGCAGGTGGAGAAGGGGTACTACGCGAAGACGCACGTGTACAAGGTGGAGACGGGGGCCGTCTTCATGGGCGACCCGATGCCGGACGGCAGTGCGCCCCGCGGCTTCACGATCCCGTTCGAGTCGAGCAAGCTCCCGGCGACCGCGGGGACCGTCGCGCTGGTGCGCGACCTGCCCGCAGAGGGCCAGCCGGACACCGACGCGCTGAAGAACACGGGTTCGACGCGGTTCGTCATCTTCACGGGCGAGGTGCCGCAGTACGCCGGCAAGTTCCTCGTGGTGGGTCGCGTGGTCGAGGGGCTCGACGCGGTGCGGAAGCTGCAGCCGATCGACGAGATCCGCTCGGCGCGGGTGGTGCAGAAGCGGGGCCATCCGTACCTGCCGAAGGAGAACGCACCGGAGACGCCGAAGTAGCCGGAATTCCCGAAACCGGGAACGCGCCGGCCCCCGCCGGGCGCCGGGCGTCCCCCTGAGGCAACGCCCATGGCCTTTGTCTACGTCGCCGACCTCAAGAAGCACGCCGGCCAGACCGTGGCGGTCCGCGGATGGCTGTTCCACCGCCGCTCCGCCGGGAAGCTCCATTTCCTTCAGGTGCGCGACGGCTCCGGCGTCGTGCAGTGCGTGATGGGCAGGAAGGACGTGGACGAGAAGACGTTCGAGCTCGCCGGGCGCGCCACGCAGGAGTCGAGCGTGATCGTCGAGGGCGAAGTGAGGCTCGACGAGCGCGCGCCGGGCGGCGCGGAGCTGGGCGTGAAGAAGTTCGAGATCCACGCGATGGCGGAGCAGCCGTACCCGATCGCGATCCAGCAGCACGAGCACGGCGTGGACTTCCTGATGGAGCAGCGCCACCTGTGGCTGCGCGGCCCGAAGTCGGCGGCGACGCTGCGCGTCCGGGCGCGCGTGGCGCAGTCGATCCGCGACTTCTTCAACAACAGGGGGTTTTTCCTCGTCGACCCGCCGATCCTGACGCCCGCGGCGTGCGAGGGGACCACGACGCTCTTTAATGTCGAGTACTTCGAGGACAAGGCGTACCTCACGCAGAGCGGCCAGCTCTACATGGAGGCCGCGGCGATGGCGCTCGGGAAGGTGTATTCGTTCGGGCCGACGTTCCGGGCGGAAAAGTCGAAGACGCGGCGGCACCTGACGGAGTTCTGGATGGTGGAGCCCGAGGTGGCGTGGGCGACGCTGGACGACATCATGAACCTCGCGGAGGAGTTCGTGTCGTTCGTGGTCCAGCGCGCGCTCGAGACGTGCCGGGAGGAGTTCAAGGTCCTCGAGCGCGACCCGAAGCCGCTCGAGAAGATCGTGCCGCCCTTCCACCGCATCTCCTATGACGACGCCTGCGCGAAGGTGAAGGCCGCTGGCGTCGAGATGAAGGACGAGGACGACTTCGGCACGCCGCAGGAGATGGCGATCGTCGGGGACTCGGAGAAGCCGGTGATGGTCCACCGGTACCCGACGGCGGTGAAGGCGTTCTACATGAAGCGCGACCCGCAGAACGAGAAGCGGGTGCTGTGCGTCGACGTGCTGGCGCCGGGGATCGGCGAGATCATCGGCGGCGGGCAGCGCGCGGACGACCTCAGGTACCTCGAGGACCAGATCGCCCTTCACAAGCTCCCGCGGAGCGCGTTCGAGTGGTACCTGGACCTGCGGAAGTACGGGAGCGTGCCGCACTCGGGCTTCGGGCTCGGGCTCGAGCGCACGGTGGCGTGGATCTGCGGGAACGAGCACGTCCGCGAGTGCATCCCGTTCCCTCGGACGATCTACCGCATCTACCCCTAGCGCTGGCCCCGCGGCAGCGGGCTAATCCTCGAGCCTGGTCGGCCTCAGCTCGAACCGGGTGGAGATCCTGAGGAGCGTGCGGATCCCGTCGTCGATCGTGTAGTTGCCGACGTGCTCGGTGTCCGCGGATCCCGACCGGAACTTGTACGTATTGCCGCGCTCGGTGATGTACCCGATCAGGTTGTAGTCGCGGTCCTTCACGAAGTACGCGCGGTGCACCTCGTTGCCGATCGGCTTGAGGTGCTTCTCGTTCTCGTAGTTCTGGGACTTGAGGGTCGCGTCCTGGATCTCGACGAACCCGATGACCTCGTTCTTGTCGTTCCAGACGGTCTTGCTTCCTGCGGACCAGCGCTGGTCCTCGGTGGCGGGCTTGACGCAGTATTCCTCTTTGACGAGCTCCTGGCGGCACCCGGCGAAAGCGCCGGCGAGAAGGAACAGCGGGAGGATGCGTTTCATAGGGGCCCGAGATTAGCGGCAGGGACCGGCGCCGGACAAGCGAAACTTCCGCCCAGAGCCCGGGCGAAATCACTTCAGGTCAGGCTGCATCGGCCCTGCGGTCGGTGGATGAGCGGCTGGTGGTCTGAGGGCCGACTCCGCCCGACCTGCAGTGATTTCGCGCGGGCTCTGATGGCCTCAATCCGGCGAGATGTGGGAGATGCGGAGGAGGCGACGCGGGTCCGGGCGGCGCGCGTCAGAGGGCTCCGAGCGGCCCAAAGTCCCCGTCGCGCGCCGGCAGGACCTGAGCCCCGCGCCACCGTGAGGTTTCTGCCCGGGGTTCCAGACCCGGCCCGGGGGCGGAGCTTATACTGCGCGGCCCATGGGCCATCCACGAATCGCCGTCACCGGCGCGACCGGCATGCTGACCCGCGCGATCCAGCACGCGGGCGGCGCGGCCGTGGTCGCCTGGCCCTCCGCGCGCGTGGACATCCGGGACGAGGGCCTCGTCCACGCGGCGATCGCGCAGGATGCCCCGCGGGCCGTCATCAACGCCGCCGCTTTCACGGACGTGGACGGCGCCGAAGCGCGGCGGGAAGAGGCGTTCGAGCTCAACGGCCGCGGCGCCGCGAACGTGGCCGCGGCGTGCGCCGCGGCCGGCATCCGCATCGTGCAGGTCTCGACCGACTACGTCTTCGACGGGATGAAGGACCGCCCCTGGGTCGAAAGCGACCCGACCCGGCCCCTCGGCGCCTACGGCGAATCGAAGCTCGCCGGCGAACGCGAGGTCGCCGCCCGGTGCCCGGATCACGTCATCGCCCGCACCGCGTGGCTCTACGGCCCGTGGAGCCGGCGCAACTTCGTCGACACGATGCTCCAGCTCACCGCCTCGCGCCCCTCCGTCGACGTCGTCGCCGACTCGTGGGGCTCCCCCACCTTCTCCCTCGACCTCGCCCGCGCCCTCCTCTTCCTCGCCACCGCCCCCGTCCACGGCATCTACCACGCCGCCAACGCCGGCCGCACGACCTGGCACGGCCTCGCCGCCCGGATCGTCGAACTCGCCGGCCACTCCTGCGAAGTACGCCCCGTCGGCCAGGCCGCCTTCCCCCGCCCCGCGCGCCGCCCGGCGAATTCCGCCCTCGACTCGTCCCGCCTCGCGGCAGCCGGGCACCCCATGAGGGGATGGGAAGAGGCCCTGGCGGAGTACCTCCGCGAGTACGCGCTGAAGCGCTGAGAATTTCCGCTGGCGGCTGCTTTAGGCCCCCGTTAGGATGACCTGTCTGCACCCGGGAGAAGACATGCCGACCCAGCCGGCCACACGACCCGATCTGACCCGCATCCATGAGGCGGTTGCCGCCGAGCTGGAGGAGGTCGAGCGCCGGATCCAGGCGCAGATGGCGACCTACCAAGGAACGGTCGGCGACCTCATGGGCCACGTCGCCCGCTTCGCCGGAAAGCGTTTGAGGCCAAGCGTTTGCGTGCTTGCCGGGAAGGCGGTCGGAACGGTTAACACCGTTCACTATGACGTCGCCGTCGTCGCCGAGATGATCCACACCGCCACCCTCGTCCACGACGATGTCCTCGACGGCGCCGACACCCGCCGCAACCTCCCCTCCGTCAACACCCGCTGGGGCACCGAAGTCTCCGTCCTCTTCGGCGACTACCTCTTCGCCAAAGCCTTCGCACTCTGCGCCTCCATCCCCAACCGCGACGTCCTCCTCACCATGGCCGAAACCGCCAAGGTCATGTGCCTCGGGGAACTCCTCCAGAACGTCCATCGCTTCAATTTCGCCCTCACCGAGCAGGACTACGTCGACATCGTGCAGCGCAAGACCGCCCACCTGTTCGGCTCCTGCGCCGAGCTCGGCGCCCTCGCCTCCGGCTGCGACCCCGAGACGCGTGAGGCGATGCGCGAATTCGGGAACGCCGTCGGCATCGCGTTCCAGATCGTCGACGACCACCTCGACCTGATCGGGGACGAGGCCGAGGTCGGCAAGACCCTCGGGACCGACCTCGACAAGGGGAAGATCACCCTGCCGCTCATCGGGCTGTTCGAACGGCTGGACGAAAAGCGCCGCCGGGAGGTCCAGGCGCTGATCGCGGACCCGAAGGCGGCCGGAAAGCGCGGACAGGTCGTCGCGCTGATCGAGGCGCAGGGACTCCGCGATTTCGCGCTGGACCGCGCCGACGGGTACGTGGCCGCGGCGAAAGCCCGGCTGGCGGTGCTGCCGAGAAGCGCCTTCCGCGAGGCCCTGGAATCGCTGGCCGACTATGTGATCGCCCGCCGAAAGTAGGACGCCGACAAACGGATTGCCGCCGCGCCAGGGTCCCCCACTACAATTCGTGACGAGATGCCGCTGATTCCGATCGAGAAGGTCTCGCCGGGAATGAGGACCGCAGCGCCGGTCGTCGACGGCGGCGGCATGCTGCTGGTGAGGGAGGGCGCGGAACTGACGCCCGATATCCTCGAGCGGCTGCGCGCCCGCAAGGTCTCCGCGATCGACATCGTCATCTCGGGACAGCCTCCCTCGGGGGTCCGCACGACGCCCGCCGACCCCGCGGCGCTCAAGGCCGCCCTGGATCACGCCTTCGAAAAAGCCGCGCAGCACCCGGTGATGAAGGCGCTCTACGATGCCGCGGCCGCGCGGATCGGGAGGAAGGCGTGAGCACGCCCGCGGCGCCGGGAGCCGACCGCCTGAAGCGGGTGGTGGACCGCATTCAGGGGCTGCCGACCCTTCCCGCCATGCTCTCCTCGATCAACCGGCTGATGGCGAACCCGCGGACGAGCGCGAAGGAGATCGCGCAGCTGATCTCGAGCGACCCGGCGATCACCTCCAAGGTCCTGCGGGTGGTGAACTCGTCGTTCTACGGCTTCCCGAACCGGATTTCGACGGTGACCCACGCGATCGTCATCCTGGGATTCAACACGATCCGCTCGGTGGTGCTGTCGACCTCAATCTTCGACGCGCTTCGAAAGACGGCGCCGGCGCAGGGATTCGACCGGACGGCGTTCTGGCGGCACTCGATCGGCGTCGGGTCGCTTTCGCGCGTCGTCGCCCGGCACCTCGGCTTCACGTCGCTGGAGGAGTTCTTCATCGCGGGGCTGCTGCACGACATCGGGAAGGTGGCGCTGGACTCGTACCTGCCGGAGGAGTTCGCGAAGGTCGTGGCGCGGGTGCGGGAGGCGGACGTGACGATGCTGGAGGCGGAGGAGGCGGTGCTCGGGGTGACGCACGCGGACGTGGGGGGCTGGCTGCTGCAGAAATGGAGCCTGTCGCAGGCGCTGGTGGACGCGGTGGCGAGGCATCACAACCCGTCGCTGGCCGGGGAGAACATGAAGACGGCCGCGGTCGTGCACCTGAGCGACCTGATCGCCCGGGCGCTCCAGATCGGATCGGGCGGGGACCGGAGGATGCCGCCGCTGTCGGACGAAGGCTGGTCGGCGCTGGGAGTGTCGACGGAGGCCTTCCCGGCGCTGCTGGCCGAGGGGGCGGAGGAAGCGGAGCGCGCCATGGTGTTCCTGGAGTTCGCGCGGTGAGCGAGCAGCCCCAGCCGCCCGAGGCCGCGAAGTCGGAGGCCGAGGCGCTTCGGCACGCGTACGAGGTGTCGAGATTCGTGCAGGACCGTTCGCGCGAGATCCGCGGCGCGAAGGCGTCCGCGGACATCGTCCGGGCGTTCGCGGAGGCGGCGCGCGAGCTGGTCGGGTCGGGCGGCACCCAGTTCTACCTGCGCGACGCCGCAGGGGGCTCGATGGTGCTCCACAAGACGACCGGCGACACGACGATCCGCCGGCTCGGGGCGTCCCCGTGGCGCCCCCCGAAGGACATGCTGGAGTGGATCGCGAAGGAGCGCCGGCCCGCGACGGTCCCCGGGGACAGCGAGCGCGACTGGCACACGCTCGTCCCGCTCGTCGTCGCGGGCGAGGTCTCCGGCATCCTCGTCCTGGACCTCCCGCAGGGCGCCGGGGAAATCGCCCAGCAGACCGTCGAAGCGCTCTCGTTCCTCGCCGAGGAGGCCGCCGCGGCCATCCTCGCGGCCGAGGAGCGCGCCCGCCTCGACGACGAGCTGGGCCGCATCGACATGGAGCGCTCCTTCCTCGCCAACATCCTCGACTCCATCACCAACGGCATCCTCGTCGTCGACCTCGACGGCCGCATCCTCCAGATCAACCGCAACGCCGCCGCCATGCTCGACATCCCCTCCCTCGACGTCCTCGGCCAGCCCTTCGAGCCCCTCGTCTCCGAGCACGTCCGCGTCGAGCTCCGCGCCATCTTCGACGAGACACTCCAGGCCGGCTTCGCCATGGAGCGCCTCGTCACCACCCGACTCGGCGGCACGGAGTTCCCCATCGCCGTCGGCTCCTCCCTCCTCCGCGACGACGCCCTCCAGGCCTTCGGCTGCATCCTCGTCTTCCGCGACATGACCGCTTCCCGCGAAATGGACCGCCTGCGCAAGCTCGACCAGATGAAGTCCGACTTCGTCGCGAACGTCTCCCACGAGCTCCGCACGCCGCTGACATCGATCAAGGCGTACTGCGAGGCGCTGGCGGGGATGCCGAGGACGCCGAAGGAGATGGAGTTCCTGCAGGTGATCGACGAGGAGGGCGACCGGCTCATTGAGCTGATCGAGGACCTGCTGGACGTCTCGCGGATCCAGAGCGGGACGCTGCGGCTGAACCTGGAGGCGGGAAACCCGGGCGAGCTCGTCCGGGAGGTGCTGGCGATGCCGAAGCTCCACTCCGACCAGCACCGGATTCACGCGAACATCCCCGCGGACCTGCCGGAGATGGTCTTTGACTGGAACCGGATGAAGGAAGTGCTGATCAACCTGGTCTCGAACGCGGTGAAGTACTCGCCGGAAGGGGGCGAGATCGCCGTGACGCTGTCGGTCGCGGAGGGAAACCTGCGCATCGCGGTGGAGGACCACGGCATCGGGATCAGCGCGGCGGACCAGGCCAGCCTCTTCCAGCAGTTCTTCCGGGTCGACGGCTCGCTGACCGCGAAGGTCGCGGGGACGGGGCTGGGGCTTGCGATCACGAAGGGGATTGCGGAGGCGCACGGGGGGACGGTGACGGTCCGGAGCGAGCCCGGGAAGGGGTCGGTGTTCACGGTGATCCTGCCGGTGCGGAAAGAAGTGCCGCGAGTCGAGGCCGGGACTGCGCAACCGAAGTTCGGCTAGGGGTCCGGCGGTTGCTTGACTCCCCTTCCCTCCCTGATTCAATGCCAAGCCTTCCCGCAGTGAGCCCACACACATTCGGAGACGGCGCATGCGCCCGGACGACCTGAAATACACCGAGACACACGAATGGATCAAGGTCAACAAGAAGGCGAAGACGGTGGTGCTCGGCATCACCGACTACGCCGTGTCCCAGCTCAGCGACCTGGTGCACATCGAGCTGCCGGAGGCGGGGGACAACCTGGAGGCCGGGCAGCCGTTCGGGGAGATCGAGAGCGTGAAGGCGGTTTCGGACCTGTTCGCGCCGCTTTCGGGCGAGGTGCTTGAGGTGAACGAGGAGGTGACGGAGAACCTGGACGTGCTGGCGAAGGACCCGTTCGAGGACGGGTGGCTGGTGAAGCTGCAGGTGGGCGACCTGTCCGAGCTGGACGAGATGATGACGCGCAAGGAGTACGACGAGTTCGTGCTCTCCGAGGCGGGCGGGGGCGACGATGACGACGACGAGGAGGACGAGGAGGAGGAGGAGGAAGGCGGCGAGGAGAAGGCCGGCGGCGAGGAGGAGCAGGAGGAGGAGGACGGCGCCGGGAAGAAGAAGAAGAAGAAGGCGAAGAAGGGCGACGACGACGAGGAAGAGCTCGACGACGACGACGAGGACGACGAGGACGACGACGACTAGCCGAGCGCGGGACGCCCGGGCGGAAGCCGGCGCGGGTATGGCGGTTGTGCGCTTTCCCGCACCGCTGCGGCGCGCCCTTGCAGCCCTCCTGCTGGCCGCGCTGGCGGGGGGATGCGCGGCGACTGAGGAGACGCGGCGGGCGCTTCGGCTGAAGGCCTCGCTGGGGGAGGACGTGGATCCCGGCGAGTTCGAGGAGGTCCTGCTGTTTGCGCGGGACCGTCACGTGGCCGGGAACACGGAGGTTCTCGGGCGCGCGTGCCGCGAGGGGCTTGCGCTGGCGCTCTGCGGCTACGACCCGGACGAGGTCCTGTTTCCGCCGCCGATTCGCGCCGCGATGCTCGCGCGGGCCGGCGCCTCGCCCGCCGGCTGCGCGGCGGCCGTCGCGCGCCTGTGCGAGGCGTGGAATGGGCGTTTTCCCGACCGGCCGCTGGCGTTCTCGGCGGCGGCGGAGCGGGTGCTTCAGTGCATCCTGCCGCGGCTGGACCCGCATTCCGCGTGGTTCACGCCCGAGACGTGGGCGGACATGGAGCGGTCGATGACGGGCCGCTACTCGGGCATCGGCATCTCCGTGCGGCCCGGCGATGAGCCGGTCGTGGCCGAGGTCTTCGAGGGCGGACCGGCGGACGGCGTGCTGCGGAAGGGCGACGTGATCCGGGCCGTCGACGGGACGCCGACCCGCGGGATGGCGCCGGACGCGTACACCGCGAAGATCCGCGGCGAGGCGGGAACGCCCGTCACGCTCACGATCGTGCGCGGCGGCGAGCGCCGCGACGTCACGCTCGTCCGCCGCGAGGTTCAGGCCCGCGCCGTCCGACGCACCGAGGCGGGCCGCGACCGCGACATCGTCGTCCTTGCCCTGCGGTCGTACACGGGGGGAAGCGCCGAGGAGGTGGCTGCGGCGCTGCGCCGCCCCGGCGGGCCCCCGCGCGGCGTGATCCTCGATCTCCGCAACAACCCGGGCGGCACCGTGGACGACGCCGTCGCCATCGTCGACCTCTTCATCGGCACCGGGCCCGTCATCGTCGAGCGCGGGCGCGCCGTGGTGCTCCTCGAGGCCGACCAGCCCGGCGCGGCGATCCCGCCGGAGGTTCCCCTCCTCGTCCTCGTCAACCGCTTCTCCGCCTCAGCCTCGGAGCTCACCGCGGGCGCCCTCCAGGACCACGGGCGCGCGGTCCTCATGGGCGAGACGACCTCCGGCACGGGAACCGTCCCGGAGATCCCCCGGCTCGGCACGCGCGGCGCGCAGCGCACCGTCGCGCGC
>JADLHC010000043.1 GCA_020849035.1 Planctomycetia bacterium
AACCTGGACGACGGCAGCAGCATCGACCGTCTGCAGGTGCGGGTGATCGACCTGGGCGGGAACTAGCTCGATCCGTCCGGAGTGAGTCGACTTCGCCGGGCCCCGGGGCAACCCGGGGCCCGGTTCGTATACTGACGACATGAGAACCCCGGCCGCCGCGCCTGCCTCGACCGTTCACCCCCGCGTGGTCGCCTGGCTCTACTTCTTCGCCTTCCTCGCATCCGTGTCGGTGACATTCATCCCGCACCTTTGCGGCCACCTGCACGCCGAGTTTCTCGCGCTCTCGGCGCCTGCCGCGGCCGTGGCCTGGGCCCTGCGCGCGACTTTTCGCCCGCGATCGTTGGGAGACCGGATCACGGGAAGCCTGGTCGTGGTGGTCACGACGGTCATCCTCGTGCTGAACGTCGCGTCCGCCGTCGTCTTCCGCCACTGACGCCTACCGGACCTCCTTCACCACCGCCTCCAGCTCCGTCGTTTTCCCTTCCTCGACGTCGAACGCGACCGGCGCCCGCCCGGCGCTCGCCGCGGCCTCGCCGCTGAAATGCCCGCGCGGCAGACCGCGCCGCGTCACGTAGCCCTGCGCGTCGCTCTGCGAGCCCGCGGGGTCCGCGAACTCCTCGGGCGAAGGGTCGACGGGAACACCGGCGGCATCGCGCACGACGAGCCCGGCCTTCGGGACGGGGTTGCCCGCGGCGTCGAGGACGTGGACGCGTACGCGGCCCTCGGGAGCGAGCCGGAACTCGATGGTCGCCCCGGCGAGCGTGACCGGCACCGTGGCCGACACCTTTGCCAGCCCCGCCGCGTGCGCGGTGATCCGCACGTTCCCCTGAGGCACGCCCTCGACGCGGAACTTCCCGGCGGCATCGCTCCGCACGACATCGAGGCCGGGAAGCGGCATCGGCGCCCCGGTCGCGACCTCCCTCATCGTGAAGGACGCTCCCGCCACGGGCTTGCCGCCGACGTCCAGCACGGTTCCCTCCACCCGGGCGCCGGCCGTCAGATACGCGTCCGCGCCGCTCGCGAACCCGTCCTTCTCCAGCACGACCGGCGTTACCGTCGCGAACCCTCCCGTCCCGCTCACGTGGAGCGTGTACGTCCCCTCGGGGAGGTCCCGCAGCTCGAAGGCGCCGTCCGGCCCGCTCTCCGAGGCGCGCACGAATCGCGACGCGGCCTGGCCGATGTCGAGCCGCGGGTCGAGGTCCCGGAACGCCTCGATCCTCGCGCCGGCGACGGCGGCGCGCGTCGCGTCGTCGTAGACGCGCCCCGCGATCGTGCCCGCCAGCAGCTCGATGTCGCGCTCGAAGTCGGCGACGCCGGCCGGCACCGCGAACCTCACCGTGTCCGCCTCGACGCGGACCATCAGCAGCCCCGGCTTCGCCAGCACCGTCCGGTACGCGCCCGCCGCGCCCGTCGTCGCCGACGAGCCGTCCATCTCGCTTCCCTGCTCCGGGTCGAACTCGAGCCGCGTCGCGGCGAGCGGGCGGCCCGCGCGGCGCACGAACCCGTGCAGCACGATCCCGTCGAGCGCGAAGTTGAGCTCGGCCTTCTTCCCCTCCTCGACCGTGGTCCAGCGGGTCATCGTGCCCTCGCCGGTCACCGTGCAGTCCACGCGCACCTTCCCCGCGGGCGCCGCGGCGAGCTCGTAGTGCCCGGCCGCGTCCGTCGTGGCCGCCTCGGGCGCACCGCGCGGCCGGACGGAAGCGCCTGCGACGGGGAGGCCGTCGCGGCCGGTCACGGTGCCGAAGAGGCCTCCGGAAGGTCCGGCCGGCGGCGTTGCGGCGGCGTCGCCGGTTCCGGCGGGGACGTCCGTGCCGTTCCCCGCCTTCGTCGCGTCGGTCTTGTCGGCGGCGGTCGCCGCGCCGGCGGATGTGCCTGTCTCGCGCGTGCCGGTGCCGCCCGGCCCGGTCCCGCCCGCGGGGACGCCGCCCGTCGCGCCGCCCCCAGGGGACGTCCCGGAGTCGCCGTTCCCGTCGCCGGTCGCGCCGCGTCCGGCCTCCGTGCCCCCGGCGCCCGCCGCCGTCTCCGGCGCCGCCGTTCCGCCGCCCTCTGCCGCCTCCCCGCGACGCGTTCCGTCCGCGGGCGCTTCACCGGGCCGCGTCCCCCGCATGCGGACGATCACCAGCGCCACGACAAGCGCCATCGCCGCCGCCGCCACCCCCCACCCCACCCTGCGCCCCATCGCCGCTCCCCTCCGCTTCAGTCCCCCAAGAGCGCAATCCGCGCCGCGCCCTTTCGCGAATTCCGCCCCGCGGCGTCAGTTCGTGATGTCGTCCTCCGTCCCTTCCTTCCCGTCCGGGCCCGCCGACCTCAACTCAAACGCCCTGTCGCCCGGCCCCGGCATCTTGTACCGGATCGGCCTCCCCCACCCGTCCTTCCCGTCGCCGCCGTAGTACCCCTGGAAGTCGTCCATGGTCGCGGGGAAGCGGTTGGTGTCGATCCTGAAGAGCTGCGCGCAGGCTTCGAGGCTCTTGATCTCCGCCCTGGTCCGGGTTTCGCGCGCCTTCTCCGCCATCTCGGCGGGCCCCGGCTGCGGCGTCCGCATTCGCAGGTACGCGCCCCGGGACTCCGTCTTCGGCGCCGACTTCCACGCCTCGACCATCTTCTTCCAGGACTCCGAGCCCAGAAGCGCCGCGGGGCCGCCGTCGCCGTCGAACGCCATCGCCCGCACCTCTTCGCGCGCGGCGGCGTCCGGCGCCTCCGCCGTCGCCACGACGCGCGCGGCGACGTCGGGCGCAGGCGGCCTGTCGATGCCGACGGTGATCGAGGCCGGCAGGAGGCCGCCGAGCGCCGCCGCCAGCGCGGGCACCGGCGCCAGCGTCTGCATCGAAGGCCTCCGCCCGGCGCGAGCGTCCCTCAGCGCCGCCGCCTCCTCATCCCCCCCGTTCACGAACGTCACCCAGCCGCCCCCCACCAGGAAGCGGCTTCTCTCCCCGGCGCGCGACCAGACGTCGTCCTCCCCGCGGCCGAACCCCTGCTCGCCGATCGCCTTCACGATCGACGCCTCGGCCGTTTCGAACCTCACCGACATGAACCCCCACACCGGGGCGTCCGCGGGCGTCACCTCGCCCCACACCAACTCCCTCATGTCGTTCGCCGGGAGCTTCAACCGCTGCACGAACACCGTCTCCGCCTTCTTCAGCCACTTCTCGTGCCCCGACTCCGTCCACGGCACGTGTTCCGACCGCGCCGCGGAAGGGACCAGGTACCCTGCCTTCGCGGGCGACACCGCAGGGATCCTCCCGAGCGCCTCCCAGAACGGCCCCGAAGGCGCGGCCCCCCACCCTCCCGGAGTCGCGGGCGGAGGCTCCTTCCCGCACCCCGCCATCACCACGACCAGCATCGCCCCCATCGCCCTCTTCATGTCTTCTTCCTCCCTTTCCCCGCGAACGCCGCCGCCGCCAGGCGCCACGCGTGCTCCCTGACGTCCGCCGGCCACGCCTTCGTTTCGCGCTCGAACTTCTTCCGGTCCCCGCGGTACAGGGCCCGCAGGGCCTCCTCGTACCCCTCCAGGTTCCCCGCCATCGACGTCATGAACCGGTGCGCCGCCTCCGCCGCCAGCCGCGCCCGCTCCCGGCCCGGGTCCGCCTTGCGCGCCTGCTCGACGAGGCGGCGAAGGGCCGCGGAGGCGCCGTTGGGCTGGCGCTCGAGCCAGTCCCAGTGGCGCGGCAGGAGCGTGATCTCGCGGGCGACGACGCCGAGGCGCGGGCGTCCGGGACCCTCGCGGCGCGTCTCGGGAGCTTCGCGGTCGAGCACCTCGTCGACCGTGCCCTTGAGATTGAACTCGACCTGGCGGCCGGTTTCGTCCTCGAAGATGTGCATGGGAAGGGCCTCGCCCTGCCGGAGGAGGTTGACCGCGGAGCGGAGGACGGTGCGGAGCGGCCCGGTGGCCACGAAGTAGGGACCGGAGAACGCGGTGAAGGTCGGGGCGCTGGCCATCGCCCGATTATACCCGGATAAAACCGGAAGGGTGGAAGTGCTGACGGCCCCTGTGAGGCACGCCCCGCAAGGTTGCTCCTCACCCGATCCCGATGTCCGGGGGACCGCACCCGGAAGCGCACGCCGGCAGAGACGCGATCGCCGGCGCACGCCTCATCTCCTGGCCGCCTTCTTCTTCTTTGCCGGGAGCGTCGCCACGAATTCCGTCGCCCGCTGCAGCCACCGCCCGAGGTCTTTCTCCGACTTCACTCCGCCCGGCTCCACGAACAGATACCCCTTCATCGGCCGCCCCGTGAAATCCATCGGCCGCGCGCAGGGTTCGCGCAGGAGTTCCGCGTGACGCTCCGGCCCGACCCGCACCATCAGCTCGTCCTTCACGATCCCGGCGAACATGTTCCCGCCCAGCAACCAGGCGATGCCGCCGAACATCGCCTTCGAAGTCACGCCTTTCGCGCGACCGACTTGCTTCTGGATCCGTTTCGCGAGCTTTTCGTCGTAGCTCATGCGCGGAGCATAGCGCACGGACTTCCTCGACGCCCGATTCCTGCTGCTGCCCACGGCGGAAACGAGGGCTTTCTACCCCAGGCGCCCGAGATCGTCCCTGAGAGGGGCCAAGGAGACGCTCCCATTTCCGCTCACTCTCCGGCGTTGGATGGCGCCGGATTCATGATCGCTGAGGGAAGGTCCACCGTCATGATTGTGAACGGATGTCTGTGAATGAAGCGGCGTTGATCTACCGGGAGCACTCGGACATAAAATTCATAACAAATTTATCCACAATGACTTGTGGTGCGAATTGCCCCGCGCGCATCCCCGGCATGACCGTTGCTCTATCTGACGCACTCACCACAATCCAGGAGCCAACCCTTGAACCCCCTTCAACACTCCCTCATCGTCGGACTCACCCTCGCCGGACTCCTCGCCTTCGAATCCCGCGTCACCGCGGACACCTACGCCGCCGCCCGGGCCGACTACGCGGCCGCCCGCACCGCCGTGCAGCAGTTCGAGGACGCGGCCCGCGACGCCATGTCCGCGTTCGGCGGGAACGGGTCGCCGGAAGCGGTCGCCCGGGCGCGCCGCCTCGGCCAGGCGGCCCGCGCGGCCCTCGCGCGCAGCCGCCGCTCGATCCAGGTCGGCATCGCCGACGGAAGCCTCCGCGACTACAGCGCGCCGCTCCTGAGCCAGTACGAGGCGGAACTCGAACGGGATTGCGCCGAGGCCGAAGCCCTCCTTCCCGAGGCGCCGACGCCCGAGCCCGCGCCCGTGCCGGCCGAGCCTGTCCCCGCGCCGCCAATCCGGACCGTTCCGCCGGCGCCCCCGGCGCCGCTCGACGATCCCGCGGCGCGCCCCGTCGCCACGCTGACCGACGAGGAAATCGCCCGTGAGCTGGAGGCGTACGCCAGGGAGGTCGAGGAAGCCCATGCACTCGCGGAGAAGACGTTCGGGTATTACACCTGCCCGAAGACCCTCCAGGAGGCCTTCGACCGCCTCGGCGTCAAGCTGGACTACGCGGGGACCTGGGGCCAGTCCATCTGGCTGGGCGTCATGGACACCTACGGCCGGATGCCCCACGCCGCCGCAACCCTCCGCCGCTGCGCGCGCCAGTTCCGCCAGGATCCCGGCGCCGCCAGCCGCCCCTACGCCGGCTACCTCCGCGCCTGCATGGGCCCCTGGCGCGCCGACCGCGAACGCTTCTTCGACCTCGCCCGCCGCATCGTCGACACGCAGGCGAAGCACGCGCAGGCGCTGGAGCGCGGAAGAGCCGCCGGCAAGCTCAGCTGGGAGAACGAGGAGGCGATCCAGCTGTCGAAGGACGTGAAGGCGCTGTACGCGGAAGTGCAGGATCGCGAACTGCTGCGTGCTCCGCTCGGCTTCGAGGAGTGGACCAGGAACCGCTAGCCGTCCGGGATCCCGGGCCCCGGCGCGCCGCGCGCCGGGGCCCTTCTGTTTCCGCCGTGACGGATCGGCCACGGGGAGGTTCCATGGACCCGTCCCTTTGCGGAGCCCCCCATGCTGGAGCGTGAAGTACGCCGCGACGTCACCCTCCTTCGCCTCTGCCACGGCAAGGCCAACGCGCTGGACGTCCCGCTGCTGCGGGCCCTCCAGGACGCCTTCGCCCGCGAAGCCTCGTCCCCGTCGCGCGCCGTCGTCCTCACGGCCGACGGAGGCATCTTCTGCGCCGGCCTCGACCTCTTCCAGCTCGCCGGCGGCGGCAGTTCCTACATTCGCAAGCTCCTCCCCGCCCTCCACGACGCGCTCCGCGCCGCTTTCACCTTCCCCAAGCCCCTCGTCGCCGCCCTCAACGGCCACACCCTCGCCGGCGGGTGCGTCCTCGCCGCCGCCGCCGACGCCCGCCTCGCCGCCCGCGGGCCTTTCAAGATCGGCGTCACCGAGATCCTGGTCGGCTTCCCCTTCCCGCCGGCCGCGCTCGGCCTCCTGCGCCATGTCTGCGCCCCGGCCGCTCTTCAGGAAGTCGCCCTCACCGGGCGCGTCTGGCGACCCGAGGAAGCCGTGGCCCGCGGCCTGGTCGACGAGGTCGTCGCCCCGGAGGCGCTGCTCCCGACCGCGATCGCCCGCGCCGAGGGATTCGCGGCCATCCCGCCCGCGGCGTGGCGGCTGACGAAGCAGCAGCTGCGCGCGGAGACTCTCGCCCGCATGGACGAGGACCAGAAGTCGCTGGGGGCGGAGATCCTGGAAGCGTGGTGCGCACCGGAGGTGGCGGAGGCTGTGAAGGCGTACGTGGGAAAGGTGCTGGAGAAGAACGTGAAGGGCGGCGGGCCGTAGCGGGCGCCCGCTCCTTCCCGGGCCCCACGGTCACGATCACCTTCAGCTCTCCCGCCTGCTCCGACGTGAGCGACACGTCCACCTGCGGGTGCTCCCGGGCTTTACCGGCGGCGTCTGTACCAGAGCCGAACGCCGTGCTCGGCGCGGCCGAGGCCCGACGCGAGCGATTTCTCGGCGGAGTCGAACTCGAACGAAGCGCCATCGGCGCCGGCCACGGTGATGCGGAGGGCGCCGGTGGTTTCGACGCCGTGGACGAGGGTGCGGACGTAGACGATGTCGCCGAGCAGCGCGACGTGGAGGATGGACTCCTCCTTGCCGTGCTGGGCGACGGTGGGAGAGAACGCCTGGGCGCCCGGCGGCGGCCACGACTTGGGCTTGAGCGCGGGGTCGAACGGAAGGGCGAGCGCGTCGAGCTCGACCGGCGTGTTGCCCTTCGCCTGGCCGTTGACCTTGACGGGGCCGCTCTCGGCCTGGCCGGAGACGCCGACGGTGATCGACATCGCGATCTTCGCCTTCGGGGGCGCGGGCGGCGTGCAGGCGGCCAGGAGGAGCGGCAGGAGAAACGCGGCGCGGGAGTTCATGCGTGGGACAATAGCACACCGGGAACGGAGGAGGACGATGCGGAAGGAAGCCGCGGACCTGCTGGAGGCGCTTCGCGCCGTCGTCGATCGCCGCGAGCCGGGCCGGATCGCGGCGGCGCGGGCGGCGATCGAGGCCTGCCGGGCGGCGATCGGGGACGCGAAGCCGCGGTCGGACGGGTGCGGGACGTGCGGGCGCATCGCGAATTCGGGCTACGCCCTCTCGACGGCGCGCGAGCCGGATTCGCTCGCCGGCGGCAGCTACGCCGTCGTGCCCGCGGAACTCCTGTCGAAAGACCGCTGCTGGGAGGAGCTGCGCTGCCCGGCGTGCGGCATGGGCTACGTCTACCGGCGCGACTACGAGTACCTCGCGGGCGGGACGGAGGACGAGGAGGAACTGACGCGCCTCCACGTGCCGGACCTGCTGGCGGCGGCGAAGGCGCAGCTGGACTGGGAAGGGCGCGGCTGGTCCTCGGAACTCGACCGCAAGCTCCGCCTGCTGGAGTCCGCGTTCCGGCTCGACCCGCCTACGTAGCGGGCGGCTCCCAGAACCGGTACTCCGCGACCCTCCCGCCCGACGCTCCCGTCCGCAGTTTCTGCGACACGACCCCGATCAGCGTCCCTCCGAGGGGCTTCCCGGCCATTCCCTCGAAGCGCTTCACCGCCGCCTCGGGCCCTTCGGCCTCGACGTGCATGAGGACGACGTGGCCGGAGCGGGCGATGTCGAGGGCGGCGGCGGCGGTTTCGGGGGTTTCGAGGCAGAGGCCGACGGTGTCGGGGTCGAGGCGCATGATGCGGTCGACGGCGGCCTTGACGTCGGCGGCGGCCTCGGACGGGACCTCGACCTGGTCGACGCCGTCGACGCGGATGACGGCGGGGTGCTCGAGGGAGAAGACGGCGTGGCCGGCGTCGGAGGCCTGGTGCTGGAGGCAGGAGAGGAGGGTCGTCGTCTTGCCGGAGCCGGGGAGGCCGGCGAAGAGGATGACGCCGTTGGGGCGGGCGAGCCAGCGCTCGAGGACGGCGCGGTCCTCGGGGTGCGGGGCCACGGTGGCGAGGTCGGCGACACGTCCTCCTCCCATGAACCGGAGCGTGACGCGGCGGCCCTGGAGCGTGTCGAGGGCCTGCATGACGACGCTGATTTCGTTCACCTCGGCGGCGGCGCCGCGGCCCAGGAACAGGCGGCGAAAGCCCGTCTCGCCGAACGGAAGCCCGATCTCGTTCCACGCCTGCTCGATCCCGGCCGCGAGCGCCGGTGGAACGACCCGCAGCGTCTCGAGCCGGCCGTCCTTCCGGATCGCGACGTGCACGCCATCGCGGCGCGGCTGCAGGTGCAGGTCCCCCGCCTTGCGGTCGTGCATTTCCCAGACGAGCGCTTCGGCGAGGGCGCGGGGACTGGCGTCGAGGGCGGCGTTCATGGCGGGGGGCTCTTTTCGGGAAGCGCGGGCGGATTCGATGAAGCGCCGGAGATCTTCGCGGGCGCGGGCGAGTTCGGGGGGGTCGTCGGCGCCGTCGCGGACGCGGCGGAGGTCGTCTTCGGAGAAGCGCCACTGGCCGCCGACCTTGCGGGCGGGGACGGAGCCGTCGCGGAGCCAGCGGTTGAGGGTGGAGCGGCTGACGTGGAGGAAGGCGAGGGCGGCGTCGAAGTCGATGTCGTAGCGATTCATGCCATTATGATCCAATATGAGTCATTATATGTCAAGTGCCCTTTCCAGAATTTCTCTCTTCAGCCCGCCCCGCCTCCCTGCCGACGAACCGGATACGGCCGATTCCGGAGGTACCTCCATGACCGAACTCGAGTCCGCCATCTTCGACCTGCTCGACCCCTTCGAACCCGAGGTCGCCGCCCTCGGCGAGCGCCGCCTGCGATCCCTCGCCAGCGTCCTCGCCGGCACCGCCCGCGACGCCGTCACGGGCGTGCTCAAGCCGGAGGAGTGCGACGTCGCGATGCGCCGGATCCTGCACCTCGCGGGCTACCCGAGACATCGCGCCAAGCAGGCAGCCCGGGTCATGACCGAACACGTGGCCTGATCGCCCGGCGCCCGCCCTTCCCCCCTTACACCAGCTCCCTCTGCGTCCCCGGAATCAGCCCGCGCTCCCGCAGCGCGTTGACGATCGCGCTCATGTGCAGGGTCCGCTCGTCCGGCAGCCGGACCAGCTTCGCACCGACCCGGAACTCCCCCGCCAGCTCCTCGATGATGCCGTGGATCTCCTTCTGGAAGGAGCGCGACGTCGAGCGCCTGCTGTCCTTCGTGATCTTCCCGGGCGGCGCGGGGACGAGGAAGAGCGCGTCGTAGGTCTCGAGCCAGTGGGCGATCCAGTCGTGGAGCCACGGCTGGCGGCCGGAGGCGCGGACCAGGTACGCGTAGTTGTCGATCACGGAGCGGTCGCAGACGAGGAGCTGCGTGCGCAGCGACGCCTCGAGCTCCTCCTTCCACTGCGCCGCGAGGATCCAGAGCTGGCCCTCGAGGGTGGTGCCCTCGTTGATGGGGAACGGGGACTTGCGGGAGTTCTCGTAGGCGACGTCGCAATCGAGGCCGGAGGCGCGGAGGCGGCCGGCGAGGGAGAAGGTGAGGACGGTCTTGCCGACGCCGTGGGTGCCGATGAGGGAGATCTTGGAGCGGCGCGGGGCGTCCTTGGGCATGACGCGGGAGTGTACTGCGGCGGCGCGTTAGACTCCCGGGATGGGGACGTTCCTGCTGTACGGCGCGACGGGGTTCACGGGACGGCTTGCGGTGGAGCGCGCGGCCGCGCTCGGGATGCGGCCGGTCCTGGGCGGGCGCTCGGCGTGGCCGCTTGCGGGGATCGCGCGGTCCGTCGGCCTCGAACACCGCGTGTTCGCGGCCGGAGACCCCGCGCCGCTCGACGGCGTGTCGCTCGTCCTCAACGCCGCGGGACCGTTCTCGCAGACGGCGAAACCCCTCGTCGACGCCTGCCTGCGCGCGAAGGTCCACTACGCGGACATCACGGGCGAGGTGGACGTGATGGAAGCGGCGTACGCGCGGCACGGCGAGGCGGCCGCGGCGGGCGTCATGCTCCTGCCCGGCTGCGGCTTCGACGTCGTCCCCTCGGACTGCCTCGCGCTCTTCCTGAAGGAGCGCCTCCCCTCGGCCACCCGCCTCACGCTCGCGTTCCGCGCGAACACCCGGATGTCGCACGGGACGGCGGCGACGCTCATCGAGCGCATGCACCGCCCGGGGCTCGTCCGGCGCAGGGGCGAGCTGGTCGAGGTTCCCCTCGGGGCGCTCTCCCGGTCGGAGCCCTTCCCCGCCCTCTCCATCCCCTGGGGCGACCTGGCGTCCGCGTTCTGGAGCACGGGCATCCCGGACATCGAGTGCTACACCGCCGCCGCCGGCGCCGAGCGCCTCGGCCTGGCTCTCTCGCGAATCCGGGTCCTCGCGCCGCTCGTGCGCGCGGCCGTCCGCGCGATGGCGACCGGGCCGGACGAGGAACTTCGCCGCACGGGCCGCGCGCTCGTCTGGGGGGAGGTCTCCGACGCGGAGGGACGCACCTCCGCGGCGCGCCTCGAGACGCCCGAGCCTTACGCGCTGACCGTCGAGGCGATGCTGGCGGTCGCGAGGAAGGTCCTCGCCGGCGACCTCCGCGCCGGGGCCCAGACGCCCGCGACGGCCTACGGAAGCGGCTTCGTGATGGAACTCCCCGGGATCACGCGGACGGAGTTGCCGGGACGGGGATCCGCGGCTACCACGGCGTGACCCCTTTCCGCGGAGGATCCCATGAAGACGGTCGGCGTGCTCGGCTCCGGCGTCGTCGGAGAAACCCTGGCCAACGGCTTCCTGAAGCACGGCTGGCGCGTCGTGCGGGGCTCGCGCGACCCGCGCAAGCTCGCGGACTGGGCGGCGAAGGCCGGGAAGCGCGCTTCGGCGGCGACGTTCGCGGAGGCGGCCGGGGCGGCGGACGTTGTCGTGCTGGCGGTGAAGGGCACGGGGGCGCTGTCCGCAGTGAAGCTGTGCGGGAAGGGGCTGACCGGCAAGCCGGTGCTGGACGCGACGAACCCGATCGCGGAGAAGCCGCCGGTGAACGGCGTCCTGCGGTTCTTCACGGACCTCGACGAGTCCCTCATGGAACGGCTGCAGAAGGCCGCGCCGCGGGCGAAGTTCGTGAAGGCGTTCTCGTGCGTGGGGAACGCGTTCATGGTGAACCCGCGCCTCCGCGGCGGGCCGCCGACGATGTTCATCTGCGGGAACGACGCGGGCGCGAAGAAGGCGACGGCGCGGATCCTGGCGCAGTTCGGCTGGGAGACGGCCGACATGGGCGGAGCGGAGGCGTCGCGGGCGATCGAGCCGCTCTGCATGCTCTGGTGCATCCCGGGATTCCTGCGGAACAGCTGGTCCCACGCCTTCAAGCTGCTCAAGGCGTAGCCAGCTCGATTTCGACCGGGTCCCCGTCCTGCAGGCTGTAGGTTGCGCGCAGCCCGACCGGCGCGACGAGCTCGACGACCCAGGGATCCTCGCGATCCGCGGCGGCCGTCGTCGTCGTCCACAGGAAGGCGCGCTGGTCCCGCAGGCTTCTCAGCACGCACGGCGCCAGCAGGATGTCCCGCTCGCCGCCGTACTCGGCCCGGGAAAACGGGATCAGCAGCGGCCTCAGGGCCGGCGCCGACCAGTCGAACGCCTCCGGCAGCGCGACGTTCAGGGAACCGGGAAACACGGGCATCCCGAGCTTGCGCGCGTACGCCTCATTGAAGCGCGACAGCCAGCGCGACGCGTCGCCCTTACCGCCCTGCACCCGCCCGCGCAGCGTGGTCACCTGCCCGGCTTCTCCACCGGCGGATCCCCGGCCCGGAACCGGTAGGAGTTGCCCAGCCCGGTCTGGTACACGCGAAGGGTGGCGGCGCGCGCGGTCCCGGCGTAGGCGGTGACCTCGAACTCGTACTGGAACCCCTCCTCGATGTCCAGCGGCAGGAGCGGCTCCTTCTGCCGGCCGTCCACGACGACGGACCACTGGGACTCGGGCTGGTCGAGCGGGCGGCGCCGGACCCGGGCCGCGTACGAATCCGCTCCGGGCACGGGATCCCACTCGAAAGTCACCGGCGACCGGTGGAACGCCGCCGACTCGTCGGGAACGTCCTTCGAAGTGTCCACGGGCTTCCGCAGGTAGATCCTGCGGGTCAGCTCGATCACGGATTCCCGCGGGGACCCGGGCGTGGCGGTGAAGACGACGAAGTTGTGCCAGAAGGGGCCGCAGGTGACGTAGACGCCCCACGTGCCTTCGGGGATGGCGAGGACGCGGAACTCGCCGGTCGCGCGGTCGTAGTTGACGCGGAACGTCTGGTCGCCGAGCTTCCCGGTGGCCTCGTCGCGGAACGGCCCAAACTCCGCGGGACTGTCCGTGAACTCGGGGAGCGGACGGCCCAGGTGGACCAGCCGCCCGCGGACCGCGCCCACGGTCTCGGGAGCGGCCGCCGGCGGCCCGAGCGCCTTCTCCAGCGCCGCACCCAGGCCCCAGATGCCGCCCGCGAATACCCGGCTGCCGGCTGCGTCCAGGAGGACAACCTGGCTGCCCGACGCCGTCCCGTACAGCTTCAGCCAGTCCTCGAACGACGCGCCCGGCGCCTGGTGGAAGACCCGCCAGCCGACGCGGAAGTCGCGGAGAAGCGCCTCGATCCCGGAGGACCTCGGGCCCAGGTACAACCCGATGACCTCGAGGCCTTTCGGGCCCCACTGCCGCCGGAACCGGTTCAGCAGCGGCAGCTCGCGCTCGTGGAGGAACTGCGGGTACATCTTGAACAGGAGAAGCGGGCGGCCCCGGAGTCCCGGCATTTCGGCGGACACGGGAGGCGCGGGCTCGAGGCGGAGCGTCGGAAGCACCTCCGGCGCGGGACCGGGCGGCGGATGCGGCGCGTGCGTCGGCCCGTTGCGCCCGCCCGCGGAGTGCAGCACGATCGCCACCGCGGCCAGAACCACGATCGCGGCAAGCCCGGCGCGGAACCGGCGCGGCTTCGGGCCCTCGGGAACGGGAATCACTCCCCCAGCTTACCGCGCGGGGCTCCCCGTCACGCACGCCGTCCCGTGCAGGTCGTACCCCTCGGCCCGCGTCACCTTCGCCGTGATGATCTCCCCCACCGGCAGGTCCTTCCCCGCCAGGTAGATCACGCCGTCGATGTCCGGTGCGTCCCCCGCCGTGCGACCGACTGTGCGCCGCCCCTGCTTCGACTCCACCAGCACCTCGATCTCCTTCCCCAGCCACTTCCGCTGCCGCTCGAACGCGATCGCCTGCTGGGCGCGCATCAGGCGGTCGAAGCGCTTCTCCTTCACGTCCTCGGGGACCTGGTTGTCGAAGCGGCCGGCGGGCGTGCCTTTCTCGGGGGAGAACTTGAAGGCGCCGGCGCGGTCGAACTTCGCCTGCTTGACGAACGCGAGCAGCTCCTCGAAGTCCTCGTCGGTCTCGCCGGGGAAGCCGACGATGAAGGTCGTGCGGAGGACGAGTCCGGGGACCCGCTCGCGGAGGCGGCGGATGAGGTCGAGGGTCTCGGCCTTCGTGATGTTGCGCTTCATCGCCTTCAGCATGGGGTCGCTGATGTGCTGGAGGGGCATGTCCACGTACGGCAGGACGTTCGGGATCGTCGCGAGGGCCTCGATCATCGCGTCCGTGAAGAACGACGGGTACGCGTACATGAGGCGGACCCAGCGGACGCCGGGGACGGCGGCGACCTCGCGCAGCAGGCGCGGCAGTTCGAACGCGTCGTAGAGGTCCTTGCCGTAGGAGGTCGTGTCCTGCGCGATGAGATTGATCTCCTTCGCGCCGTCGGCCGCGAGCTCCTGCACTTCCTTCACGACCATTTCCACCGGCTTCGAGCGGTGCCGCCCGCGGATCTTCGGGATGATGCAGAACGTGCAGACGTTGTCGCAGCCTTCGCTGATCTTCACGTAGGCCGTGTGCCGCGGCGTCAGCCGCAGCCGCCCGACGTCGGCGCTGCACTCGCGGTCGTTCCGCTCCACCTGGTACTTCGCCGGCGACTTCTTCCGCTTCGACCTCACCCGCGCCGTGAGGTCCTCGCAGAGCTTCGCGATCTTCTCCTCGCCCATGATCCCGAGGAACGCGTCCACGTCGGGGAGCATCTCGACGAGCCTGTCCTTGTCGCGCTGCGCGAGGCACCCCGCGACGACGACGCCCGACGCCTCGCCCTTCTTCTTGTGCTCGCACGCCTCGCGGATGACCGCGATGGACTCCTGCCGCGACGCCTCGAGGAACCCGCAGGTGTTGACGACGATGATGTCCGCGTCCTCGGCCTTCTCGCAGACGGCGAAGTCGTCGAGCACGAGCCGCCCGAGGAGGACCTCGCTGTCGACAAGGTTCTTCGGGCAGCCGAGCGAGATGAAATGGACGTTGCCGGTGGGCATGGGGGGAAAGAGCTTAGGGCACGGCGAGGGGTCCCACAAGGGGGAAGCGGCGCGTCAGCGCCAGGCGGCGGCGTCGCGCTCGACGCGGCGGGCGAGGCCGTGGAAGCCGAGCCCGCGCGCGGACTCGAGCAGTGCTGCGAGCAGCCGCGCGGACCCTTCGAGGTCCCCGACGGCGCGGTGGGCCCGGGCCAGCATCTCGCGGGCGAACAGGTCGTCGCAGGAGGAGGCCCAGGTGTCCCGGCTTGCTTCCGCGGCGGCGAGGGCTTCGCGCGCCTCTTCCAGCCGTCCCGTCCCGGCTTGTGCGGCGGCAAGCGTCGCCAGGAGGCGCGGCCGCTGCGTCCGGAGGCCCCGCGGCTCGCGGGCGGCCGGGCCTTCCAGCAGGCGGATCGCGGTCGCGGGATCGCCGTCGAGTTCCAGCCGGGCGGCCGGCAGCGACGCCAGCACCCGGAGCCTTTCGATGCCGGCGGCGTTCAGCGCTTCCCGGTAGCGGACGCGGGCCCGGTCCCGATCGCCTGCGTGCTCCGCGATCTGGGCGCGCGACATGAGGACGTCCCAGGTGGCGCCGGGCTCCCCCCTGGCGGCCAGCGAATCCATTTCCCGGCAAGCCTCATCGGCCGCCGCCGTTTCTCCCATCAGGACCAGCAGCGACACCCGCACCGACAGGAAGTCCGCCGCGAGGCGGTCCCTGGCGTGTTCCTTCGCCATCGCCACACCCGCTGAGATCGCGGCGAGGCCCTGGGCGAAATGTCCGCGGAACCCGAATGTCCCCGCCTCCATCTCCAGGATCTCCAGGAGAGTGGGCAGGGCTGCCAGCGCCCGGGCCTGCTCGAACACCGCGGCGACCGCCTCGGAACCGAGCAGGTGAAAATAGCCGCGCGCGCCCTCGATGACCGGGATCAGGAGCTTCTCGTGCGCCGGCACCCGGCCCACGATCGCGACCGCATCCTGCAGGCACCGGAGCGCGTCGGCCCCCTGCGCCAGTTCGGCGTGGGCCATCGCCTCCGAGGTCAGCGAGTGAATCTCGCCGCTCGGGTCGCCGACCGCCCTGCGCAGTTCGCGGCTCCTCTTGAAATGCTCGATGCTGAGCGCGTAGTTCCCCGTGTCCACGTGCCCGACGCCGATGTTGTGCAGCACCGTGGCCTCCAGGGAGCGGTCCCCCGACTCGTGCGCGATGGGAAGCGCCTCTTCGAGCGCCCGGCTCGCTTCCGCCTGGTCGCCCAGCAGTCTCGAGGGGCCGGCCAGGTTGGCCAGGGCCACGGCACAGTCGCGCCGCCGGCCTGCGGCGCGGAATGCGGCGATGGCCCGCTTCTGCAGCTCCACGGACGCCTCGTGGTGCTCGAGCCGGAACTCGACGAGGGCGCGGGTGGAGAGGATGCGGGCGGCCAGGGGCGCGCCGGGCTTGGGTTCGCCGGCAGCGAGCGCTTCGGCGAGAAACGCCTACGCGCGGTCGTACGCCTCCTGGGCCTCCTGGAGGCGGTCGAGGCGGAAGAAGGCATTGCCCTGGTTCCAGACGGCCTCGGCGCGGAGGACGCCGGTGGGGGCGGCCTCGTAGGCCTGGGTGGCGGCGTCCGCGGCTTCGGCGTACCGGGCCGTGCGCTCCAGGGTGCTCGCCCGGGTCATCAGCGCCCGGGTCCGCACTTCCGGAGGCGCTTCCGGGACTGCTGCGAGGACCGTCTCCTCGAGGGCTTCCGGGAACCGGGACAGCGCCATGAGGCACGACGCGGCCTGAGCGTGCGCCTCTGGCCCGCCCCCGGCGCGGGCGGCCTCGCGGGCGCAGGCGAGGGACTCGGCCATGGACTGCTCGCGGAAGGCGAGATCGGCGGCACGGAGCCAGCGGCGGGCGGCCGTCCCGGGGTGGCCGGCGGCCTCGTGGTGGCGGGCGGCGAGCTCCACGGCCCGGCGTCCTGCGGCGGCTTCGCGGGCGTCCAGGGCGGCGGCCGCGGCCGCATGCAGCCGGGCCCGCTCGCGGCGCGGCAGCAGCGCGTAGGCGGCGTCGCGCAGAAGCGCGTGCGCGAACGCGAGCTCGGGGTCGCCCGCCAGCGGCGCGGGACCGCCCGCCGTCACCAGCCCCCGCGCGCGGGCCTCTTCGATCGGCCGCGCAACGTCGCGACCGAGCGTCTCCGTGACGACCGGGACCCAGAAGGCGCGCCCGACGACGCTCGCGCCCTTCAGCGCCTCCTTCTCCTCCTCCGGCTCCGCGTCCAGCCGCGCGACGAGCAGGCCGTGGAGTCCGTCGGGCAGGCGCGCAGGCGCGCCGGCAAGCTCGGCGGGATCGCCGGGGGTGTGCCCGGAAGCGTCCAGCCAGCGGGCGAGCTCGGCGACGTAGAACGGGTGGCCGCCGGCCTGCTCCCGAAGGAAAGCAGTGAGGCGCGGGCCGGGGCGGCGGCCGAGCGCGGCGGCGGCGATCGCGACGGTCTCCGCCTGGCCGAGGTCGCCCAGCACGAGCCGCCGGTACCCCGCAACCTCCGCGGGGCCGGGGCGCGTCGCCCCCACGATCGCCACGCGCTCCCCCGCCAGCTCCCTGGCCAGGTGCGCCATCAGCCCGGGCGTTCCCTCGTCCGCTTCCTGGAGGTCCTCCAGGCACAGAGCGACCGGCGCCGCCTGCGCCCGGGCCCTCAGCCACCGCGCCCAGGCCGCACGAGCCTCCGCCTCCACCCGGTCCGCGGACAGTTCCGCCGCTCGGCTGCCCGCGGGCGCAACGCCGGTCGAGGCGAGTAGCGCGTCGGCGGCGAAGCGCGCGTCGGGGGCGCCCGGGACGTCGCCGAGTTCGGAGGCGAGCCACCCGGCGAGCGCCGCGGGGTCGGACGTCCCCGCGGCCGAACGCAGCACGTCCGCGAACGGCCCCAGCGGCGCAGGCGCCCCCTCGACCGCCCGCCCCGTGGCGACGAACGCCCGCGGGTCGCGCTCGCGGACGGCCCTCCGGTACTCGGCCAGCAGCCGGCTCTTCCCCGAACCCGCGCTTCCCTCCACCACGAAGAACGCGGAAGGGCTGGCGAGCAGGGCGGCGAGTTCGGCGGCGCGGCCGACCATCGGGCCCTGCGGCGGCGCGGAGACGGTGCCGGGCTCGGCGGGGCGGGAGGCGGTGAAGACGTCGACCGGCTGCTCGCGGCCGCGGAGTTTGAGCTGCTCGGTGCCCGACCAGGCGATGTCGCGGCGCGTGCGCTCTTCGACGGCGGCTGTCGCGAGGATTTCGCCGGGCGCGGCGGCCTCCATGACGCGGCGCGCGACGTTGACGACGTCTCCCGTCGCGGTCGCACGGTCGCCGCCGATGCCGCCCCACAGGACCTCGCCGGTGTTCGCGCCCGCGCGGCAGTCCAGCGCCAGCCCCCGCTCCTCCGAGAACGCGCGCGCCTCGCCGCGCATCTCCAGCGCCGCCCTCATCGCCCGCGCCTCGTCGTTCCCGCGCGAGACAGGCGCGCCGAAGACCGACATCGCCACGTCGCCGATGAACTTGTCCACCGTCCCGCCGTGCCGCTCCACGACGCCGCGGAACCGGAGGAAGAGCGCGTCGGTCGCGGCCGCGCGCTCGGCCTCGGGAAGCTCCGTCAGCCCGAGGGCCTGCGCGAACACGACGCAAACGACCCGGCGTTCCTGCGCCATGGGCGCCAGTGTAAGCGCGGCGGCGCGGCTATCGCTCCTTCCACTCCGCCGACTCGAGCGTCCCGTCCTTCGCGAAGGTCACCACCCACTCCGGCAGCCCCTTGCGCCCGTGCATCGGCACCCGCGCCACGAACCGCCCCTCCTCCTCGGACGCCGAGCCGCGCGCGCCGTCCACGATCACCTTCTCGTCGAACCTCGTCGGCTGCTCCGACAGGCTCAGCAGCAGGCTCGCCGTCTCGCGCGCCTCCTCCGCCGTCTTCACCGCCGGCACCAGCGGCGCCATCTTCGCCGCCCAGCCCCCTCCGCCGCCCACCTCCGCGAACGCGTCCACCGCCTTCCCCGCCGCCAGCACCCGCGTCGCCATCGGTTTGTCCTGGCAGCAGATCCAGTCCAGCACGAAGAACTTCACGTCCGGGAAGCGTTTCGCCAGTCCCTCGTGCGTCACCTCCGTCACCTCGTAGGGCGCGCGCCCGCAGAGCCCGCACCGCTCCTCCTTCACGAACTCCCGCGCCAGCTCAAGCGGGCTCTCCGCCCACGCCCTCGCCCACCACGCCGCGCGCTCCGCCGCCGCCACGATCCGCTTCAGTCGCGCCGCCGCCTCCGCGTCGTGCGGCCCCTCGCGCCCCAGCTCCGCCCGGACCTTCGGCAGCGCCGCACCGCCCGCCTCCAGCAGCCGTTTCTCCGCCTCGTCCCGCTTCACGGTGTCCTCGTCCGCGAGGGCGCGGATCCAGGCGTCGATGGAAGCGTCGTCGGGGGGCCCCGCGAGCACGGGGAGGGCGAGGACGGCGAGAAGGGCGAGGGTGAAACGCATGGGTTCTCCTGGTTCTGGTTTCGCGGATTGGACGCGAAAGGGGTCCTGCGGTTCCGTTGAATCCCCGGCGCGACGGGAGGTGTAGAGTCCGTCCATGACACGACGAATCCTGGCCGTCGCCCTGCTGGCCGCGCTGGCGGCACGTGCCGACGAGGAGGTGTTCCCCTGCGACCGCGCGGACGGCTTCCAGACGGGCCCCGACGGCCTGCTGTCGGCCGAGGGCGGGAACCTCGTGCTCGCGTACGAGCGCGAGAAGATGGCCCCTCTGGCGGGCACCGCGCTGGTGACCGAGCTGAAGGAGCTGCGCCTGCGCGTCCGCTCGGGCGAGACCGGGACGTTCGTGGCCGTGCTGAAGGACCGCGACGGCGCGACCTTCAACCAGCCCTTCGCCCTCAAGGCCGGAGAGTGGACCGACGTCGTCCTGCCGGCCGCGAAATTCGCGCTCAACCACGACTCGGCGGCGAACAAGCCGCGCCTCAAGCCCGCGGATCTCGGCGCCGGCTGGCTCATCCTCGACGCCGCGGCCATCGTCGGGGGAGGGAAGGGCCGCAACGAGCTGCGCGTGGACGAGGTGAAGGTCGTGCGCGAGGACCTGGAGGAGACGACGGGCGACTGGATCGTCGACACGGAAGTGACGGTCGCCCGCAGCCGCCGCCACGCGGGCCGCATCGAGGTCCGGGCCGGCGGGCGCCTTCTCGTCACCGCGCCGAGGTTCGTCGCGGCCGGCGAACTCACGCTCGCCGGCGGCACGGCCGAGTTCTCCGGCGGCGCGGTCGTCGTCCCCCAGCGCTTCCAGCACGAGCGCGACTTCCGGCTCTCCGGCTCCGCCCGCCTCGCCTTCCTCGACGCCCTGCTCGTCACGGGCTTCCCCGCCGGCCTCAAGCTCACCGGGGCGCAGGATGTCTCGCTCGTGCGGACGGAATGCCTCGGCGGCTTCACCTGCGAAGTCCCGCCCGGCGCGCGCGTCACGCTCACCGACACGAAGAGCCCCGGCGAGTTCATCATCGCGCCCGGCGGCGTCGTGAACGTCTCCCGCTGCGAGAACGTCATCCTCTGGCACGCCCTCGGCGCCAACCTCAAGGGCGCCCTGCGCTTCCCGGGGCCCGACGTCGGCGACCGGTGGACGAGCGGGCACGGCCTCGACGTGACGGTCGAGAAGTCGAAGGGCATCCGCTGGACGCTGCTCAGCCTTCCCGGCGCCGCGGGTTCCGTCGAGGACTGCAGCCCGATGGCCGCGGGGCTCCTGTTCGGGGGAAAATCGTCGATCGCGCTGGAGGACGTCCAGGACGGCCGCACGGTCGTCGAGTGGCGCGTCCCCGCCCCGGACCGCTCCCTCACGTTCCGCAACGCCACCGTCGGCGCCTGGAACGTTTACGCCTCCGACGACGCCGTCGTCCGCGTCCGCAAATCCACCATCGGCGAGGCGATGACGTTCGGCAAGGGCCGCATCGAGCTCGAGGACACGACGGTCGACGGCAAGGGCGGGTACGTCGGCGCCCACGACGACGGCACGATCCGCCTCGTCCGCTGCCGCCTCACCTGCCTCGCCGTCGCGCGGCACCGCTCGCGCCTCGAGCTCGTCGAGTGCGACGTGCAGGGCGACGTCCGCGCGACCGACGCCGCGCGCGTCGTCCTCGAGCGCACCTCCGTCAGCGGCCGGACGGAAGCCGATCCGGGGGCAACGCTCGAGAGGAAGTAACGGCGGCCGCAACGGGGGCCTCCCGTCCGGCCGCCACCCCTCGCGCTACTCGTGGAACTCCCGCGGCCGGTCCACCGACTGGCAGAACTCCTCCACCCCCGCGAACACCGCCTCCCCCTCCGACGGACGCCCGTCGAGGAACGCCACGAAGTCCAGCTCCTGGCCCGCGGCGCCGCGCTCCGTCCGGAACTTCCGCGCGATCTCGACCGCCGGCAGCGTGTCGCGGCCCATCACGTGCGCGAGATCGAAATGCACGATCCCCTCGTACGACCGGTACACGAGCTCCGTGCAGACCAGCTTGTCCGTCGTCTTGAAGTCGAACTCGTAGTCGTACGGCTTCCCCTCGTTCGCGAACGCGCGCGCGATCGCCTCGGCCTTCTTCTGCGCCGTCGCGCGCGGCCGCAGCACCGCGACGAAGTCCGCGTGCACCGAGTGCTCGAGCGAATTGAAGATCACCCCGTCGCTCACCGCCTCGATCACCGCGTGCCGGTGACCGTCCTCGCACGGCTTGCGCCACCGCTCGAGCTTCGCCTTCACGTCGGGGTTCTCCAGCAGCCCCAGCGCCTTCATCTCGTCCTCGCTCCCGACGTACAGCACCGCGTGCGGCCAGAACCCCGGCAGGAACGCGTTCGACAGGAAGAAGTTCCGGCGCTCGAGGATGATGTCTCCCGCCTGCATCTTCGACCGCAGTTGGTCAATCTGCCGCTCCTTGATCAGCGGCGGCCGCGCCACGACCCGCGTGTCCCCGATCCACTCCGACAGCTGCGACTGCACCGCGTACACCGGCGAGTACGCGTCGCTCTTCACCTTCGCCACCACCCGGTTCAGCCAGTTCCGGTGCGTGTGCACGTCCAGCGCCCGCGTCGCCTCAATCCCCCTCGCGATCCGCTTCTCGAACCACTCCATCTCCTCCGGCGCCCAGATCTTCTCCTCGCGCCAGAGCGGCCGCCTCTCCTCGAAGTACGCGGCCATTTCCTCGAAGCGCTCCGCGTTCCCGCCCGCGCCGATCCCCGACGCGATCCGGTCGAACATCCCCGCGTTGATCCCCCACCGCGGGTCCGGCTCGTTCAGCTTCTTGCGCGCCTCCGGCCAGTCCTGGAACGTCACGACCAGCTTCCCCGACGACTCGAACAGGACCGTCGCCGCCGCGTAGGCCACGAGGAAGCACCGCGCCTTGAGCGCCGGGTCCTTCACCGACTCGAAGCCCGCGTACATCGCGACCTGCCGGAGAAGCGCCGACCGGTACGTGAGGAACGTCATGTAGTCCATGCGCAGCGCGTCGTCCTCCGGCGCGGTCATGTACTCGCGGCCCTCGCCCTTCATCGCCCCCTCGAGCTGCGAGCGAAGGGCCGGCAGACGCCCGACGAGCTCGTCCATCCCCGCGCCGACGGTCCGGAGCCGCCCGGCGTCCGCCCGCACCGACGCCTCGATTTCTTCAGGCGACATCCCCGCCAGCGCCGAGGGGAACGCGTCGAACACCGCCTCGCCGCCGCCCGTGATCCGCCCGATGTAGATCCCCGCGAGCAGCACCACCGCCTGCAGCACGCCGAACGCCGTCCAGCGCAGCCAGAGCGGGAAGGGCGACGGCTCCCCCGCGTGCTTCTGGCGGTAGCGGTAGTACACGGTCCCCGACGTGACGGCCGCCGTGCCGCCGCACACCGCCATGATCGCCACGTACCACCCCGGCGGGTCCGCCAGCATGTCCCGCCGCAGCACCAGCAGCACCCACGACAGCCCGTGCGCCAGGATCGCCACCGCCGTCACGTTCCCGAAACGCGTCCGCCAGTTCACTTCGTAGATCCGCAGCAGCCTCAGGTGCGCCGCCACCAGCGACGGCACCGCCGCCCCCCACCAGATCCGCCACAGGTCCGCCTTCTGCTTCGCGTCCGTCCACACCAGCAGGTAGAACGCGACCTGGGAAGCGGCGAGCAGCGCGACGGCGGCCGCGCCGAACCCCGGCTTCGGCGGCGGCGGCCGGTAGTAGATCGCGGCCAGCCCGAACCCCACGGCAAGCCCCGTCGCCGTCATCAGCCACTGCCACAGCACCGGCGGGATCGAACGCCCCAGCACCCCGACGCCGAACAGCACCGCGGCCGTCACGGCGAAGAGCGAGGCAAGGCGGAGGAAGATGCGGTCCATGCCGGCGACGATATCAGGCGCCGGGGAGCCGTCCCGCCTATTCGACGAGGTGCCATGCGGCGACTCCGAGGTACGCGAGCGCGAGGAACAGGAAGAGGATGACCAGCAGCGCGTGCCCCACCTGGAACGACGCGGCGAGGACGAGGAAGTGCCCGAGGCCGGCGGCGAGCAGGAGTTCGCGGAGCATGGGGGACTCCCGGTTAGTCGAAGAAGGTCTCGCGGAGGTGACGGAAGAGGCTGACGGCGAGCATCGAGAAGCAGGCGGCCGCGAGCAGGATCGCGATGGAGAAAAGCAGCGGGAAGTCACGGGTGATGGCGGCCCATCCGGAGGCGAGCACGAAGCCGGCGAGGAGGATGCGGAACATCCGGTCGGCGGCCGTGCGGTCGCGCCGGAGCCCCTCGACCAGAACGATCCCGCCCGCGACGACGCCCCAGGCGATCGTGGCGAGGAGCAGCCCCAAGGCCAGGAACCAGACGATGAGGATCATCGCAGCCCTCCCGCGGCGACGGCCGCGAAGAGCAGGGCGAGGCCCGCGAAGAGCCCGGTGAAGGCGACGTCGAACGCCCGGTTCCGCCGGCGTTCTTCGCGGTCGTAGAAGAGGAGCTGGACGGCGACGCGGATGTTCCAGAAGGCTGCGAGGTAGCCGCAGACCCAGCGCGCCAGCGGCGACCCGCCGGCGAGGAATTCCGCCTCGCCGAGGCACAGCGCGCCGATCCCGGCGAGGACGGGCATGATGTAGCCCGCGTGCACGTAGAAGATGTCCCGCACGATCGGCCGCGCCCCGGCCAGGCTCTCCGCGTACCTCAGCCGCGACGGCGCGACGAGGTTCACCGGGATCAGCGCGAGATGCGCCGCTCCCGCCAGCTTCAGCAGCAGCACGGTCGTCGTCATGGCGCCGCCCTCCCCCCCGCCGCCGCCAGCATCGGCAGGATCACCGCCCGCACGAACGGCGGGTGAAACAGGAAGAACGCGGGCCCGAGGATCGCCGCCCACACGAGCAGCCGGCCCTTCCACCCCTCCGCCAGCCCGACCCGACTCCCCCAGCGGCTCTTCTCCGCGCCCAGCACCGCTCCCTGCGCCAGGAACCACGCCGTCGGGAGCCCCCAGCCGCCGCGCGCCGGGACGCTGATCACGAGCTCGTGGACGAGCCCCGAGATCGCGAACACGGCGAAAAGCGCGAGGCGCGGCGTGCGGCGGAGCGGCGTGAGGATGAGCTGCCGCGAGAGGTCGGAGAAGCCGCGGTTCCAGCGCGCGCCCCAGAACTCCGACGGCCGCGCCGACAGGATCGGCGAGTTCATGAGCGGCGGCGCGTCCACGCCGCGGGCGCGCCAGAAGCAGCTGAGGAGGTGGAACGCGCCGCAGTGCAGGCCGAAAACGAGGCCGATCATGCCGAGCCAGCCCGCGGCGAGCCCGCCGAGCCGCGGACCCGACACGAACCGCCCCCGCAGTGCCGGTGCGCCGCCACCCAGCGGTACGCCGCGCGCATCGCGAGCCCGACCCCCGGCACGCGGCTCAACGCCCAGACCGGCCACGCCCAGCCGATCTCCCGGCAGACCCGCGCGACCGCCTCCGCGCCGCCGAACCTCCGCCCGTCCGCCGCAAGGAACGCCATCTCGGAGAGGTCGTCCCCGACGCGTTCGCGGACCCAGCCGGCCTGCAGCTTCACCGTGCCGATGCCGCGCCGCGCCAGCATCGGCGCCACCCGCGCCGCAGCCGACGTGCAAAGCGCGCACTCGCCGTCGTAGCAGAGCCACGCCGTGACGGGCACGGGCGCGGCGTCCAGGAACCAGGCGCTTCTTGCCGTCATAACCGTTCTTTCTGTAAGAAGTGAAACATCGGGGCAAAAAAACCTACGTCCCCACCCCCAGCAGCTTCTGCAGCTTCCCGCCGTACTTCACCACCTTCTTCAACGCCCCCGGCGACATCTTCACGAACTCCTCGAACGCCTCCGTCACCGTCTCGAAAAACTCCAGCATCTGCGCCAGCTTCTCCCGCGTCGCCTTCTCCCCGCTCTTCTCCGCCTGCGCGATCGCCTCCTTCAGCACCCCCAGCGTCGGGTCGATCTCCCGGCGCTTCCGCTCGGTCGCGACCAGCTTGAACATGGCCCAGACGTCCTGCATGGTCTCGAAGTGGTCCCGGCGGTCGCCGAGGACGTGGGAGGCCTTGACGAGGCCCCAGCCCTGGAGTTCGCGGAGGGACGTCGAGACGTTGGACCGGGCGACCGACAGGGTCTGGGCGATTTCGTCGGCGGGGACGGGGCGGCCGGCGATGTAGAGGAGGGCGTGGACCTGGGCGACGGTGCGGTTGATCCCCCAGCGGGTTCCCATTTCGCCCCAGTGGAGGATGAACTTGGTCTCGGTGGTGGTCAGGTTCACGGGCCGGCTCCTGTTCTGGGATTTCTGTCTGTACTGAATGATATGACATGACACGCCGGACGTCAAGGGCGGGGGGGCACGGGGCGCGGGACGGGGACAGCCTGCCCGGTCCTGTGCCCCGCGCCCCGTGCCCCGTCCCCCTCCTTACCCCCCGCTTTTCCCCCGAACCTCCCGCCCACCTCCCGCGATAAACCTCCACACCAGCGCCACGCACGGGACTGTAGGCTAAGAGCAGACCCCCCGGATGTGGCCCGGGTGATGTCGGTGCGACTCCGACCGGTCCCTTTGAAGGAGCACGTCATGCCTGACGACGGAAGCGCAAATCGACGGCAAGCCGAGGCGCGCGAAGGGATCTTTGAAAACCGGCGGATCTTCCCGAACCGGCTCCCGGTTCCTCAGTCCTCCCGTTCCCTCCCAGGGAACCGGGAGCCGGTTTTTCCCTCTCAGTAGCCGTTTCTGAATGCGCGTCCGAAGTCGTGCGGACGCGCGAAGCCGGTCAAACCACCGGTTCTCATGTGCCAGCCGCCTCAAGGCGCAGCGTGTCCGCCGACTTCGGCCGCGCATTCAGGGGTTTCGTCTAACGGCTGAGGACGGCGCCCTCTCTCGGTGCAGATGCAGGTTCAACTCCTGCAACCCCAATCCCGCCTTCGCCAGCCTTCGCACGCCTTCCCCGCCTCCGCCAGCCTCCCTCCTGGGGCGTCGGCTAACCGGCAGGCCCCGAGACTTTGAATCTCGCCGTGGACGTTCGAATCGTCCCGCCCCAATTGTCCCGGCCATGCCGTTCGACGATTCGCGCGGCCGTTCGCGCGGGTCGAGCGGAGCCAGGGCCGCCGAACGCCCTCCGCCCACCCCAGGTCGAAGGGCTCCGCGCGACCCGCCGAACGGCCGCGCGAATCGTGTCTGTAGCTCAACAGAAGAGCCCCAGTCTCCGAAGCTGGAGGTTGCAGGTGCGAGTCCTGCCGGACACATCACCGGCCCGGGCAACAATGGCCTCACCCCCCGACGTCCGCCCCTCCCCCCTCATGGCGACGCGCCCGGGCCGGTTCTTTCCCTTCTTGGCCTTTCCAGGATTTGAGGTGGCGCCGTCGTGGTGCGCGCGGCGGGGGGGCCGGTCGGGG
>JADLHC010000044.1 GCA_020849035.1 Planctomycetia bacterium
CTGCCCACTGCCTCCTGCCCACTGCCTCCTGCCCACTGCCTCCTGCCCACTGCCTCCTGCCCACTGCCTCCTGCCCACTGCCTCCTGCCCACTGCCTCCTGCCCACTGCCTCCTGCCCACTGCCAGTGCCTACTTCACGTTCTCGACGAGCATCTCCTCGTTCACGTAAATCCCGCCCTTCGTCTTCACGCCGTACGTCGTCGACTTCGCGATGTTGTCCACGTTCACGTACGCGGGATAGCTCGTCGCGATCCTGTCGCTCGTCTTCACGATCACCGTCACGCACAGCACCGACCGGTCCGAGAAGCTCCAGCTCTTCGACCCGCCGTCCCACGTCGCCGTCTCGCGACGGTCGAACGCGCCCATGTGCAGCCGGATCATCAGGATCTCGTCCTGCGGCCACGCCGCCTTCCACTCCGCCGCGATCGCCTTCCGGATGTCCTCCTTGTCGCCGCCCGAGTACTTCTCCGCCGGCGGCCGCGTCTCCGCGATGATCAGCTCCTTCAGGCTCGCCGCCTGCGCGTCGATCTTCTTCTGCGACGCCGCCTTCGCGTCCTCCATCGCCTTCAGCCGTTCGTCGTCCGCCTTCACCAGCCCGCGACAGACCTTGAGGTAACTCTCCGCGCCGTCGAGCTGCTGCTTCACCCCGCCCGTGAAATACGCCGCCTTCTTCTCCGCAGCCGCCTTGTCCGCCATCTCCTCCGCCTTCTTGCAGAGCGCCGGGACCTCGGCCTGCGCCTCCTTGAAGAACTCCGACGCCTCCGCCTGGAAGGCCTTGATCGACTTCGCCATCGCCTCGTACTTCTTGTACAGCGGGCTCTTCTCGCCGCCCGTCAGGACGATCAGCGGCTTGTACGTCTTGAACGTGTCGCTCGCCCACTGCGTCGCGCGCGGAAATTCCGCCGCCAGCTCCGCGACCCTGTCCGGGTGCGTCTTGAACCCCTTCATCGCGTACGCCTTCGCCAGCGTCTCGATCTGCTTGAAGTCCGCGTCGAGGTTCGGCCAGTTCTTCGGGTCCGCCAGCTTCTCCATCTCCGCGTACTTCTCCTTCGTTTCCTCCTTGATCTTCGCCACCGCGGCCTTCGCGGTTTCGCAGAAGTCGAAGAGCGCCTTGACGCGCGCGTTCTCCGCGGGGCACTTGGCCTTTTCCAGGTCCGACCGGATCCCCTCGCACTTCGACAGCACGTCGTCTCCCTTCGTGTACCACCCCTTGAACCACCCCGGCGGCGTGTAGAAGTCGGGCGCCTTGACCTGCTCCCACTCCTTCGTGAAACCGTCCTGGAGCTCCTTGAGCTTCTTGTCCGCCTCCTTCTGGTTCCGCTCCTGCCGGTCGCAGGCCTGCTGCTGGTTGCGGTCGAGTTCCTGTGCGGAAGCGGCGGCGGCGAGGACGAGCACGGCGAGGGCGGACGTCATCACGGTGCGCATCGGGGCAATCCTCCAGGGATGGATGATGAAGGCGCGTTGAGAGGACAACGGCCGGGGCGGTGCGAAATTGTACGGCTCCGATATCATGGCGTCGTGAAACGCCGCGCCGTGCTCCTGGCCGTCCTGCTCGCCTCCTGCGGCAAGCCGGCGCCCCCTCCACCGCCGCCGGTGCCGGCGCCCGCGACGCTCGCGCCCGCGCTCACCCGCGACATCGTCATGGCGTACGTCGCTTCACTCCTCGACCCGGATCTCCCGAAGCCCGAGGTCGGCACCGCGCCCTCGACGGACGCGGCGCTCGAGTCGCTCGCGCGCTCGGACCTGTTCGCGAAGAAGTACGGCTTTCCGACGTTCGCCGACTACGCCGAGGCGCGCCGGCGCGTGATGCTGGCGCGGCTGGCGTGGATGAAGCGGGAGATCGCGAAGACATCGTCGGGGACGCTGGAGATCCAGATCCGGATGGCGAGCGACACGCTCCTGAACCCGGACGCGACGGAGGAGCAGCGGAAGGAGGCGACGCAGTCGCTGAACCGGGCGATGGAGCTGAAGAAGGCGCTGGAGGCGCCGAGCGCGTCGTCGACGGTGGCGGAGGAGGACATCGCGCTGGTCGCGGAGTTCGCGGACCAGATTTCGAAGGCGGAGGAAGCGGCGGTGAGGAAATAGGGTCAGCGAAGGAGCCCGTCGACCGTCTCGACCAGCGACCGGTACGCCTCCCCCGGCTCCCCTTCCCCTTCGAAGAACTCCCCGCCGGGGTGGAGCCACGCGACCGTCCCGGTGCGATCCACGAGGAACGTGGCGCTCGTGTAGGTGCGCCCGGTGCCGCGCTCGAGCCACCACGCGTTCACCGTGGCCCATTCCTGGTCCTGCGCGAGGGGGAACTCGAAGCCGTAGCGGTCGCCGCAGGCGCGCCAGAAGGCGGCGTCGCGGGCGGCGGGCTCCTTGGGGTGGTGGATGCCGACGACGACGAGGCCGCGGTCGCGGCGTGTCTGGTGCAGCTCGTTGAGCGCCGGCGCGGTGTGGCGGCAGAGGACGCAGCCGGTGGTCCAGAACCGCACGAGGACGACCTTGCCGCGGAGGGACGTGAGCGTGAGCGGCTCTGAGTGAGTCCAGTCGGTGAGGCCGGCGAACTCGGGGGCGGGCGTGCCGAGGAGCTCCCCTCCTTCCGAGGGCCGCCACGCCGCAGGCTCCTCCTTCGGCTTCTCCGCCGCGCGCGGCGTCTCCGTGATCGTCACCGTCCCGCGCGGCGCCTCGGGAGGAGCGCAGGCGGACAGGATGACAACGAGGAGCCAGGGTCTCACCGCCCCATCCTATCCGCCGGGGAGGCTACACTCCACGGCATGCCCGAGGCGCGCCGAAGTTCCTCCATCCGCTCCGCAGTCCGCTGTGCGATCGTGCTGGCGATCTTCGTGGGCCTGCCGCTCGCCGCCTGGCGCCTCATGAGCTCGATGGAGGGCTCCCCGGACGGTGCGGCCGAGGAGTTCCTGCTCGCGATGAACCGGGGCGACGCCGCGGCCGCCCGCATGGCGTGCGAGCCCGCCGCCGGCATTCCCATCGAGGCCGCCCTCCGGTTCGAGCCCGACGCCTGGGGAAGCGGGTGGGCGTTCATCATCGGCCCTGACGACGGCAACGAGGCCGTCGTCAGGGTGCAGCTGCAGGGGAAGGACGGGAAGAAGCGCAGCGCGACGATCGTCGTGTCGAAGTTCGTGCGGTGGCACGTCAAGAGCCTCGAACTCGACGGGAAATCGTCGTTCGGCCCCGCGGAGCTGCCGGCGGGAATGACGATGCCGGATATCCGCGACGTGGAGGTGCGAAAGACCGGCGGCGGGGGCGTGGACGTGACCTACGTGGTGACGGCGCTGACGAACGCGGAGCGCGCCGGCGGCAGGTCCGCGAACGTGAATCGCGCGCTGATCCTGAAGGCGCCGGACGGAAGCACGCCCTTCCGCTCCGAGACGACGACCGACGTCGCGGGGAACGGAGCGGGCTCGCACTCCTTCACTGAGCGCCTGGACGTCCGCGGCGGCCCGGGCCGCTACGTCCTGCGCGTCGTCGTCACCGACTCTGCCACGCTTCTCTCCGCGACGAAGGACATCGAGTTCACGCTCCCCTGACCGCCGGGCCGCGGGTCGCTACAATGCCGCGCCGCCGTCCTCTTCCACCCCAGGAACCCACGGAGATCCCCATGGCCGTCATGCAGCCGATGTCCCCCGCCCCGATGGCTCCCCGCGGCTCGAACCCGCTGAAGTGGATCGTCTTCGGCTGCCTCGGCGTCATGCTGCTCGGCGCCCTCGGCATCGGAGGCTGCTTCGTCCTCATTTTCAAGGCGACCGCCGCCCCCGTGCAGGCCGGCGAGGACTTCCTGCGCGCCATGAGCGCCGGCGACGCCGCGAAGGCCTCCGGAATGTGCGCCTCCGGAGTCCCCGTCGAGGCCCTTCTCAAGGACGCCTCCGTCTGGGGCTCGACCTGGTCCGTCACCGGCCGGTACATCTCGACGAGCAACGGCGTCACGACGGCGACGGTCACGGCACGGGTCGCCGGGAAGGACGGAAAGGACCGCACGGTCGAGCTGTCGCTTCGGGACGACGGCGCCTGGAAGGTGACGGGGCTGAAGATCGACGGGTCCGCGCACGGGACGACGATGGAAACGGCGCCGGCCGAGGGCGGGCCGGTGATCCGGGACGCGGACGTGACGAAGAAGGCGATTGAGAACGGCTGGGAGGTGACGGTGGTGCTGGTCGTGCAGGGGCTGAAGTCCGAGCCGCGCGGCGCGAACGTGCGGATCGCGGCGACGCACGGGGTGCTGCTGAAGGGGCCGAAGGGGCAGGACGTGATCCGGAACGACAATTTCAAGACGATCGACGGCGAGGGGAACGCGGCGATGGCGACGTTCACGGACACGTTCACGCTGACGGGGCCGGAGGTGAACGGGGGTTGGACGCTGGAGGCGACGGTGAGGGACCACATCGGAGGCAAGACGGCGACGAAGACGATCGAGTTCAAGCTGCCGTAGCCATGGAGCTCGACTTCCGCAAGGACCCGAACGTGCTCGCCTCCATCGTGGACGCAATGGCGGACGGCGTGTTCACCGTGGACGCCCACGGGGTCTTCGTCGGCTGGAGCGAAGGCGCGGAGCGGATCACGGGCTTCCGGGCGCAGGACGTGGTCGGCAAGCCGTGCACGCTTCTCCAGGGCCCGAACTGCAAGGGGTTCGCGACGCTGGCGGACCTGCTGGGCGACCCGGCGCAGGCCCCGGCGGGGATCTGCGAGCAGGAGTGCAAATTCCTCTCGAAGGACGGGCGCGAGCTGCTGCTGCACGGGAACGTGCGGCTGCTGCGCGAGGCGGACGGCACCGTGCGGGGCGCCGTGGGGACGTTCAGCGACCTCACGTCGTTCGTCGCGGCCAACGAGAAGATCGCGCTTCTCGAGGAGCAGGCCGGCCGGCGCGACGCGTTCGGGCACATGATCGGCCGCAGCGCCGCCATGCAGGAGATCTTCCGCCGCCTGCGGCTTGCCGCCCAGAGCGACGTCAGCGTCCTCCTCACGGGCGAGTCCGGCACCGGCAAGGAACTCGCCGCGCGCGCCATCCACGAGCTGTCCCTCCGCAGGGACGGCCCCTTCATCGCGATCAACTGCTCCGCGATCCCCGAGACGCTCCTGGAAAGCGAGCTGTTCGGCTTCGTGAAGGGCGCCTTCACGGGGGCCGTGCGCGACAAGACCGGGCTGTTCGAGGCGGCGGACAAGGGGACGCTGGTCCTCGACGAGATCGGGGACGTGTCGCCGATGATCCAGGTGAAGCTGCTGCGGGCGATCCAGGAGCGCGAGGTGAGGCGCGTGGGGGACGAGCGGACGCGCAAGGTCGACGTGCGGCTGATCACGGCCACGAACCGCGACCTCGGGGCGCTCCTGAGGACGGGAGCGATCCGCGACGACTTCTACTACCGCATCCGCGTCTTCGAGATCGCGCTGCCGCCGCTGCGCGAGCGCCGGGAGGACATCCCGCTGATCGCCGAGCGGTTCCGGAAGGAGCTGGCGGAGGCGATGAAGCGGCCGGTGACGGGGTTCACGAAGGAGGCGATGCAGCGGCTGCAGGCGCACGGCTGGCCCGGCAACGTGCGGGAGCTGCGGAACGTGGTCGAGCATGCGCTCGTGAACGCGACGACGGACAGGATCCGGCTGCTGGACCTGCCTGCGGAGGCGAGGGCGAAGGCGCACGGGGGGCCTGGGCGCCCGGCGGAGCCGATCACGGAGAGGGAGAAGCGGCGGATTGCGGACGCGGTTGCAGCGGCGGGGGGGAACAGGACGGAGGCGGCGAGGAAGCTGGGAGTGAGTCGGGTGACGCTCTGGAAGAAGATGAGGAAGCTGGGGATGGAGGTCGGGGACGAGCGTTAACGGATATGCGTTAACTTAATCGATTATCTATCGAGGCCTGGGTATCTCGCTTCGTTCATAAGATGTCTCATAACAACGGTTTGCGAATTTCAATAATCTGGCATCCCGATTGCAATCCAGGCTCCCAACGCCCCCTCGGAGAGCCCCCATGATCTTCAAACAGTACTACCTCGGCTGCCTGTCCCACGCGTCCTACCTGATCGGCGACCCCCGCACCCGGACCGCCGTCATCGTCGACCCGCAGCGCGATATCCAGCAGTACCTCGACGACGCCGCCGCCCACGGCCTCGACCAGTTCCACGTCTTCCTCACCCACCTCCATGCCGACTTCGTCGCGGGCCACCTCGAACTGCGCGAGCGGGTCGGAGCGCGGCTCTACGTCGGCGCGGGCGGGAAGCCGGCCTGGGAGCACGTCCCGCTCCGCGAGGGCGACGCCCTCGAGTTCGGCGACGTCCGCCTGCGCATCCTCGAAACCCCGGGGCACACCCCCGAGTCCATCTCGATCGTCGTCTACGACCTCGCGAAGTCCGACCGCGTCCCCCAGTCCGTCCTCACCGGCGATGCGCTCTTCGTCGGCGACGTCGGCCGCCCCGACCTCCTCGGCGCCGTCGGCCTCAAGGCCGAGGACCTGGGCTCGATGCTCTACGACTCGCTTCACGGGAAGCTGCTCGCCCTCCCCGACGAGACGGTGGTGTATCCCGCGCACGGCGCAGGCTCGCTCTGCGGCAAGAACCTCGGCCCGGACAACTCCTCGACGATCGGCCGCGAGCGGGCGAAAAACCCCGCGCTGCGCCCGATGAGCCGCGACGAGTTCGTGAAGAACCTCCTCGCCGACCAGCCCGACGCGCCGGCGTATTTCATCCACGACCGCCTCATGAACCAGGCCGAGCACTCGACGCTCGAACGGACGCTGAAGCATGCCCTTCGCCCGATGCCGCTCGACGTGCTGATCCGGCTCGCCAACGAGGGCGTGACGATCGTGGACACCCGCGACCCGGACGACTTCGCGCGCAACCACCTCATCGGCTCGGTCAACCTCGGGCTCGGCGGGAAGTTCGCGACCTGGGCCGGCACGGTGCTGCCGCGCGACGCGCGGATCGCCCTCGTCTGCGAGCCCGGGAAGGAGCGGGAAAGCGTCACGCGCCTCGGCCGCATCGGCTACGACCGCATCACGGGCGTCCTCGAGGACGGGCCGGACGCGTGGAAGCTGCGCCCGGACCTCGCGCGCGTCACCGCGCGCATCGGCCCGTGGGATCTCGAAGCGCGCCTCGCCGCCCCCGCCCCGCCGCTCGTCGTGGACGTCCGCACGCCGCGCGAGTTCGCCGCGGGCCACGTGGACGGCGCCGTCAACCTCCCCCTCAGCCGCCTCGCCGCCGGCGCCGCCTCCCTCCCCCGCGACCGCCGCGTGGCCGTCATCTGCCAGACCGGCTACCGCTCGTCGGTCGCCGCCAGCCTCCTCGCCCGCCTCGGCTTCCGCGACCTCCTCGACGTCGCCGGGGGCTGGACCGCGTGGCAGGCCATGAAACCCCAGGAATCCAGGAGCTGACCGTGTACGACGCGATCTTCGTCACCCCATGGCCCTGGTGGGCCGCCGGCGGCGCCATCGGCCTGTTCGTGATCACGATGGCCCTCGTCACCGGGAAGATGCTCGGCGTGTCGAGCGGCTACGGAAGCGCCTGCGGCTGGGTCTCGGGGCTCAAGGCGTGGAAGGAGAAGCCGTTCTGCGAGGGCTGGCGGACGTGGTTCCTCGCCGGGCTCCCGCTCGGCGGCCTCGCCGCCGCGGCGCTCGCCGGCGGTCCGCACGTCGTCACCGCCCTCCAGGCGTTCGGCGACTCACCCGCCCTCACCGGCGCGGCCGCGTTCTCCGGCGGCGCCCTCATCGGCCTCGGCGCCCGCTGGGCCGGCGGCTGCACCTCCGGCCACTCCATCGTCGGCATCGCCCTCGGCTCGAAAGGCTCCCTCGTCGCCACCCTCGGCTTCATGGCCGCCGGCTTCGGCGTCACCCAGCTCCTCTTCCGCGTCTTCGGAGTCGCCTGACATGCGCCTCGCCTCCCTCCTCCTCGGCACCGTCTTCGGCTTCCTCCTCAGCCGCGTCCGCGCCACCGACTACGACGCGATCGCCGGCATGTTCCGGCTGCAGGACCTGCACCTCATGGGCGTCATCGGCGTCGCCATCGGTGTCAACGCCGTCGGCCTCTGGCTCGTCCGCCGCAGCGGCGCGAAGGCGCTGAACGGCGAGCCGATCGTCATGAACGCCCGGCCGCTCAAGAAGGGCATGTTCGCCGCCGGACTCGTCTTCGGCGTCGGCTGGGCGCTGTCGGGCGCGTGCCCGGGAACCGCCCTCGCCCAGATCGGCGAGGGCAAGCTCTACGGCATCCTCACGGTCGCCGGTATCCTCGCCGGGACGTGGCTGTACGGCTGGCTCACCGAGCCGCGCCCCGCGGCCGGGCCCGCCGCCAAGCCGAAGGAGGCGTGACATGGAGTGGCTCCTCTTCGCCGGAATCGCGGTCGTCTGGATCGTCCTCATGAAGTGGGTCCTCCCGAAAGCCGGCGTGCCGACCTGAATGAGCGGGGATTGCTCCGGTTCGGAGAAGCGGGAGAAGTCGTCGCCCTGAGTCTCGCCGCGGGTTACTCCCCTGGGAGAATCGCAGCCCGGGGGCCTATACTCGGTCCATGGCAAACAAACCCCGCAGTTGGCGTCGCCGGATCGTCTTCGGAATTCTCGCCCTTCTCGTCCTCGTCGTCGGCGGCTACGCGGTCGCGTACCGGCAGACCGCTTCCGACCCGGCGAAGCTGGGCGCCTGGGGCACGGACCTTGACAAGGCCCTGGCCGAAGCGGGAAAGGCCGGCAAGCTCGTCGTGGTCAAGGCCGGCTCGCAGTACTGAATCGCCTGCCGCCACATGGACAGCAGGACGCTGTCCGACGCCTCGGTCGACGCCTTCGTCCGCGAGCGTTTCATCGCCGTCCGCATCGAGAAAGAGCACCAGTCCGCCGCTTTCGACAGACTGAAGATCGCCGACTTCCCTTCCACGATCGTGCTGCGCGCCGACGGGACGGAAGTCGCCCGCGTGCCCGGCGACCTGTCGCCGCAGGAGTTCATCGAGAAGCTGGGCGCGGCCGCGGGGAAGAACTGACGGCGTGCGGGGGGCGCGTGGCTCGGCCGCCGGTCGCCCCGGCATCTCCGCGGAAACGGCGTACCTGTTCCGGCACGCCCTCCTGCGCGACGCGGGGTACCAGCTGCACCTGCCCAGCGACCGCGCGCGGCTGCACGGGTTGGCGCTGGGGATCATGGAAGCCCTGTGCGGCGGCCGTGCGCCGGCGCCGGCGCCGCCGGGTTCCGGCGCGAAAAAGCTGTCCGCGCCGCACGGGACGGATGCGTGGGCGGAGGAGCTGGCGGGGCACGCCGCGGCCGCCGGGGACGCGGCGACGCAACGGCGGTACCTGCAGCGCGCGGCGGAGCTGGCGGAGTCGCGGTACGAGGACGAAGCGGCGGCCCGGTGCTGGCTGCGCCTGGCTGACGCCGGCGACGGCGTCCTCCGCGGCGAATCCCTGAGACGCGCAGCGGTCGTGCACCTGACCTCGGGCCGAGGGAGGCAGGCCGAGCCGCTCTTCGAGGCCGCCATCGGCATCCTCCGGGCCTGCGGCCATCCCCTGCTCGAGGGCCTCGCCCTCGGCGGCCTCGGGCAGGCGCACAAGCAGGCCGGGCGGATCCCGCGCGCCCTCGAGATCCTCGAACAGTCGGGCGAGCTCGTGCGGCGCTTCGGACGTCCCGCGCACGTCGTCGGGAACCTGGAGAACGTCGGGTCGGCGCTGCTGGAGTCCGGGCGCGCGGCGGAGGCGGAGCGCGCGTTCGAAAGCGCGAGGGAGCTCGCGGCGGCGCACGGGGACCGCACGGGTCTCGCCAGCGTGCTGTCCAACATCGGCATCGTCGCGATGGAATCGGGCCGCTACGGCCCCTCCGAACGCGCCTACACCGATGCCCTGCGGATCCTCCGCGAGCTCGGCGACCGGCGCGCGATCGGCATCGCGCTCGGCAACTTCGCCAACCTCCTCAAGACGGTCGGCCGCCCGGACGAAGCGGAGCGCCTGTACCGCGAGGCCGAGACGATCCACAGGGAGGTCGGGAACCGCAGGCACCAGGGCGTCGTCCTCGGCCAGCGCGCGACCCTCTGGCGCCACCACGGCCGCGTCGAAGAGGCCGAGCGGCTCTTCGAGGAGGCGCTCGCCATCCACCGCGAGCTCGGTCATCGTCGCTTCGAGGCGATCGTCCACGGGCAGCGGGCGAACATGCGGATGGAGACGGGGCGGTTCGCGGACGCGGAGCGGGACTACCGGGCGGCGCTCGCGATCGCGCGCGATGCGGGCGATGCGAGCTCGGTGGGCTCGCAGCTCGGGAATCTCGGGCTCCTTTTCGCGACCATGGGTCGGCCGGCCGAGAGCCTGCCGCTGTTCGAGGAAGCGATTGCGACGCACCTCCGGACCGGCAACCGACCGTTCCTTGGCGACCACCGGTGCCAGTACGCGCTTGCGCTGCTCGCGGTCGGCCGCGTCGCAGAGGCGCGGGCGCAGTGGAGGCAGGGCCTGGGGATCCTGCGGGAGATCGGGGAGCAGGAGGGGGTGGACCTTCTGGAGCGGGAGATGCGGGAGTCGTGCGCGAAGGCGGGGGTGCCGCCGTTCGAGTAGAGCCCGCCGGTGCGGGGCGCGCAGCCAGGTCCTGGCGGAACGTGGCGCCCGGATGCGCGCGATCCACCCGAACGCGACCTTCATCATCGAGGATCTTCTGCCCCCGGCCTTTCGACGTTCGCAAGCTCCAGGAATGAGGCCCTTTCATCTCGCCGCGGCGCGGTCACGCGCGGCGCCGGTGACCCGGGCTTGCCGAGTCCGTGGCCGCAGGTCTACGATGCCGCTTCCCCCTTCCCGGACAACCGCCATGACCGACGCCCTGGCCGTCGTGAAATCCGCCTACGCCTGCTTCGGGCGCGGCGACATCCCCGGCCTGCTCCAGCTGCTGTCGCCCGACGTAACGTGGCAGTTCATCGGCGACCGCAAGTCCGGTTACAGCCGCCGGGTTACGGGGCATGACCAGGTCGCCGGGTGGTTCGCCAGCGTCGCCCGCGTCGACGGAATCCAGACGTTCGAGCCGCGCGAGTTCCTCGCCGGCGCCGACCACGTCACCGCCATCGGATTCGAGCGCACCCGGGCCCTGCCCGCCGGCGGAATCTACGAAACCGAGTGGGTGCACGTCTGGCAGCTGAAGAACGGCCGCATCACGCGCTTCCTGGGCATCTTCGACTCGGAGGCCGCCGCCGCCGCGCGGCCGTAGCCTCGTCCGCGCCGCCCGGACCGGAAGGCCTTCCGGACGCTCCTGAAATTGGCCGCGGCGCGCGCGATCCGCTAAGCTCCGCCCATGCCCATCCTCGCCGCCTGCGCCTGCGGATTCCGCTTCAAGGCCCCCGACCGCCTCGTCGGGAAGAAGGCGCGGTGCCCGAAGTGCAGCCAGGTGATCCAGATCCCGATGTCCGAGGCGGAGCCCACGATCGCGGAGGACTTCCCGGCGACGGCCGCGCCGCCGCAGGCCGCGGCGCCGGGCAAGGTGACGACACCGGAGCAGGAGACGGACGAAGGGCCGTCGGCGCTTCCGCCGAAGGAGGAGATTGCGGCGCCCGCGGCCGAGCCGGCTGCGGAGCCGCCGCCTGAGCCGCCTGCGGAGCCCGCGCCGCCCGAGCCTGCCGCGGAGGCGGCGCCGGAGAGCGCTGCGGAGGAGCCGAAGGCGGACGCGAAGGTCCCGGCGACGGGAAAGTCGCGCGTGACGCAGCGGCTGAAGCGGGGGGACACGGCGGTGAAGCCTGCGGCCGCCGCCGCAACGCCCGCGGCGGCGCCGAAGCCGGCGGCCGCGCCGGCCGCGCCCTCGGGACCGAAGGCCGGCGTCGGGGCCGGCGCGATCCTGCTCTCGCTCGTGTCTGTCGTCTCCCTGATCGCCGGCGCCGTCGTGCTGTCCTCGGCGAAGAAGGACGAGGACGTCCAGAAGCTCATCGGCACGGTGATCCTGGTCGGCGGGCTCGTTCCCTCGCTCGCCGGGATCTTCGTCCTGCGCGGCCTCGCGGAGTGCGCCGCGACGTCCCGCGGCGTTTACGACCGCCTCGGCGAGCTCCGCGAGCTTCTCAAGCCGAGGGAGGCGCCGCCCGCCCCTCCGCCGCCGCCGCCTCCCCCGCCCGCACCGGAACCGCCGAAGGAGCCGGAGGCGCCCGCGGAGCCGAAGCGTCTCGCGGAGTGGCCGGACTCGCCGGCTCCGGTCGAGCCGTGATTCACGGGATTGCCTTGGGGTAAACCGGGCCGTACCGCCACGCTGGGAGGCAGGTTGTGGGCGACAATCGCGGCACCCGGTTTCTCGTCGTCATCGGCGTCCTGCTGATGCTCGCCGGGGCTGCGGACCCGCTGGAAGGATCCGTGCTGATCGCCGCGGGAAGCCTGCTCGGCGCGCTGGGCGTGAAGCTCGGCGGTCGGCCGGGGCGGCGCCCGGCGCTGGCCGGAGTCGCAGTCGTGGGCGGGCTCTCCCTCGGGCTCCCCGTGCTGGCGATCCTCTGGAAACAGCCGCTCCTCCTGGTCCCCTTCGGACTCGTCGCGGTCGGCGTCCTGCTCTTCCTGCTCGGCGTCCTGCTGGGAGAGCGGGCGCTTCCAGGGCTCGTCTACGCCGCCGCGGCGCTGACGACGGCGGCCGTGGCGTGGATGTTCGTCCTGAGCGCGATGGGCGGGTTCGGAGGCGACACCGGGCGTTCGGCGTGGTGGGCGCTCACCCTCGTCCCCTGCCCCTGCGGCTGGGGGCTCGGGCTGTTCAGCCTCGGGCGCATGGCCAGGTCCGGCGCCCGGCACGGCGCCCGGCCGACGTAAGATCGCGGCATGACGGACCGCGACCTGGTCCACCGCTGCCTGCGCCGCGAGCCCGGCGCCTGGGAGGAGTTCCTCGCGACGCACCGCGAAGCGATGGCGGGGGCCGCAGGGGCCGCGCTCAGGCGCGCGACGGGCGCCGCGAGGCCCGACGAAGTCGAGGCGGCGGTGCAGGCGACGCTCGTCGCGCTGCTGGATTCCGACGCGGCGACGCTCCGAACGTGGCAGGGACGCGCGTCGCTCGCCACCTGGCTCCGCGTCGTCGCGACCCGGGTCGCGCTCAACCTGGCGCGCACGGAGAAACGCCGCGGGTCGCTCCGTTTCCGCCCGCTCGACCACGCCGGCGACCCGGAGGCGCCGGCGCCGGTCGGGGAGGAACCGCCGGACCTGGCGGGGCTGAAGGCCGCGATGGACCGGCTCGGCGCGCGCGACCGGCTCATTCTGAAGCTGTTTCACCTGGACGGCGCGACCTACCGGCAGGTGTCCGCGGTGCTGGGAATCCCGGTGAACGCGGTCGGGCCGACGCTTCTCAGGGCGCGCGAAAAATTGCGTGTACTTTTGGGTCCGGGCCGGTGACCAAGGGGGCATGAGCTGTCCAGACCCGGAAACGATCGCGCAGTGGGCGGAGGGGAGACTGCCCGATTTCGGGCGGGAAGCGCTGCTGGAGCACCTGTCGGGGTGTGACGCGTGCCGGGAGCTGGTGCTGGCGGTCGCGCCGGAGCGCCGCGCAACGGAGCGACGTATCCCGATGCGCCGAAAGGGTTTCAGTTGGGGCGGCTGGGTAGCGGCCGCGGCGGTCCTGACCGCCGCCGCGGTCGTCTGGAAGAACCTTCCGGCGAAGGCCCCGGCGACGCGTTCTGGCGAAACGAAGCTGACCCAGGTCTTCGAGCCGAAGCCGGCGCTCCCGCCGCCGACTCCGGCGCCGGTCGATCCGAACCCCGCTCCGCCCGTCGATCCCGAGCCGAAGCCGGTCGATCCCGCTCCCGTCGAACCCGCCCCGAAGCCCGTCGACCCGATGCCCCCGCCGGTCGACCCCGGCCCGCGGGTCCCCGATCCCGCTCCCCAGCCGCCGACCCGCGCCGTCGCCGCAATCCGCGTCCTCGACATTCGCGGGACCCTTCTCGCCGACGGCAGGACCGTGAAGGACGGCGACGTCGTGAGCTCCACCCTCACCGCCCCGGACGGCGCCGGCTTCCGCGTGGACGGGAACGTGTTCGCGTTCGAGAAGAGCGTCCGCCTGACGCTGTCCCGTGCCGGCGACGCCCTGGCGATGAAGGTCACGAGCGGGGACGTCTACGTCGAGACGGACGGCACGACGCAGGTGTTCGCGGAGGGGGGGAACGAGCCTCTCGCCGGCCCCACCCTCGTCAATGGCGGCAAGACGGAGGTCCTCCGGGTCTTCCCGGCGCCGGAGTCGCGCCGCAGGGACTTCCAGAAGCTGCGGCCGATCCGACGCACGCTTGTCTTCGAGGACTTCGCCGCCGAGAAAGACGGCGTCCGGCACGCGACGGCGCAGGGCGGCCCCATCACCGGCGCCCGCGTCGCCGTGCCAGCAGGCGCGGCCTGGTCGAAGAAGCTCGCGGTCCGCGTCCGCTGCCGCACCGCGGCGAAGACGGTGCAGGTCGGCCTCGTCTTCGAGAACCACACCGCTCCATGGGCGGCCATGCCGTCCGCAAAGGGCGGCGGGTGGCAGGAGCTCACGCTCCGCGCGTCCGACTTCTCCGCGGGTCCCATGGGAGGCGCCGCGCCCGCCGAGGGCGACGCCGTCGCGTGGGTGACCCTCGCCATCAACTCCGAGGAGCCCGGCAGCGCGGGCGCCTCCCTCGACATCGACGACCTCTCCCTCTTCCTGGAGGAATAGCATGCGCCTGCTCGCCGCCGTCCTCGCCCTCGCGACCGCCGCTTCCGCCGAACCCGCCGTCAGGATCGTCGCTTCGAAGGAAAAGGGCTGGGCGACGCTCGTCGCGACGACCGCGACGTACGAAATCCGCTCCGACGCGGACGCGAAGACCCTTCAGCAGGTCGCAACCGCGCTCGAGGATCTGCACCGGGCGTTCGTGCAGACGTTCAAGGACCGGATCGACCCGGAGGAGGCGAAGGAGCTGCTGCACGTCTGCTTCTACAGGACGCGCAAGGCGTTCCTCGCGAACATGCAGATGGGCGGCGGCGTCGGGATGGGCCCCGGCGGCCCCCCCGGCGGCAAAGGCGGCGGCCCGCAGATGCCCGGGGGCGGCGATGGCGGCCCCGGCGGGTACTACGACCCGGGCACCAGGACGCTCCACACCGGCCTCGAGCAACCCGCGGGCGACGACTGGACCTTCGTCCTGAAACACGAGGGGACGCACCAGCTCCTTCACAACCGTCTCGCGATCGGCGGCGGGCAGCCGGGCGTGACCAGCGCCATCTGGTTCAACGAAGGATTCGCGTCCTACTGGGCGATGACGGTGTGGAAGGGCAAGGACGTCGCCGAAGGCGGCGTGATGAAGAAGCTCCTCGACGAGTTCAAGCGGATGGAGTCGTCCAAGACCCTGATGCCGCTCAAGACGCTCGTCGGCGGCCAGCCGAATCCGATGCAGATGCAGGCGTATTACGCCCAGGGCTGGGCGCTCTGCCACTTCCTCCGCCGCTCGAAGTACCGCGAGAAGTTCGCGGCGTACCTCGACAGGGAGAAGGCGGGGAAGATCTCGTGGGAGGACTTCAAGGAGGCGCTCGGGATCGCGGACGCCGAGGCGTTCGAGAAGGAGTTCCTGGCGCACATGAAGGGGCTGAAGTGAGAACGTGAGCAGAAACCTCCCTGCGGCGCGCGACGAGAGCTTGGGCCGTGCGGGTGCCCGTGACGCGCGCCGCCCGGACCCGCGCCGCACGTCCTCGGTCGGCTTCCGCTCGCGTTCTCGAGGTTTCCGGGCGGAGGCTTTCGGCATTGGGCGGGAGGATCAGGCCTGCGAGAGCAGCTTGAGTGCGTCGTAGCGGATCGCCGGGTTTCTCGCACGCGCCACGACAGGCTTCGATTCTCCTGCCTCGCCGGACAGATTCGATCCCCTCATCGAGTCACCTCATCGAATGGAACCGCCCTTTCAAACACCGGCCACATGGACTCGGCCCACCACTTCTCGGATCGCTCCCTTCAGAGCCTGAGCGGAAACCCCGCGGGTCGGGCGGAGTCGGCCCTCGCACCGCCAGCTTCTCCCCAACCGACCACAGGGCCGACGCAGCCTGACCTGCGGGGTTTTTGCTCAGGCTCTGAGTCCCCGCCGTCGTGCCCTCCGGGTAACATCCGTGCATGCACCGGTTCCGCCTTGCCGCAGTCCTCGGCGCGGGCGCGCTCTTCGCCGCCGCCGAACCCGAAAAGAAAACATCGGTAAACCCGTACTACCCGGCGACGGAGTGGCGCGTCTGGCGCGCAGACGAGACGCCGATCGAGAAGGCAAGGGCCGCCGTCCCCCCCGAAACCGACGGATCCACGATCCGCCTCCCCGATCCGGGCAAGCGCCTCTGGCCCTCCGACGCCGTCCCGCCGGGGAAGCTGTTCGTCCTCACCTCCACCCCCAACCCGAAGTACGCCGGGACCTGGGACGACGTCTACGGCAGCTGGTCCGGGACGCACGGCTGGGTGCGAGACGAATGGAAGAGCCCGCTCGGGACGGAGGCGAAGGGGATCAAGGGCGCGATCGTGGCGTTCGTGGACAACGCGCCCGTCGAGAACCACCTGAAGCTCGGGATCAATTTCTACCACCAGTCCACGACGGGTATGGGGCACTCGATCACGAACGACTCCCTCCCCGGCAAGACCGCTCCGTACGAGAAGATCTACTTCTCCTCGGGGCTCATCACGTCGCCGTGCCACCTGTCGCTCGTCGAGGAGACCGGGGCGCAGGCGGAGGTCGCGACCGACCTCTACCTCGCGTACATGCCGACGATCTTCAACTCGGTCGGCTCTTCCGACTCCGAGACGATGGCGATCACGAAGCTCGTGATCGCGGGGGCGCACCTCTCCCCCGCGATGAAACTCAGGCTCAAGCAGTCCGGGCTCTACGCGTCCGCGATGCTCTGGCTGTGGAAGAGCTCGCTTCCGGTGGACGCGCCGTTCGACAGCGAGATGCGGCACCGGGTGGCGTACGCGGCGGTCGGGGACCGGTTCGCGTTCCCGGGCGGGTACGGCGCGGCGGGGATTTCGCGGGGCGACATGTGCCTGGAGTTCCACGAGTACGACGACACCGAGCACATGAAGCGGATGATCGAGGCGGCGAAGGGACTGACGGTGGCGCCGCCCGAGGCGCTGGTGACGCTGGTGGAGCAGACCGGGGGGAAGACGGTCTACGCGCTGCGGAAGACGATCTGCGTGCTGCAGGAGCCGGGGCAGGAGGTGGTGCTCAAGGTCTCGACGGAGGGGAGCTGGGACCTGGACGCGCGGGCGCTGGCGTTCCGGTGGAAGCTGCTCTACGGGAACGCGCGGACGACGGTGGAGCGCGACGGGGACACCGCGACGTGGACGATCAGGGTCCCGTGGGATGACGCGCTGCCGGAGGGGCGGACGACGGTCCTGCTCGTCGCGAACAACGGCGTACACGACGGGAATCCCGCGGCGGTGAACATCTACCGCAAGCGCGGGCCGCTGCCGCCGCACGGGGGCGGCTACGACGACTACAAGTACGACACGCAGTTCACGAACCGCCGCCCGATCGCGATCGGCCTTCAGGACGAGCTCGCCAAGCCCGGCGGGACGGTGACGATCCCGATCCGCGCGGTGGACCCGGAGGGGTTCCCGGTGCGGTTCTGGAAGCGCGCCGGGGAACCCGGGGAGTTCGACGGGAACGTGTTCACGTGGAAGGTGCCGAAGAACGTCCCCGCCGGCGACCACTGGGTGACGGTAATCGGGTCGGACGGGACGAGCGGGAACAACTACGAGGCGCGCCGGATCCGGATCCGCGTCGCGCCGAAGGTGCACGCGCACATCGAGGCGGACCGGTACGAGGGGAAGGCGCCGCTCACGGTGAAGTTCTCGGCGCAGGGCTCCGCGGGCGGAACGAAGGTGGAGTGGGCGTTCGGGCCGCGGGAGCCGGGGCGGCCGGCGATGCCGAAGGCGGAGGCGACGACGCCGGCGACGGTGAAGGTCTTCGACAAGCCCGGGATCTACGAGGCCTGGCTCAAGGTCATCGGCCAGGGGAAGGACGCGGAGGCCACGGCCCGCGTCACGATCCGCGTGACCGCCGCGGATCCGCCCGCCGCCCGCCCCGCGCGGCTCGTCCTGCTCGGCAACGGCGCGGAGATCGCCGACGGCGACGCTTCGCCCTCGACGTACGACCACACGGACTTCGGGACGGCGAAGCTCAAGGGCGCCGCGGAGCGGACGTTCGTGCTCGCGAACGCCGGCGACGCGAAGCTGACGCTCGTCCGCGGCGCGGCGACGATCACCGGCCCGGACGCCGCGGACTTCTCCATCGTCGCCCACCCGCGGGAGTTGATCGAGGGGACGGCGAGCACGCGCGTCACCGTGAAGTTTGCCCCGAAGGCCGCCGGCGAGAAGCGCGCCACGGTGGAGGTGAAGGTCGGCGCGAAGACGATGACCTTCGCCGTGCGGGGGACCGGGGAGTAGGGGGAAGGCGGGCGGGAATTGCTTCGACCGGGCGCCGGCGGAGGTAGGATCGGCGGCATGAACGACATCCTCGAAGTCCGCCGCGTGCGCTCGCCGTTCCCGCGCCCCCAGGCGCTCGTCTTCGCCGGGGGGGCCGCCTGGGTCAGCTCGATCGAGACGAAGCGCGTCTACGAGCTGGACCCCGCGTCGTGGTCGGTTCGCCGGGACTGGGCCGCGCCGGGCACTCCCTGGGGCCTGACGTCGGTCGGAGCGGAGCTGCGCGCCGTCTGCGGGGAGGGCGAGGACGACGACCGCCACATCCGCCGCCTGGTGCCCGCGACCGGTTTCGACGCCGCCTTCGACGTCCCGTGCCCGGACCTCGAGGGCTCCCATCTCGGCTGGGACGGCAAGACCCTCCACCTCAACCAGTGGCATCGCCAGCGCGTCCTTTCGCTCTCGCCCGAGGGGAAGATCCTGCGCGCCTGGCCGGTGCCGCACCAGATCTGCGGGCAGGTCATCGTGGACGGCGTCGTCTGGCTCGTCAGCACCGACAACGAGGACTCGAACGACTACTGGCTCACCCGCCTCGACCGCGCCGACGGCGCGACCGTCGACGTCGCCAGGATTCCCCTGAAGGCCCGCGGGCTGGCGTTCGACGGGAAGAACTTCTGGACGAACAACCGCGACCAGCACGAGGTCGTGTGCTTCGCCCCGCCGCAGGCCGGCTCCCGGCGCTGAGAAGGGAGAGTCCCGATGCTCGGTTGGCTGTTCAAATCGAAGCCGGCCCCTCCGCCGGAGCCCGGGCCGCAGTTCTGCATGGTGGCCCTTCCACAGCCCGCGACGCCCGATGCGGCCGCCGTCGCGAAGGCGTTCCGCGCTGTCTTTCCGGGGAAGGCGCTGGACATCGTCGAATCCGACCCGGAGGCCATGCAGTTCCGATCGGGAGACGTCCCGGTCATGGCGACGGCGATCCCCCTGCCGATCCCGGCGGGGGACATCGAAGCGGCCGCCGCGCGGTCGTGGATGTGGCCGCAGGCCGCTGCGGCGATGCGTTCCCAGCGGGGTCACGTCATCGTCGCGGCGATCGACAACGCATCGGCCCGAGAGGCGGCGATCGCCGTGTCGCGCGTCGCGGGCGCCATGGCCCACGCGGGAAAGGCTGTGGGCATCTACTGGGGAAACAGCGGCCAGATCCATCGGCCGGACATGTTCGTCGAGATGGTCCGGGACCTTGACCCTCCCCTGCCGCTGTGGGTCGGGATCGTGATCAGTGCCAGGAGCCGCGAAGGTCCCTTCACGCTGTCCACCTGCGGACTCCGTTCGCTCGGGCACAAGGAGCTCGAGATCATCGACACCCATCTCGGAATCGGGGACCTGCGCGGGACGGTCTTCGACATCTCCAATTATCTGCTCGACAACGGTCCCGTGCTGGAGCACGGCCACACCTTCGGGCGGTCGCCCGCGGAAAAGTGGAAGGTCGAGCACACGACGTCGAAATTCCGGGAGGGCGAACCCGTGATCCGGCTTCACATCCCGTAGGGGACGAGGCCGGACGCGCCCCGATCGTTCCGCAGTACACTGCCCTCCCATGTCCCCCGAAGCCCCCTTCGAGCGCCTCCGCAACCTCGGCGCGGGCGGCCACGGCGGCTTCGACGAGGCCTCCCTGCCGCCGGACGCGTACGAAGCGTGGAAGAAGGACGGACTGCGCTTCGGGAAGTTCGTCGTCCTGTCCGATGTCGGGCGCGGCGGGACGAGCGTCGTGTACCGCGCGTGGCAGCACGATCTGCGGCGCGAGGTGGCGCTGAAGGTGGTGACCGGGCTGGACCCGGGGCTGCGCGAGCGATTCCTCCGGGAGGCGCGGGTGGGGGCGTCGCTGCGGCACGCGTCGATCCTCCCGGTGTTCGAGACGGGTGAGTCGGACGCCTCGCTCTGGCTTTCGATGCCGCTGGTGGAGGGAAAGCCGCTGGACGCGTGCGGGTTGGGCGCCGTGGAAGCGGCGGCCGCGGTGGCGGCGGCGGCGCGCGGCGTGCAGGCGGCGCACGACGCGGGGGTGCTGCACCGTGACCTGAAGCCGCGGAACATCATGCGCGAGGACGGGGGAACGGTGCGCGTCATGGACTTCGGGCTCGCGCTCACGCGGGACGACGCGACGCGGATCTCCGTGACCGGCCAGGTCCTCGGCACCCCGCAGTACATGGCGCCGGAGCAGGCGGCCGGCGGCGCGTCCGACGCGCGCACCGACGTCTACGGCCTCGGGGCGACGCTGTACCGGCTCGTCGCCGGACGGGCCCCCTACGATGCCCCGTCCCTGCCGGGCTTCCTCAAGGCCATCGCCTCCGCCGACCCGCCGCCGCCGTCGAGCCTCCAGCCCGTCCCGGCAGCGCTCGAAACCGTCGTCCTCAAGGCCCTCGAACGCGATCCCGCCCGCCGCTACCCGACCGCAGCCGAGCTCGCCGACGACCTCGATCGCTTCACGCGCGGCGAACCCGTCACGGCGCGGCCCCTGTCCGGGGCCGACCGGGCGTGGAGGCTCCTGAAACGGCGCAGGTCGTGGATCGCCGTCGGCGCGTTCGGCCTCGCGCTCTCGGCGACCGGCCTGGTCGTCGGCAGGTACAGCGGGAAGGCCGAGGATCCGAAGCCGGGCCCCGGCGTCCCAGCCACGCCGGCCGCGGTCCAAGCCGGGGTCGAGGCCGAAGCGCAGGCCGAGCTCGCGCTCGATGCAGCCCGCGAGCTTCGCGCGAAGGGCCGGAGCGCCGAGGCCATCGCGGCCTACGTGGACGCCCAGCGCCGCTTCCCGGAGTCCTGGCAGTGCTGGGCGGACTGCGGCGAGTACCGCAGGGAGCTCGGGGACTTCAAGACCGCCGAGGGGGACCTGACCCGCGCGCTGGCCCTGCGGCCGACGGACCGCCGCCTGACCGTCCTGCGCGGCGAAGTCAGGCTCGGGTCGAAAAACCTCGATGCCGCCGAGGCGGACTTCGAGCGCGCGATCCTGCTCGACCCCGCGTCCATCGAAGGCTACCTGGGCAGGTCCAACGTCCGGACGATCCGGGGCGACTGGAAAGGGGCGAAGGAGGACCTCGACACCGCGGTCGGCCTGGAACCCCGGAACCTCGAGCCGCACCGGCGCCGCGCGGCGTTCCTGAGACAGACGGGCGACCTGGCGGGCGCGATCCGCGAGTGGGACGAGACGATCGCTCAGTTCGGCGAGGCGGCGCCGTTCCTGTGGGCGCGCGCCGAAATCAAGCTCCAGGCCCGCGACTACGCGGGGGCGGTCGCAGACTACGAGCGGATGGCCGTGCTCAACCCCGACCTGGGGATCCGGTGCGGGAAGGAACTCGAGCAGGCGCGCAGGGGCCTCGAGGAGCAGAAGCGGAAGTAAGGGTGCCGGCCGGGCGCCCCGTGAGCCGCCCGGTCTACCACGGCTCTTCCTTGGCCCGGCGCACCAGCTCCGCCCACCTCGGGTGCGTGCGCAGCACCGCGAAGTTCGACGCGGCCGCCCTCGCCGCGCACCAGCACTCGCCGGCCGTCCCGGGAGAGCGACGCGATCGCGCGCCCGGCGTGCCAGCGGAACGACGGGAGGCAGGCCCCGGGCGCGGCGTCCCAGAGGGCGGCGACGCGGTCGCGCGCGGCGGTGAGCACCTGGCGGCCGTCGGGCGTGAAACGCGCGCACTCGACGAGATACTCGTGACCCTTGAAGGCCGAGATCTCCTCGCCGGTCGCCAGGTCCCGCACGCCCGCGGCCGTCCCGCCAAGCCAGGCGTACCGCTTCCAGTCCGCGTCCAGGCAGGTCGGATGGAGCCGCCCGGCGGTGAAGTCGAAGCGGGCGATTTCGCGCGAGAGGTCGGGGGCGACGACGTGGAGGCCCGTGTCGGCGTGCACGGCGAGGCGCGTCCCGTCGGGGTGGAACAGGATGGACAGGATCGCCGCGGCGCGGCGGCCGTCGCGCGCGGGGCGCCACTCGGCCAGCGCGGCGCCCGTCGCGGCGTCCCTCAGCACGACGCGCCCCGCCGGGTCGCCGGTCGCCAGCCGCTTCCCGTCCGGCGAGAACGCGAACGTCGTCGCGTCCGGCTGTCCCTCGAGCGCGACCGGCGCTGTGTCGGCGACGCGCCGCAGCCACGGCCGGCCGCCGGAGCGGGCGGCGATCGCGGTCGCGTCCGGCGAGACCTCGGCGACATCCAGCATGCCCGGGAAGGGGAACACCTCCGCCTTCCCCGTCGCGTCCCAGAGCCGCACCCCGTCGTCCGTCCACGACGCCACGCGTCCCCCCGCCACCCACGACGCCCCGCGCATGTGCCCCCGGTGGCCCTTCAGCACCGGCAGGCACGCCCCCGTCTCGACGTCCCACACCCGCGGCGCCACGTCCACGCTGTTGCGCGGCTGGAAGGGCTCCACCCGCGGGTCCGACGGCCGCCCCGGCACCGTCAGCAGGCGCTTCCCGTCCTCGCTGAACTGCACGTCGACCAGTCCGCACCGGTGCCCCTCGAGGCGGCGCAGTTCGGCGCCCGTGCGGGCGTCCCAGATGCGCGCAGTCCAGTCGGCGCCGGCGGTGGCGACGAAGCGGCCGTCGGGGCTCATGCGGGCGTCGGCGACGTTTTCGTCGTGGCCGATGAAGCGGCGGCGTTCGGTGAGCTGGGCGAGGGCGCCCCAGAGGGCGTTGGTGGCGACGGCGCCGGGGGACAATTTCGCGGCCTCGATGGCGATGAGGAGGGCGGCGGTGGGGTTGTCGGCGAGCAGGTTGGAGGAGTAGGCGGCGAGGCGCTGTCCCTGCGCGACTCGGAGGGCGGCCTGCGCCTCCTCCTTGGCTCTCTTCGCCTCCGCCGCGCGGGCGTCGGCGAGTTCGCGGGCGTCGTGCTCGGAGGATGCGGCGCGCTGCTCGGCGGCGGCGCGGTCGGCAGCGAGGCGGGCGTAGGCGAGGGAGACGGCGGCGCCCGCGACGAGGATCGTGAGCGCGGCGGCGATGGCGGCGGAGAGAGCGCGGTTGTGGCGCGCGAAGCGGCGGAGCTGCTCCAGGGGGGTGTGGCGGTAGAGCGACATGGGGCGGCCGTCGCGCCACGCCCGCACGTCGTCGGCCAGCGTCCGCGCGGAGTCGAGCCGCCGCGCGCGGTCCTTGGCCATCGCGGCGCGCGCGACGGCGGCCAGCTCGCGCGGCGCGAGCGGGTCCACGGCATCCGCGGGGGCCGGCTCGCGCGAGATCACCGCCTGCAGCAGCTCCGGCAGACACCGCTTCGCCCGCGACCGGCGCGGCCGAGCCGCCCGGACGCAGGGTCGGCGCGAAGGCGGCGGGATTGGAGCGCGCGAGGTGGCGGGACGGGGAATTGAGAAGGGCCGCCGCGCGGGCGGCGTCGGCCTCGACGGCGGCGAGTTCGCGTTCGAAGGCGACCTTCTCGGAGGAGGCGAGGCGTGCCCAGGCGTCGCCGAGGACGGCCGCGGGCGTCGCAGGACCGTCCTGGCGCGGGTCGACCGGGATTCCGCGGGCGACGGCGAGGGCGGCGATCAGGCGGTGGCGGGTCTCCGGCATCGGCGGGCGGATTCTCGCAGAGCCCCCCCTCGGCGCAAAGGCGCGCGGGCAGGACGGGCGGGAAAGCGTATGATCCGCAGGGGAGGGTCTCCGCGTGATCTTCGACTGTCCGTGGTGCGGCCGGAAGCTGGCGTCCGAGGAACGGCTCGGCGAAGCGATGGTCTGCCCGGCGTGCCGGCGCCGGTTGCGCGCGCCGATGGAGGAGCGGCAGCAGGCGGCGCTGATCCCGGCTCCGGCGCCATCGGCTCCGCAGGCTCCGGGCGGCGTTCCGCCGGGACAGGGACCCGCCGCGCCGCGCGCGCCTCGACCGGTCCCTGCGCCCCCTCCCCGGCCCGCCGCTCCGGCGCCGCCCGCCGCACCCCCGCCACCCGCTCCTCCCGCGGCCTCGCCGCCTCCCGCCGCTTCCCCGCCCGTCGCCGTTCCGCTCGAACATCTGCGACCCAAACGGGTGTTCGCCATGCGCGCCGAGCACCGCCGGGAGCGGCCGAGCCGGGCCGTCGTCATCCTCGTCGCCGTCCTCGTGATCGGCTTCCTCGGGATCGGAGGCGTCACCGGGATCGGCGTCCGGCGCGGCCGGATGCGCCTCCGGGCCCAGGCCTTCGCGGAATCGATCGTGCGCGAGAACCAGAGCCTTCAGAAACACGTCGCCGCGATGCGGGTCGAGCTGACGGAGTTCTGGGAGGGGCGTTCCGAGGAGGTTCGCCTGAAAGCGGCGCTCAACGACCTGAGGATCGGGATGGACCGGGCGTTCCGCGTCGTGGAGGGGCTGGAGAGCCCGGGGACCGAGGAGGGAGACGCTGTCCGAAAGCGATACCTCGACCTGTTCCGGTACGAGAAGGAGGAGGTCCTGCCAGAGTTGCAGCGGCTGGTGGCGCGAATGGTCTCGCCTGAGCCCGATCAGGAGTTGATCGAGGAGTCCCAGGCCCGGCTGGCGGGTCCTCTCGCGACGGAGGAGGTGCGGCTCGCCACCGCGGCGAACGCGGCAGCCCGCGAGTTCCTGAAATCGGAAGGAGTTCCGGTGCCGTAGCAGCCGGCGTTCGGCGCACCGGGCAGGACCCGGTGTAGACTGCCCTCATGGGTCCCGACGACACCCTCTGCTGGTGCTTCCACATCCCGAAGCGCAAGGTCGTGAACTTCGCGCGGCAGCGGCGCCCCAAGCGCGCCTCGCAGCTCTCCGAGTGCTTCGGCGCCGGGACCGGCTGCGGCTGGTGCATCCCGCTGCTGATCCGGATCCACCGCGAGGTCGTGGGCAACGAGGCGGTCGAGGCCGACGACGTCACGGCGGCGCAGTACGAGGCGATGCGGGCGAAGTACCGGGCGGACGTTGCGGGCGGGGTGCGCCGGAAGAACGAGTACGGGGACGCCGAGACGCGGGGGCCGAGCGGGGGCAAGGCCTGAGGAGCCGCGGCGCGCGATGCGGCTACCGGGCGAATCGCAGCTCGAGCGTTTCGCCGCCCCTCAGGACCTTGAGGCCGAGCAGGCACTCCGCCGGATCGCCGCCGTCCTGCAGGCTCGTCGCCAGGCCGAACTCCCCCCAGATCGGGACGTCTCCCGTCGTCCGGCCGCCCTTCCCTTCCCACGTCGAGACGGTCTTCCAGAGGATATCGCCGGCCTGGAGGCCGAGGCGGCCGGCGGGCGAGTCGGGTGTGACGGCGCGGACGATGGCGCCGCACTCGATGAGGAAGCGCTCGCGGTCGAGCGCGGCGAGGTCGGCGAGTTCGAGGCCGAAGGCGGCCACGCGGGCGCGTTCCCCGCGGCGTCTCTCCTCCATCGCGGAGCCGGCGGGCGCTTCGCGACGGTTGTTCGGGATGCCCTCCAGTTCCTCGTGAAGCGTGGCGAAGGCCGCGTCGCTCATGGCGGCGGCCGCGGACAGGGAAACGGAAGACCAGCTCCAGGCGCCCGGGCCTGTGGAGCGGTAGCACCACGCGTCCAGCGCGAGCGCCTCTTCCCCCCAGCGCCCCGTGACCGCGGACCGCAGCGCCGCGGGGCTCGCGGAGTCCATCAGCACGGCGTGCAGCTCGTCGGGCGTCGGCCAGGGCGGGAGCAGTCCGTCGAGCCCGACGGGCGCGAGCTTGTCCAGCGCGCCCGACACCGCCTCGGACTCGCGCTGCACGCGCCACGCGGCCTTCCTGTCCCCGCGCCGCGCGGCGCGCGCCAGTTCCCACGCGGTCCCGAGCCGCGTCGCCGCGGCCAGCATCGCGGAGCGCTTCTCCGCCCCCGGCTCCATGCGCCACGCCGCCCACAGGTCCGCCATCGCCGCGTGCATCTCGCGCCACGCGCCGAGCCATGCCTCGCCGAGGACCTCCGAGTCCAGCACCTCGACGAGTTCCGCCGGCTGCGGCGCGAACCGCGGCGTCTCCATCCGCATCGGGTCCTCCGGCTCCGACGCGTCCGGCAGGCGCGGCGCGCGGACCTTCAGGCGGACGCGGGATTGCGGGGCGGAGGAGGCGGGGGCGCCCTTGAGAAGGAACGCGCCGAAGTTCGCGGCGTCGGCGGCGGGGAGCCCCTCGAGGCCGCGGGCGATCGTGAGCGACTCGTTCCAGGCCCGGAGGCGCTCGGCCGCCGGGTTCCACATCGTCTGTTTCGGCATGTGGTCCCACGCGGTCACGTTGCACACAAAGACGCCGCCGTCGCGGCGGAAGAGGAATCCCTCGAGGATGGTCTCGACGCGCTCCTCCGTTTCCGTCGCCGGCGGCGGGGCGGGCGTTTCGGCCACCGCCGGGGGCGCGGGAGCCTCGGTCCTGGACCCGCCCGTGTCCGCCGCCTCGCCGCTCGCCCCAGGCCGCTCGCCGCTTCCCTCTGCATCCCAGAACGCCTTCCGTGCGGCCACCGCCAGCAGCAGCGCGAGCAGCGCCCCGCCCGCGATCGCCGCGACGGGCAGCCGCACGGACGGACGCGCCGCGCCCGTCGCCGCCGACCCCGGCGCCTGCCTCAGCCCCAGCAGCCTCCCCTTCAGTCCCGCGGGCACCGCTTCCTCCGCCCCGCATTTCGCCAACTCGCTCTCCAGCATCGCGAGGAGCCCCGCGAAGGCGGCGGCGGCCAGCGCCGTGCGAAGGCGCCCGAGCGCCGCGTTCAGGCGGCTCGACACGGTCCCCGCGGGCACGTCCAGGGCCGCGGCCGTCTCCTCCTTCGTGAGCCCGTGGAAGTAGTGCATCTCCACCGCGAGCCGCTGCTCGTCCGGCAGCTCCGCCACCTTCGCCCTCAGCTCCGCCCGCGCCGCCTGTTCCACCGGATCCATGACCGCCTCCTCCCGCGTCGCCGCCCGCTCCCGTTTCTCACGCCGCCCCGCGGACCGTTTCTGGTCCAGCGCCGCGTTCACCGCCGCGCGCGCCACGAACGCCTTGAGATTCGCGGCGCGCTCCAGCGCGGCAGGGTCGCGGAGAAACCGGAGGTAGAGATCCTGCACGGCGTCCTCGGCGGAAGCGTCGTCGCGCAGGACGGAGCGGGCGACGCGGAAGGCGAGGGCGTGGTGATCGCGGACGAGCTGTTCCCAGGTGGGCATGATCGGTTCCTTACGGGGTCCGATCATACGACGCCGGCGGGGGCGGGGGCTGGTCGGCGGCTTACCAGTTTTTCACGGATTCTGTCGCGCGGGTGGATTCCACCGTGAGCTGGAAGTCCGCGGGCGGAAGCGCGACGAGCTCGGACAGGGTGTGGTCGGCGCTCTCGATCACCCGCTCCCCGGGCACGCCTGTGCGGACGAGCGCCGCGGGCACCGTGAGGAGGAGGGCCTCTTCGCCCCAGCGCGAGACCACGGCGACGCGCAGGTCGTCCGGTCCCGCGGCGCCGAGGACGACCTCGCGGAGCTCGGCGGCCGTCGGCATTCCCGGGAGGAAGGACGCGAGACCTTCGGCGGCGAGGGCGGGGACGGCGGCGGCGGCGAAGCGGTGCTCCATGCGGACGCGCCACGCCGCGGGCGACTGTCCGGCGCGGGCGAGGCGGGCGCGCTGGAGGGCCTCGCCGAGGCGGGCGGCGGCCGCGTTGCGGGTCTCAGGGTCGACGACGTCGGGCCTGAGGAGTGTCGCAGCCGCCAGGAAGAGGTCGCGCCAGGCCTCGAGCCAGGCGTCGTTGAGGGTCTCGACCTCGAGCACGTCGAGGACGGTCGCGGCGGCGGCCTCCGGCTCCTCGCGCCGGACCCGCTGGCGGAAAGACTCGACGATGTCGCGGGCGGCGGCCTCGTGAAGCTCGATGTCGGGCCCGGGCGCGAATTCGAGTTCACGGACGGTCTCGACCACGCCGTCCTGCGTGAGCGCGTCGCCCGAGAGCTGGACGGACCAGTAGGCGCGCACCGCGGTGGAACCCTCGGTCCCCGCGGGCGGCGCGTCGATCTGCGCGACCAGCGCCGCGGCTTCGCGGGACGACGCCTGCCACACCCACACGTTCTCCGGGGGGAGCTTCTGCTGCTCCTGGTCCACGAGCACGAGCTGCACGGCCGCGGCCGTCCGCACGCGGAGCCTCACGCGGGTGCGGGGGGCCGAGGAAGCGGGGGCGCCGCCTTCGAGGAACGGCGAGAAGTCCGTGGAGTCCGGCAGCGGCCAGCTCTCAAGCCCGCCGCCCGAGAGGCGCCAGAGGCGGCCGGCGGACGTGCGGGTCCCGGGCGCGCCGGGATCGGGCACGACTTCGCCCGCGAGAAAGACGCCCTCCGGGGTGCGGAACAGGAATCCCTCGATCGTCTCTTCGACTTCGGGGATCGCGGCGGCGGCGTTGTGGCAGCCCGGGCCCGGGTTCCCGCCGGGCGGCTCAGGCGCGGGAGGGACGGCCGCATCCGTCGCCGCCCGTTGAACCTCCGCGATCTCCGCGCGCACCTCGCCCGGCTCGCCGGCGTCCCCGGTCTCCGCAGGCCGGATCCACCGCGCCGTCGTGATCGCCAGCAGCAGCGCGACCGCCATCGCCACCATGCCCTTCACCGCGCGCGGCAGCGGCCGCAGCTCCGGCGCGCCGGCCACGTGCGTCCGCGGCAGGTCCCGCAACCGCTTCTCCAGCCCCGCCGGCACAGGCGCCGCTTCCAGCCGCGACAGCTCGCTCTCCAGCTTCGCGAGGACGGCGACGAACGCGGCCGCGGAGAGCCAGCGGCGAAGGGTGGCGAGGGCGTCGCTGAGGCGGCGGGAGGCGGTGCCGCGGGGGACGTCGAGGGCCTGGGCGGTTTCGGCGATGGTGAGGCCCTGGAAGAAGTGGAGGTCGACGGCCTGGCGGTGGATTTCCGGGAGGCGTGCGACGGTGTCGCGCAGTTCGCGGCGGAACGCGGCCTCGACGGGGTCCATCGCGACGCTCCTTTCGCACACGGCGGATTCCCGGGCCGCGCGCCGCAGGCCGGCCTTCCGCACGTCGAGCGCGCGGTGAAGGGCGGCGCGGCACGCCACGGCGCGGAGGCTGTCCGCGCGGGCGACGGCCTGGGGGTTCCGGAGGAAGGCGAGGAAGACGTCCTGGGCGACGTCCTCGGCGGCGGCGGGGTCGCGCAGGACGCCGAGGGCGACGCGATAGACGGTCGCGTGGTGGTCGCGGAGGAGGTCGGCCCAGGCGCTCATGGCTGTCTCCGGTGGGATTCCGGCAGGGAGACGACGCCGCGGGGCGAATGGCTCGCCGGAATCCGGAATTCCCGGCGGACGGTCACAGGTCCACCCGGACGACGAGGGCGTCGAGGCCGCGGACGATTTCGAACTCGAGGCCGGAGCCGCCGCTCTCGAGAAGGTCCTCGAACAGGGCGGCGACGTCCGCGGGGCGCAGGATGTCGCGCGGCGCGGACCGCCCGGCGCCCGCCAGCGGCGTCATGCGCCAGACGATGTCGCCGGCGCGCAGCCCCGCCCGGTCCGCCGCCGAACCCGGCGCGACCGCCACGATCCGCGCGCCGCCGCGGAGCGCGAGGGCGCCGCGCGCCACCTGCGGCAGGTGCTCCAGCTCCAGCCCCGCCGCCCGCGCGGCCTCCAGGTCACCCGCCTCCTCCGGACCCTCCGGGAACTCCTCCTCCAGCCCCAGGCACGCCAGCGCGCCCGCCGACGCAATCTCGACTTCGCTCTCCCGCCGGACCCGCCACGCCGCCGCCGACTCGCCCCGCCGCGCGTCGCGCGCTCGCTGAAGCGCCGCGGCCAGCTCCCCGGCCGCCGCCAGCGCGTCCGCCCGCCGCCGCGGCCCCGGAGGCAGGTCGAACGCCTCCCGCAGCGCGGCGTTGGCGCGAAGCGCGTCGCGCCAGGCCGCGAGCCAGGCGTCGCCCAGCACTTCGGCTTCCTCGATCTCCACGGCCTCGGCGAGCCCGGCCGCCTCGTCGACCCACGCCGCGCGGACGACGAGGCGCGCGCGGGGAAGGGCCGCCGCGCCGTCGAGGCCGTCGAGCCACGAGGTGAAATCGGCGACGGTTCCCGCGGGCATCCGGTCCAGTTCCGGGGAGCGCGCGAGCCGGAAGGCGCGCCGTGCGCCCGTGAAATCCTCCCCGGGGAGCAGGCAGAACGACGGTCCCGCCGCGAGCAGCGTCTCGCCCGTGGCGGGCCCATCGACCTTGCGCGGCTCGCGGACCGCGGGCTCGACGAGCCGGTAGCCGTCCCCGTCCGCCACGAGGAACCCCTCGGCGCGGAACAGCTCGCCGCGCGCGCGCCCCGCCGCCCGTCCGGCCGGCGACGCCGCCGCCTCGCGGCCGCGCGCCGCCGTCTCCGCCGCGGGCCCGCCCTCCGCCGCCCTTCGCGCTTCGTCCTGCGCCGCGATCTCCACGCGATCGCCCTCCCCGCCCTCCGTCTCCAGCGCCTGCCTCATCCAGATCGAGATCAGCACCGCCGCCGCCATCGCCCCCGCCGCCGCCACACCCCACTTCCCTCTCCCCGTCCCCCTCCCGACTCCCGTCTCCCATCTCCCGTCTCCCATCTCCCTCCGCCGCGACACCACCCGCTCCGCCAACCCACCCGTGTCTCCCGCGGCCACCGCCTCGTCCTCCAGCACCCCGCACAACACCACGAACGACGCCGCCCCCAGCCACCGCCGCAGCCGCTTCAGCCCCGTCTCCAGCCGGTTGCACACCGTCCCCACCGACACCCGCATCTCCGCCGCCGCTTCCCGCACCGTCAGCCCGCGGAAGAACCGCGCGGCCACCGCGTCGCGCTCGGCCCGCGGCAGCGCCTCGACGCTCCGCCGGATCTCCTCGTGCGCCGCCGAAGACAGCGGGTCGAGATCGCGCGGCGCCTGCGGGAACGCCGCCTCGCGCCGCTCCCGCCGCTCGCGCTCCCGGATCCGGTCCAGCGCCCGGTTGATCGCCGCCCGGCACAGGAACGACCGCACGTTCCCCGCCCCGTCCAGCGCGCGCGGGTTCTGCAGGAGGTGCAGGAAAAGATCCTGCGCGACGTCCTCCGCCGCCGCGCGGTCGCCGAGGATGCGCAGCGCGACCCCGGTGACGACCGGGAGGTGCTCGCGGACGAGGGTTTCCCAGGGGCTCATGGCGGTTCTCGACAGGGCCAGTAGACATACGACGCCGCCGGGCGGATGTTCGTACAAAATGACGTCGAGACGACAATTGCGCTTGCCGGGACCCTGAAGGTCGTCACAGCCGACAGTAACCGCCGCTGCCGGGAACTCCCGCTCGGTTGGAAGCCGGGGCTGCGTCGGCCTACTTGGGCGCGACAAATACTGGTTTGCCGTTCTCATCGCGGATCTTCACGGTGGCCCGTCCATCTTCTTCCGTTGCGATGAGAACGCGGGCTTCGCCGGAGGGTGGCTTCAGAATGATGCCGGCGCCCTTGCGATCGCTCGCGATCAGAGTGAAAGTGCGGCCGGACGCATGACCAGCCCTTCGTAGTCCTCGTAGAGTTCAAGCGTAATTCCGGAGTTACCCTCCAGGAAATAGACCTCCGGCAGATCCGCCTTGTCGAGCGCCACTCGAAGTCGCGGATGGCCCTCTCTCGTAAGCAAAGAGATCGAGACATCCCCTTCGTCGGTGCGAACGCGCATCCGCGGTCGCCCCGACTCATCCACCACCGTCAACGCCCGCGTCGTGACCTGGTCGAGCGTTCCGTTGTCGCAAGATCCCGTACAACAACCCGAGAGGACCGCGAGGAGTCCGAGGGTTGCCGGGATCCGCATCCGGCGATCCGCCGTTCTTGCTGTCATCGTGTTCACCTCCGAAGCTCCTGCAGCCTGTTGAAGATGTCCTTTGAAATTTCCTGGTCGGTCCATGAATCCGGCACATCGAGAGCCGAGTTCTCGATCGCGTCAATGAGACCCGACGCGGCGGAGTCCCATCCAAGGAAGTCCTCGAACCCTCCCTTGGCGAAGTCCAGGAAGTCACGAAACTCGAGGACTTTCGCGGAGACACCCGGCTCGCGCATGTCTTCGAACGAGAACGGGAACCTGGCGGTGTCCTTTGGTTTCAAGGTCCGGGCATCGATCGCGTGCTTTTCCAGCCGATCGAGCAGTTCCTTCAGCATCCTCCTGATGAAGTTTTTCACCAGACCTGCATCGAAGGTCGTCTTGACACCACGGATGCAAACAATCCGAGGGTCTTTGCCGATTCCCTTCGGATCGACCTTCCGGAACTGTTCGAGGCGCTTTCTGAGGTGCAGGATCGCATCACGAAGTTCCTGGATCGTCGCGGCCTTCAGGAACTTCTCCGCTTTGGCTTCGAGTTCACTGCGCTGCCTGACTTGCGACGGATCGACGGCAAGTATCAGCCCCACCTCGCCCAGCACGGGTCCGGGCTCTCCCCTCTCGAGACCACCCTCGACACGAGCGGTCTCCTCTGCCGAAGTCTCCCTTGCCCACCTCTCGAGGCGCATCAACTCGAGCCCGCCGTTATGGAATCTGTTCCTCTCGTCCTGCTTCCAGTGAATGACTTCCCGCTTGATTCTGTTCGCCACTTCGGGGAAGTCCGTCGCCCACTTCGCGAGTTTCCGCGCAGCTTCCTCTCGATCCTTCCTGGCCGACTTCTTGCCCTCGGTGGTCAGAGAGATCTCCTCCCCTTCCGTCGACAGCTTCTTGACTTCCTCGTCGATTTTTCGGCCTTCCGGAGCAGCCGGATCGCATGGCGGTCCATCGCCGCGTTCATCTTCGACGAATTCAGGATCCAGCCCAGGCGCGCGCTGATCGGTGATGTACCCGGGAGATTCGAGAAAGTCTGGGTCGAGGCATGGCAGATCCTGCTCTGTGCATCGAGCTTCTTCGCCACGCTCGCCGAACTGAGGTGGCGCAGGCGCCATGAACCGAAGAGCCGGTTCAATCGTGCTGCTCTCGGGAATGGTGAGGAGGTGGTCCGACGCAACATTTTCGGCTACGGATGGAGGCCGCGTCCACGCTGCTTTCTCGATGAGCCTGCGCGCCTCACGTTGGGGTGGAAGCGCGAACGTCGGCCCGCTCGACTGAGCGACGAACTCTGGCAGAGCCGTCGTCGGTGACTCGCCCACGGGCTTACAGACGCATGTCGCGCGCCGGTCGGCCGAGGACGCGGAGGTCGAGGCTCCCGGCGCGGATGTATGCCCGACGTACGGGGGAGATGGAAACGTCGGCTTGGTCGGGGCCTTTGTCCTGGGCATCTTGAACCTCCAGCTTGAACTGCAAGTCCTACCTCGCGCCGAATCTCCCTCTCAATGCGATCCAGCTCCTCCCGCGCTCAGAACCGCTCCACGATCCACGCCGACCCGTCCGCTCCTGAAACACCGATGCCCCACGGGGGAGAGCCCAGTCCGATCCACAGCCCTTGACGGCGCAACTCGCCCACGAAGTCGCGCCAGCCGCATGCTTCCAGGCTTCCAACCCCGCCTCGAAGAAACCGTCACTGAAGTCACTTCTCGGGGGAGCTCCAGATCACATTACCGTCCTCGTCCGTGATGTAGAACCGCATCTGGCGCTCCATGGACCACTCCATGACGGCAGACGACCTGTTCTCACTCCCGAGGACCTTGACGGACGCCGCGTCGCCCTGTTGGCTGCAGTCCAGACTCACCCGCGGCTGAGACCCTCCCTGGCCATCGAAGAGGTAGAAGCGAACCTCGGCCCCCGTCACCTCCAGTGACACCCGGACGTTCCCCACCTCGTCGTACATCCGAAGTGCTCCGCGGGCCGACTCGCTTTCTCCGAATTCCAGGGCGAGCCTGCCCTTCTCGTCAAAGAACTGGATCTTGTGCTTGTCCTCGCCGGTTTCGCCCAGCGTGATCCGGACACGTCCTTTGCGATCGGGGATCTCCACTCTCCTTGCAGAAACGTAGTCCCCGGAGGCAGAGCAGCCGCAGGTCACCAAGCTCACCCAGGACACGAGGAGTATGAGAATCTGCCTTCGCAGGTAATCGACCATGCCATGCCTCCTCAATCGCCGCTGCCTGGCGGCTTCGTGGTGAGTGCGCAATTCGGGAACGCGTCGGTCAACGACCCCGCGACATTCGAATCGCGCGAGATGGGCGGAGTGCTCAATCTGCTTCGCCGTCTGCGCGAACATGGCGACCTCACTCCTTTACACTTCGCTACTTGCGCCTGAAGGGCGTCTTCCAGACATCGCGGCCGGCCCGGTTCTTGACCCAGCACTGCGCATGCTTCGGGGAGAACCACTCCAGTCCGCCCTGCCCATAGTCATCCCCAAGGCCTAGCGCGACGTACGCCAGATCCCCTTCAGTGGAACAGCTGATAGCCAATCTTCGGTAGCCCCCTCTTGGCCAATCGGCGAAATCCAAACCTGCCCAGACACGGCTCAGCGTCAGGGCCGAGCACGTGATGCCCTGGGCATTCGACAAGTACAACTCTCCCCTGGCGGCCCATTGCGGAATCATGCCCAATCCAGCAACGTCCTTCCCCTGCGGGTTGAAGAAATACAAGGTCAGGCTCCCCTCTTCGTGCTCACCGAGGGATGTCCGAACCGAGCCGTGCGGATCCCGAAATTCGAGTCGCTGCGTCCGAAGCAAGTCCTGCGGCGTCGCACATCCTGCGCAGGCCATGCCCACGAGGAGAACAAGCGATCTGCCGTTGAACCGGGATGTACGTGGGCCCGTCATTTGCCGCGCAGCCTGCGTTCGAACTGTGAGAGAGCCTCCATGAAGTTGCGTGCGCGATCCTGCTCCATCCGGACAGGCTCCCCTTCGGCCGGCTGGGTTGGTGCATTCTCATCGAGCTTGGACAATTCGGCGGAGAGTCCGAAGTAGTCGTCGTCCCGCCCGTTCGCCATCTCCATCAAGTCGAGGGCGTCGACCACTAGCTGAGGATCGCGCTGCATGTCTTGAACGTGGAAATCTCCGGCGGGCCAGCCCGGCGGGCGCTTCGCAATCAGTTCCGATCGCAGTTTGTCCACGATCGCCTTTTCAATTTCCTTGAGCTGCGCTTTGAGAATCTCCTCGCTCATCAGGGTCTTGTTGCCGCGGAAACAGACTGCTCGAGTCGGTTCGCCAAGCGGCCCGATCTCGGACTTGAAGAGCCCGAGCGGCCAACGAATCAGCTTCAGGGCGACCTTGAGATCCGAGAGGGATGCCTTCCCAAGCGCACTCGCGAATCTGCGTTCCATTTCGGCTTTCGGGATCTGGTTCTCCACGTACGGGCTGATCGCTGCCGCCAGCGCTGCACGGCCGCCGACACCCCCGAGGCTTCCGGCTTCCGCCTGGTCGTACGCGGACGGAGCTGAAGTTGAACCGCTCCGGATTGGGGAGTGGATGTCCGTATCGTCCACGAAGTTGAGGAAACGTCTCCCCGCTCTCCCTTCAGTCCAGGTCCTCGACTTGAACTCCCCTTCAAACGACGACAACTTCGCGCGTATGAAGCGACGCAGGCACGGGAACTCGGACCACCACGCCTGGAGTTTCCGGGCCTCCGACTCCTGGCGCGCGTAATACTCGGATTCGGTTTCAAGGCGCCCGTCCTCCTTGAAGACAGCGGGTCCGGCGATTCCCTTGACTGCGTCCTCGATGTTGCCGGCCGACGGCGCATCTTCGCATTCCGAGAGTTCGTCTCTCGGATACTCATTTCCGCGTTCGTCTCCGATCAAGTACGAACTCGGTTGCGGACGCGTGCGAATGGTCAACAAACCGCTGCCATCCGGACCCGTGCCGAGATCGAGACAGTCGGGATCCTCGCAGTCCCGGCACGAGCCCTCTTCTGCAGGCGCCGGAGGAGCAAACCACAGCTCCGGAGAGCGAGGCTGGTCGCTCAGCGGAGTGGTCGGAGGGTGCGATGTGCGAACGGCATCGATGATTCGGCGAGCCTCCCTCTCTGGCGGGAGCGCAAAGGTCGGCCCTTCAAGACGATTGTCTGCAGGCGGCTGGGCCGTCGTGGGTGCTCGACCCAACGGCTCGCAGACACACACGGGGCCTGAATGAGAGTTGGGCTGCGAAGTTGCTGCTCCTGGCGCGGACGTCGGCCCGCCGTACGGAGGCGGAGTGAAGGTCAGCTTGGCCGGCGTGTTCGTCTTTGGCACTCGGGCTCTCCTTCTTCCCTCGAGGAGTCTACCTCATTTCGAATGTTCCGTTCCGCCTCGATCATTCTCCCCCGTGCATCAGAACCGCTCCACGATCCACGCCGACCCATCCGCTCCCGAAACTCCCGTCCCCCATGGCGGCGAGCTCAAGCCCATCAGCCGCGTTCCCTGCTCCACTCGCCCATACCCCCCCTCTCGGGGATCGAACGGTTCTGGTTCGCCTGCGCGAGGGTGGGAGTTGAAACCGGGGTACTGCATGACCCGGGATACGGGGGAAGGGCAGATGTCAGGACGTCGTTCTCGGTGCCACCACGCCAAGGCCGTCAAGCGGCTCCGAGCGGACTTTGATTCGGCCAATTCGTACGCCTCGCAACTTGCACGACTGCAATCTCTCTGCAAGTGCTTCCGGAACTGCGACTTGCCCTGGGAGGACTCCGAAGAACCTGCGCCCTGGAGGGAACTCTGGGCGACACACGTATCTGCGGCCTCCTATCTTCACATACGTCTTTAGTCCGCATGATTGGCACGTCTGGATCCTCGATTCGCGGCCGCCTCGCTCGGCGATTTCAATATCAACCAGGACGGCTGAGAAGTCGCGGAGCGGGGTGCCGTCGACATCGATGATCGGGCAGTAGCGAAGCTCGCCATGTCGATCCTCGCCTTCGAGCAGGTCTCGCAGGTCGTTCCGAATGGCGTGAAGGACCGAGTAGCCAAGAGGAGCAATTGCGTCCCTTCGGCCGCGATCTCTCAGAAAGACCGGATGCTCTTCTAGGAACTCTGAGATGTGCCTGCAGTATCCACACGCTCTCAGCGCACCCCCAACCGCGAAGCTCCGCGGGTCCAAGTGCCACCATCCCTCGCAGCATGCGTAAAGAACCGGAATCGTCTCGTCCACCGCCGTTTCTCCTCGTGTGAATCACTTGCCGATGGGGCATCTGGAAGGAAAACGCTCGCACTCTTCCTTCAAGAAATTCGAAGCGAAATCAACGAGCGTATGATAGTGCTTTCCCTTGTTCTCGGGCAGGTTGTCGAAGGCGTTGCAGACATCCATGAGCGCGATGAGCGCCTGCTCGTGGGC
>JADLHC010000045.1 GCA_020849035.1 Planctomycetia bacterium
AACCCCCTGTTTACAAAACAGGAGCTCTGCCGATTGAGCTAACCCAGCGGAGCGGCGGAATGGTAGTCACCCCGCCGCAAGGCGGCAAGATTGTATCGCTTCCGGCCGCGCGCCGGTTCGCCGTCCCTTGCAGCCCCGAAACCCCTTTGCTACTTTGCGCCACCCCTCAGAGGAGAGCCCATGTCCCGCAACATCTTCATCACCGCCACCCGTCCGAACGAAGGCAAGACCGCCCTCACGCTCGGGTTGAGCGCGGCCTTCGTGAAGAAGGGGAAGAGGATCGGGTTCATCAAGCCGGTCGGCACGGCCGACATCGAGGCCGGGCACCAGCGCGCGATCGACGAGGATACGCTTCTCATCGAGCGCGCCTGCCGCGTGCACTGCAACATCGAGGACATGAACCCGGTGACGCTGAAGCCCGGGTTCCCTGACCAGTTCTCGACGCCGTCGGCGAGGCAGGCGCTGATGGACCGTGTGAGGCGGGCGTACGACCGGGTTGCGCAGGACAAGGAGTTTGTGGTGATCGAGGGGACGGGGCACGCGGCCGTCGGGTCTTCCTGGGGCGTGTCGAACGCGGAGATGGCGAAGCTGCTGAACGCGAAGGTGCTGCTCGTCTCGAGCGGCGGCGTGGGGCAGCCGATCGACGACATCCTGCTGAACAAGAAGTACTTCGAGTCGCAGGGCGTCGGCCTGCTGGGCGTCGTCATCAACAAGGTCTACCCGGGCGAGATGGAGCGGATCGACAAGGTCGCGCGGAAGATCCTGAAGGAGCACGACGTCGAGCTTCTGGGCGCGGTGCCGTACGAGCGCGACCTGTACACGCCGACGGTCCTGCAGGTTCTCGAGGAGCTGCGCGGCGACCTCCTGAACGGCGAGAGCGCGCTCAACACACGGATCGGCAACGTCCTCATCGGCGCGATGACGCCGCACAACGCGATGGACAAGTTCGAGGGGAGCTGCCTCCTCATCACCCCCGGCGACCGCGAGGACATGATCCTCGCCGCCCTCTCCATGACCCTCGTCGACCAGAAGAACCGCTTCTCCCTCGCCGGCATGGTGCTCACGGGCGACATCTACCCGCGCAAGAACATCCTCGAGGTCATCCGCCGGACGCAGGTGCCGGTGATGGTGGTGAAGAGCGACTCGTACGCGACGGCGAGCCGGGTGAACGGGCTGGTGGTGAAGATCAGCCCGTGGGACAGCGCGAAGATCAACTACATCGTGGACCTGGTGGGGAAGTACGTGCAGGTGGACGAGGTGCTGAAGCGGATCGCGGCGGCGGACACGAGCCGGAGGGTGAAGGGTGCCGACAAAAAAGGCGACTAAGGCGGTGCTGGACGTCGCGGTGGGCGGGGCGTGCGGGAAGATGGGGGAGCGGATCCTCGCGGTGCTGGCGGGGGAGGCCGGGTGCCGGCTGTCCGCGGCGATCGAGCGGGAGGGGCACCCGGGCGCGGGGAAGGACGTGTCGGAGACGCTCGGGGGGGCGAAGCGCGGGGTGGTGTTGGGGACGCGTCTCGCGAAGACGGCGGACGTGCTCATCGACTTTTCGCATTTTTCGGCGACGCGCGCGCGGCTGGCGGAGTGCGTAAAGCTGGGCGTGCCGATCCTCGTCGGGACGACGGGGCTCGAGCCCGCGACGCGGGCGGCGCTGGAGGCGGCGGGGAGGAAGATTCCCGTCTGCGTGGCGTCGAACGTCTCGATCGGCGCGAACCTGATCTTCCGCCTGGCCGCGGAGGCGGCGAAGGTGCTGGGCGAGGCTTACGACGTGGAGATTGTCGAGGCGCACCACCGGCTGAAGAAGGACTCGCCGTCGGGGACGGCGCTGACGCTGGCGCAGCGCGTGGCGGCGGCGCTCGGGCGCGACCTGGAGAAGGAGCGGCGCGACGGGCGGCGCGGGGACGTCGGGGCGCGGACGCGCACCGAGATCGGGATCCACGCGGTGCGAGGCGGCGACGTCATCGGCGACCACACTGTGCACTTCATGGGTCTCGGCGAGCGCATCGAGATCACGCACCGCGCCTCGACGCGCGACACGTTCGCGAGGGGGGCAATCCGCGCCGCGTGCTGGCTCGCCGGCGCGAAGCCGGGGTTCTACCGGATCGAGCAGGCGCTCGGGATGGAGTAGCCGGGGCCGGCTACTTGATCTTGTCTTCCATCATCCGGCCGGGCTTGAACGTCACCACCCGCTTTTCCGCCACGAACACCTCCGCGCCCGTGCGGGGGTTGCGCGCCTTTCGGGCTTTGCGCATCTTGACCTCGAAGACGCCGAAATTCCGGAGTTCGATGCGGCCGTTGGCGAGGAGAGTTTCGAGGATGGCGTCGAAGGTGCCCTGGACGACCTTCTTCGCGTCGACCTGGGAGAGCTGGAACCGGTCGGCGAGAGTCTTGACGATGTCCTTCTTCGTCACGGGGCGCCTCCTAAACTTGCGGCGGGACGGCTATTGTAAGGCGGTCAATGGAAACGATTTAAGTCTGTAGAGGGAACATAAGCCGCAGCGTGGGGGCGAGTCAAGCGGCTTTTTTGGCGAAAGTTGCGCAAGTCGTTGCGGGGAAGGGATTTCGTGGAATCGCCCGCGAGGACGGCGCCGAAGTCCTTCGCCGCAACTCCCGGCGCGGCGAACCCTTGCGGGATTCCGCGGGTATCATGGCCGCGTGGCCGCTTCCAGGAAGATCGCCCTCGCGCTGAAAGGGATGCACTGCGCCTCGTGCGTGGGACGCGTGCAGGCGGCGCTGCGGGCGGTTCCGGGGGTGATGCGCGCGGAAGTGAACCTGGCGACGGAGCGCGCGGCAGTGGAGGGGGCGGCGGAGGCGGCGGCGCTGGTGGCGGCGGTGACGGCTGCGGGGTACGAGGCGGCGGTGGCGGAGGAGGGGAAGGCGGTCGCGGCGGCGCCGGCGGGGGACGCGCGGCTGCCGGCGGCGCTGGTGGGGGCGGCGGCGCTGATGGTGCTGAGCATGGACGAGATGGTGCTCGGGCACGGGCGGCACCTCGTGGCGGACCCGCCGCTGCGGTGGATCCTGCTGGCGATCGCGGCGCCGGTGCAGCTCTGGTGCGGGTGGCCTTTCCTGAAGGGTGCGCTGGCTGCGGCGCGGCATTTCGCGGCGGACATGAACACGCTCGTGGCGACGGGGACGTGGGCGGCGTTCGGCGTCTCGCTCGCGGCGTGCTTCGGGAAGGGCCACGGTTTTTATTTCGAGACGTCCGCGGTCATCATCGCGCTCATCCTGCTCGGCCGCTCCCTCGAGGCCCGGGCGCGCCGCAGGGCGGGCGAGGCGATCCGGAAGCTCATGGCGCTTCGACCCGCCACCGCGCGGGTCGTCCGCGACGGCGCGGAGGCGGAAGTCCCGGTCGAGTCGGTCAGCCCCGGGGACCTCGTGCGGGTCCGCCCCGGCGAGCGCCTCCCCGTGGACGGCGAGGTCGCCGAGGGTGAGTCCCCGGTCGACGAGTCCATGGTCACCGGCGAGTCCATGCCCGTCACCCGCCGCCCCGGCGACGCCGTCACCGGCGGCACCGTCAACGGCAGCGGCTCCCTCCTCTTCCGCGCCACCCGCGTCGGCGGCGACACGCTCCTCGCCCAGATCGTCCGCGCCGTCGAGGAAGCCCAGTCCCGCAAGGCCCCCGTCGAGCGACTCGCCGACCGCGCCGCCGGCGTCTTCGTCCCCTTCGTCATCGCCGCCGCCCTCGCCACCTTCGCCGGCTGGTGGATCGCGAAAGGCGACCCCGCCGCCGGCTTCCTCCCCGCCGTCGCCGTCCTCGTCATCGCCTGCCCCTGCGCCCTCGGCCTCGCGACGCCGACCGCCGTCATGGCCGGCATCGGCCGCGGCGCCGAGAAGGGGATCCTCATCCGCGGCGGCGAGGCGCTCGAGGTCGCGCACAAGCTCAGGACGATCGTCTTCGACAAGACCGGCACCCTCACCGAGGGCCGCCCCGAGGTCGCCGACGTCCTCACCCTCCACCCCGATCTCCTCCCCATGTCCCTCGCCGCCGAGCGCCGCAGCGAACACCCCCTCGCCCGCGCCGTCGTCCGCTTCGCCGAAAAAAAAGCCGCGGGCGCCCCGGAGCCGGACGACTTCTTCGCGTACTCGGGAAGCGGCGTGGAGGCGACGATCCAGGGGCGCACCGTCGTCGTCGGCTCGCCGGAGTTCCTGGCGGGGCGCGGGCTCGACACGGCGCCGGCGGACGTCTTCGTGAAGCGTCACCGCGAGGCGGGCCGCACGGTCGTGGCGGTCGCGCTGGAGGAGCGCCTGCTCGGCGCGTTCGCCGTCGCCGACCCCGTCCGCCCCGCCGCGAAGGACGCCGTCGCCTCCCTCCGCCGCCGGGGCCTCGACGTCGTCATGCTCACCGGCGACAACGCCGTGACCGCCCGGACCGTCGCGAAGGAGGCCGGCGTCGACCTCGTCGTCGCGCAGGTCCTGCCGAAGCAGAAGGCCGAGAAGATCAGGGAGCTGCAGGCCGCCGGCCCCGTCGCCATGGTCGGCGACGGCGTCAACGACGCCCCCGCCCTCGCCACCGCCGACGTCGGCATCGCCATGGGCACGGGGACGGACATCGCTGCGGAAGCAGGCCACATCGTCCTCGTCCGCGGCGACATCCGCGACGTCGAAACCGCCATCAACCTCAGCGCCCGCACCCTCCGCACCATCCGCCAGAACCTCTTCTGGGCGTTCTTCTACAACCTCGTCCTCATCCCCGCCGCCGCGCTCGGGTTCCTCAACCCGATGCTGGCCGCCGGCGCGATGGCGTTCTCGAGCGTGAGCGTCGTCATGAACTCGCTCAGGTTGAGAAGAGCGTGAACGCGGCTCAAGCCGCTGCCCGGGAGTCGCGTCGCTACTGAAACAAGACGCTGAGTCCCTTTTGGTTTGCCAACTGCGCAAGCGAGGCGATTCGTGGAAGCAGCGGCTCGCCGTCGACATCGAAGAAACACTGTTCCAAGTTCATGGGTTTGATTGCGAATTCCCTCGCCACGTTCGCCTGCCACCCGGAGAGCGGCACGGGTGGTAGCTTGCGGAGTTCTGCTTGGATCACGGAGATTTCGGCGAGCAGCGCCTTGCACTGAGAGGCCGTCCATTCCCCATCGCAGTCCGAGTGCATCATCAGGATCGGGAATCTGCTTCCCCCTTGGCCTCCCTCGAGCTTCACGCGAATGGAATTCCGGAGCACACCAAAATCGTCGTAGCCGCCGACCTCGACGCCATCCAGTTCGACTTCATCTCCTGAGAAGACGGCGAGGTAGAGTCCCATCTACATGCGCTCCAATGCGATGCACTGCGGAAAACGATCGATGAGTGAATTCAGGGAGGGGAGTATCGTGCAGGACTTCGGCACCATTATCGTCAGTTTGGCCCTGGTCTGGTGCGCCTGATAGGTGAGCAATCGGATTTGATAGGTGGCGCGCAGTGCGGAGACCTTCTTCACGAGGAGCATGGCTCCTGGCTTCATGGCATCCGGGCGTGAACCGCGCAACTTGCCGGAGGATCGACGAGCGAAGTCCAAGTTGCCCCCTTATCACTTTGGAGATTGCTGCGTCCTCTCCCACACCTTCCTCAGCACCGTCTCCAGCCTCTCCCTCACCTCTTCGTCCGGGTGGTTCTTCATGAGGTCCGCGATCACCGGCGCCGCCGCAGCACCCTTCGCGACGATCGCGTCGCTCGCGCTCAGGCGCTCGTTGGTGTCCTTGCTCACGAGGTGGTCGGCGAGCTCGCGGATCTTCTCGGCGTCCCCCTTCTCCAGCGGCGGCGGCTTCGACTCGGCGAGCTCGGCGAGGATCTCCTCGACCTCCGGGCGCATGACGTAGACGTACTCGAACGTGACGCGCGGGTTCTTGAACTCGCGGACGCGGATGTGGACGTAGCCGCCCTCGCCGCTGCGGAGGCGGAAGCCGTTGGTCGCGGGCTGCGTCTCCTTTACGTCCACCTCGCCGGGCTCGAGCGCCTCCGCCAGCTCCTTGCGCTTCGTCGCGTCGATTTTCCCGAAACCCTCCGGCACGCCGGCGGCGATCCCGTGGATGCCGCGGATCGTGATCATCGAGGCGCCGCCCATCGAGCGGACGATGGCGACGTCGCCCTTGTGGCCGGCGCCGGCCTTGTCCTCCTCGAAGCGCCAGGTTTCGCGGCCGAAGCAGTCGAGCTCGAACTGGCCGATCTTGAAGTACGGGGGGAAGGAGCCGGCGACGCCGCGGACGATGACCTTCTCCTCCTTGTTGATCCGTGCGCGGACCTCGAGCGAGTAGAGGGTGAAGCGCGTCGCGTCGAACGTGCAGGTCGCCTCGCCGGTCTTCGCGATCTCCTTTTCGGTGCCGGGCTCGATGAGGAACACGCGGTACTGGTCGACGTCCTCGTTTTTCGGCCAGGTGACGGTGAGTTTGCCGTCCTTGTACGTGCTGTTGAGGTCGTCGGCGAAGGAGGGCAGTGCCAGGGCGTGGGCGAAGGCGAGGGCTCGGCGCATGGGGCGTTTCTCAAGAATCGGGTTGCGTAAGGGCAATGGCTTGCGGATGGCGCAAGTGATTGTAAGCAAATGGCTTGCGGATGGCGCAAGTCCGGAAGCTCCGGCCTCCCCGCTGGACTTCCGTCCTCCACGAAAATAAAATCGCCGCTTCTCGTTTCCCATACACACGGAGACTCCCGCCCATGATCAAGGTCTCTTCCGTCAAGCGCCTCGACCGGACCGACGTGCTGGCCGTTTTCGTCGAGGAGCCCGCCACGAAGGACGCGAAGCCGCTGTTCAAGTGGGACGTGCTGTCGGGGGACGCGTGCCGGAGGCTGGGGGCGGCGCTGGAGAAGGAGGGGTTCCGCGGCCGCGTGGGGCAGACGTTCGTGTGGAACGGCGGCGAGTCGCACGCGGAGCGGGTGGTCGTCACGGGCGTCGGCAAGGCGGCGTCGCGCGACGTCGACCTCACGATCCGCGCGGCGGGCGCGGCGGCGAAGAAGGCGAAGGAGATCGGCGCGACAAAGCTGACGGCGACGCTGCCGCCGGCCGGCAAGCTGGGCGACGAGCGGAACGCGCAGGCGGTCACGGAGGGGCTCATCCTGGGCGCGTACGAGTTCAACGCATACCGGCAGCCGAAGCCGCAGAAGTCCTATGAGGTCGCGGAGATCGTCGGCGCGCCGGAGCGCGCCGTGAAACTCGGCGAGATCTTCGCGCGCGCGACGCTCTACGCGCGCGACCTCATCAACACGCCGGCGGGCGACTGCGCGCCGCGGCACCTCGCGGAGGCGGCAAAGAAGCTGGCGGGCGCGAACGTGAAGGTGACGGTGTGGGGCCAGAAGGAGATCGAGAAGAAAGGAATGGGCGGCCTCATCGGGATCGGCAAGGGATCGGACGAGCCGTATCACTTCATCATGCTGAAATGGGAGGGCAAGAAGGGCTCGAAGAAGGTGGCGGTGTGCGGGAAGGGGATCACGTTCGACTCGGGCGGGCTGTGCATCAAGCCTGCGGACGGGATGGGGACGATGAAGTGCGACATGAGCGGCGCGGCGGCGGTGCTGGCGATGTTCAGCGCGCTGCCGGAGCTGAAGCCGGACTGCACGGTGTACGGTTACATCCCGGCGGCGGAGAACATGACGGGCGGGAGTGCGGTGAAGACGGGGGACGTGCTGCGGACGGCGAGCGGGCGGACGATCGAGGTGAACAACACGGACGCCGAGGGGCGGGTGGTGCTGGCGGACGCGATGACGGTGGCGCGGGAGGACAAGCCGGACGAGCTGATCGACCTGGCGACGCTGACGGGCGCGTGCGTGGTGGCGCTGGGGGACCAGGTGGCGGGGATGTTCGCGAACGACGACAACCTCGCGGCGGGGCTCGATGCGGCGGCGAAGCGCGCCGGCGAGCGGCTCTGGCGGATGCCGATCGTGGCGGAGTACCGGGACCTGCTGAAGTCGGACATCGCGGACATCAAGAACAGCGGCGGCCGGTGGGGCGGCGCGATCCAGGGGGCGCTGTTCCTGCAGGAGTGGGCCGGCGACCAGCCGTGGGCGCATCTGGACATCGCGGGGCCGGCGTGGACGGACAAGGGACTGAGCTTCTGCCCTCCGGGCGGGACCGGGTTCGGCGTTCGGACGCTGCTGGAGTACGTGACGGCGCAGGGAAAGTGAAGGGCAGGGGCGTGAGGCGGGGGCGTACGGCTGGGGCGTGATTCGGGAAGAACCAACGCCCTTGTCGTTTGCCCCTGCCGTACGCCCCTGCCGTTCGCCCCTGCCGTACGCCCCCGCCGTACGCCCCCGCCGTACGCCCCCGCCGTACGCCCCCGCCGTACGCCCCCGCCCTTAAGGCTCACATGGCACCCATCCAGGACGTCCTTCCAAGCTTGACCGTCGGCCTGACCTTCACCGCCTTCGCGGCCCTGAAGTTCTATGGACTTGCGCGCGGGATCGAAGGCGGCGGAAAAAAGCCGCTCGCGACGCGGCTGTGCGGCTCCTGACCCGATTGGTCGAGGCCGCTCCGGTGGGGCTGGCCGATCGGGATGCTCGCGCTCGGTGTCACGATGCTCGTGATCGCGGCCCGGGCGATGCTCGCGGCGTAGGTCAGATCGTCGCGAGGAGTCTGCGCCGCCGGCGGCGCGGAGCATAGGAGTGCGAACGTTCCCGGGGCTTCCCGGTTCTGCCGGTCTCAGAGTCACCCATGATCGAGGATCACCCTCGGGGATGAAAATGGGTTAGGGTGTAACCGCGACCCCCGCTCGACGCCGTTCAGGCATGATCGTCATCGGTCGGCTCAGAGTCTGGCGTGGGAGT
>JADLHC010000046.1 GCA_020849035.1 Planctomycetia bacterium
GTACGCGACGGGGGCGCGCGTGTCGGAGGCGGTGAACCTGAAGGAAGCGGACCTGGACTTCGAGCTGGGGGTGGCGCGGCTGTTCGGGAAGGGCTCGAAGGAGCGGCTGGTGCCGCTGGGGGGTGCGGCGGCGGAGGCGCTGAAGGCGTGGCTGCGGGAGCGCCCGGGGCCGTGGGTCTTCCCGGGGCGCGGCGGGGCGCGGCCGATGCGGCGGGAGACGGCGTGGAGGATCGTCGAGCGCGCGGGGCGGGCGGCGGGGCAGGGCGGCGTGCACCCGCACACGCTGCGGCACTCCTTTGCGACGCACCTGCTTGAAGGCGGCGCGCACCTGCGGGCGGTGCAGGAGATGCTGGGACACGCGAGCGTGGCGACGACGCAGATCTACACACACGTGGACTCGAGCCGGCTGGTGAAGATGCACAAGTCGTTCCACCCGCGGGCCTGACGGCGGGACGGCCGTCCTACGCGTCCACGCCCCCGAACACGGCCGGCCTGAGCGGCGGCAGCGCCTCGTTCCCGTAGAGCACGCGCTCGAGGAAGAGCCCCGACGGCGGCGCGGTCCACTCGGCGACGTTCCCGCGCGCCGACGCCAGCAGCATCCCGACCTCGCCCGGGTCCATCGTGCCGGTGCCGACCCGCGCCAGCACGCCCGCCACGCGGCGGACCATCTTGCGCAGGAAGTGCGACGCGACGAACCGGAACAGGATGAGCGGACCCGCCTCCTCCAGCCGCGCTTCGTAGACGCGGACCTTCGTGGACTTCTCGTCGTCGTCCGTCTCGGCGAAGGACGCGAAGTCGTGCATCCCGCGGAGCAGCGCGGCCGCCTGCTGCATCCGCGCGAGGTCGAGGTCCTCGCGCACCCACCACACGAACGGCTTGAGGAACGCCGAGCGCCGGCGCGAGACCTGGTAGACGTACGAGCGCAGCGTCGCGTCGTGCCGCGCGTGCCAGCGCTCCGGTGCCGGCTCCGCGGAGAGCACGTGGATGTCCGACGGCAGCCCGTCGTTCAGCGCGATCGCCAGGCCGCGCGGCGTCCGCGGCCGCTTCTTCGCCCGCAGGTGCGCCACCTGCGCGAGCGCGTGCACCCCCGCGTCCGTCCGCCCGGCCCCGCCGATCTCCACCGCCTCGCCGAACACCCGTTTCGCCGCCCCGCGCAGCTCGCCGGCGACGGTCCGCTCGCGCGGCTGCTCCTGCCAGCCCGCGTAGCGCGTCCCCTCGTACTCCAGCGTCACCTTCCAGACCGGCATCCGCGACCTCCGCCGGCAAAAAAAAGGGGCGGCTCGCGCCGCCCCCGTGAAGTCCCGCTCCGCTACTCCTCCGGCTTCTCTCCCGCCTTCGCCGCCTTGTACGCCTCGATGATCGGGGCCGCGATGTTCGACGGCACCATGTCGTAGTGGCTGAACTCAACGGAGAAATCGCCCTCGCCGCCCGTGATCGACCGCAGCTCGCTCGAGTAGCTCTTGATCTCCGACAGCGGCACCTGCGCCTTGATGATCGCGTACTTCCCCGACGTCTCGCTGCCCTGGATCCTCCCCCGCCGGCTCGACATGTCGCCCATGATGTCGCCCATCTTCTCCGCCGGCACCGTGATCTCCGCGATCGCGATCGGCTCCAGCAGCACCGGCCGCGCCTGCTGGATGCACTGCTTGAACGCCTCGCGCCCCGCCGTCTGGAACGCGATGTCCTTCGAGTCGACCGGGTGCTCCTTGCCGTCGTACACCTCGACCGCGATGTCCACCACCGGGTACCCCGCGATCGGGCCCCGCTCCATCACGCCCTTCACCCCCTTCTCAATCGACGGCATGAACTGCTGCCCGATCGCGCCGCCCACCACCTCCCACTTGTAGTCGAACCCTTTGCCCCGCTCCAGCGGGTACACGCGCATCCAGACTTCGGCGAACTGCCCCGAGCCGCCCGTCTGCTTCTTGTGCCGGTACTGCGCGTCCCCCTTCGCCGTGATCGTCTCCAGGTACGGGATCTTCGGCGGCTTCGTCGTCACCTCCACCCCGAACTTCGACTTCAGCTTGTGGAACGTCACGTCCAGGTGAAGCTGCGTCATGCCCGTGCACACCAGCTCGTGCGTCTGCCGGTCGCGCGTCCAGTGGAACGTCGGGTCGCTTTCCGCCAGCTTGGGAATCGCCGTCCCCAGCTTCGTCTCGTCCTTCTGGTTCTTCGCCTCCACCGCGATCGACGTCATCGGCTTCGGGAACTCGATGGCCGGGTACGCGATGTGCTTGTCCCCGCACAGCGTGTCCCCGATCCTCAGGTCCTCGACCTTCGTCACCGCCCCGATGTCCCCCGCGATCAGCCTGTCCACCGCCTGGTGGTCCTTGCCGAACAGGCGGAAGATCTTCCCGATGCGCTCCGTCTTCGAGCTGCGGGAGACGTAGAAGTTCGTGTCGGCTGCGAGCGCGCCGCTGTAGACGCGGAAATAGGCGAGCTTGCCGACGAACGGGTCGCTGATGAGCTTGAAGACCTGGGCGGAGAAGGGGGCGTCGGCCTTCGGCGGGAAGGAGAGCTTGTCCTCCTTGCCCGGGACGGTGCCGCCGCGCTGCTTTCCGTCGACGGGGGACGGGAAGTAGTTGGCGATGAAGTCGAGCGCCGCCTCGATGCCGATGTCCTTCTTCGCGCCGATGCAGAGGATCGGCACGACCTTCCCGAGCACGATCGCCTTGCGGAGGGCGCCCTCGAGCTCCGGCTTCGTGATCTCGCCGCCCTCGAGGTACCGCTCCATGAGCTTGTCGTCGGTCTCGACGGCCGCCTCGACGAGCTTCTCGCGGAACGACTGCGCCTGCTTCTTGAGCGCCGCGTCGGTCTGCGCGTCCGCCTCGAGGACGTTGACGACGCCCTTGCAGGCCGGCCCGGTCCCCGCGGGCATCACGGCCACGCGGGGCGTGTCGCCGAACGTCTCCTTGATGGAGGCGAGGAGGCCGTCGAGATCCACGTTCTCGTGGTCGATCTTGGTCAGGAAGATCGCGCGCGCGAGGCCGTTCCGGCCCGCGGTGCCCCACATCTTGCGCGTGTTGACCATGATCCCGGTCGCCGCGTTGATGCAGACGATCGCCGTCTCGACCGCGCTGAGCGCGCCCACGGCGTCGCCGGCGAAGTCGCCGTACCCCGGCGCGTCCACGATGTTCAGCTCCCGGCCCTTCCAGTTCAGGTGCGCCACGGCGGTCTCGACGGACGTCTTCCGCGCCTTTTCCTCGGGGTCGAAGTCCATGACCGTCGTGCCCTCGGCAACGTCGCCGAGGCGGGACGTCATCTTGGCCTTGAAGAGCATGGCTTCGGCCGTGGTGGTCTTGGAGCTGTCGCCGTGGCCGACGAGGACGAGGTTGCGGATGTCGGGCGTGTCGTATTTGGCCATGAAGCCCTCCGGTGACCCTGGGACCTGTGACGGGCAAGACCCGGGAGTATAGCGGGGGGGTTTCCGGGGAGTCCAACAAGGGAAAACGGCAGGGGAAGGTGCGGGATCGGGATGGGGATCGGGATCGGGATCGGGCACACGCAGGGGAAGGGTCAGGCGTGAGGCCGGGCGAAGGAGCGGGTGGGCGTCGAAATCGGCCACCCCCTCCCCTGCCTCCAACCCGGGCCCGTTCCCGTCCGTGCGCCCGATCCCGATCCCCATCCCGATCCCGCGCTATCCCCTGCCCGCCGTCACCCCTTCCCCAGCCGTTGTCCCTTCCCGGCTCTCTCCCTCTTCAAACTGCAGCTCGTGCAGCTTCGCGTACATCCCCTTCGCCCCGAGCAGCTCGGCGTGGCTCCCCTGCTCGATGATCTTCCCGTGATGGAGGACGACGATGCGGTCGGCGCGCTGGATGGTGGAAAGGCGGTGGGCGATGACGATGCTGGTGCGGCCGGCGAGGAGGGTCCGCATGGCGTCCTGGATGAGGAGTTCGGTCTCGGTATCGATGTTCGAGGTGGCCTCGTCGAGGATGATGATCCTGGGGTCGGCGGCCCACGCGCGCGCGAAGGCGATGAGCTGCCGCTGGCCGGCGCTGAACGTCGAGCCGCGCTCGGAGACGCGGGCGTCGTAGCCGCCGGGCAGGCTCCGGATGAACGCGTCCGCGTGGACGGCCTTCGCCGCCGCCTCGATGCGCTCGCGCGACATCGCGCGGTCGCCCATGGCGATGTTCTCGGCGACGGTGCCGGTGAACAAGAAGACGTCCTGCAGGACGATCGCGATCCGCCGGCGAAGGTCGCGCTGGGCCACCTGGCGCACGTCGTGCCCGTCCACGAGGACGCGTCCCAGGCGCACGTCCCAGAACCGGCACAGCAGGTTGACGATGGACGTCTTGCCGGAGCCCGTCGGACCCACGAGCGCGACCATCTCGCCCGGCTTCACCCGCAGCGAAATGTCGTGCAGCACGTCGTTCCCCGGGTCGTACGCGAACGTCACGTTCTCGAACTCGATCCCGCCCTTCACGTCCGCCAGCGCCGCCGGCTGCGCCGGGTCCGTGATCTCGGGCTTCTCGTCCAGCACGCCGAAGATCTTCTCCGCCGCCGCCATCGCGCTCTGGAGCACGTTGTACTTTTCCGCCAGCTCCCGCAGGGGCTGGAACGAGAGTTCCACGTAGCTGATGAACGCGATCAGCGTCCCCAGCGGGATCGCGTCCTGGACGACGCGCCCGCCGCCGTACCACACGATCAGCGCGACCGCCGAGGCCCTCATCACGTCCACGAACGGGAAGAACACCGCGCTGTAGAACGTCGCGCGGAGATGCGTGTTGTAGAGGTCGCGGCCGTACTCGTCGAAGCGCCGCGCGTTCTCCCGCTCGCGGCGGAAGAGCTGGACGATCTTCATGCCCGCGAGGTTCTCGCTGAGGTAGGCGGCGAGGCGGGCGATCTTGGCGCGGGCGACGCGGTGGATGTGGCTTGCGTAGTGGCGGAAGATGCGGCTGGCGACGAGCATGACAGGGGCCACGGCGAAGGCGACGATCGTGAGGCGCCAGTCGAGCCAGAGCATGATCCCGACGGCGGCGACGAGCGTGACGAGGTCGCCGGCGAGGGCGACGACGCCGGACGTCAGCATTTCGTTGAGGGCCGAGACGTCGGACGTGACGCGCGTCATCAGGCGCCCGACCGGGTTGCGCGAGAAGTACGACAGGCTGAGCGTCTGCAGGTGCCGGAACACGTCCATCCGCAGGTCGCGCATGACGCGCTGGCCGATCGTCTGGGTCGTCAGCGTCTCGCAGTAGTGCGTGACGATCTTCACCGCCATCACGCCCATGAACGCGAACGCCAGCCAGTGGATCCCGGAGAGCCTCTGGCCGAATGGCAGGTCCGGGCGGTTCATGTAGAGGTCGACCGCCAGCTTCGTCAGGAACGGCGCCGCGATCGCCGACACGCGGAACAGGAAAAGCAGCCCCGTCGCCCCGAACAGCAGGCCCCGGTAACGGAGGACGTAGCCGAAGAAACGCCGCGCCAGCCGCGGGTCGAACCCGCGCTTGACGTCCTCCTCCATGAACGCCGTGTGCGTCAGCCCCTTCATGCCAGCGCCTCCTGCAGCTGCTGCTTCCGCCACAGGTCCGCGTACAGCCCGCCGCGCTTCACCAGCTCCCCGTGCGTCCCCATCGCGGCGACCCGGCCGTGGTCGAGCACCACGATCAGGTCCGCGTCCATGACGCTCGAAAGCCGGTGGGAGATGACGAAGACCGTCCGGCCCTTCCCCTGCTCGCGCACGTTGGCGACGACTTTCTCCTCGGTTTCAGCGTCGACGCTGGAGAAGGCGTCGTCGAGGACGAGGATCGGGGCGCCGGCGGCGAACGCCCGGGCGAGGCACGCGCGCTGCTTCTGGCCCCCGGAGAGGGTCACGCCGCGCTCGCCGACGATCTGGTCGTAGCCGTTCGGGAAGCGTGCGACGGCCTCCTCGAGGCAGGCGGCGCGGGAGGCGGCCTCGACGGCGGCCCGGTCGGGGTGTTCGAAGGCGAAGCCGACGTTCTCGGCGAGGGTATCGGAGAAGAGGAATCCCTCCTGGGGGACGAAGGCGATGATCCGGCGGAGTTCGGCGGCCGGGATGTCGCGGACGTCGCGGCCGCCGATGAAGACGGTGCCGCGCGGGGGCTCGTACAGGCGCGGGAGGAGCTGGACGAGGGTTGTTTTCCCTGCGCCGGTGCGGCCGACGATGGCGACCTTGGAGCCGGCGGGGACGGTGAAGGAGACGTGCTGGAGCGCGTCCGGACGGCCCTCGCCGAAGGAGAAGGTGAGGTCGCGGAACTCCACGGCGCCGGCGGCGGCCGGCGCGGAGCCGGCCGGCGCGTCCTCCGGGTCCGGGCGCCTGAGCACCTCGTTCAGGCGCTCCATGGAGGCGATGCCTCGCTGGTAGAGGGAGAGGGTCCAGCCGAGCCCGACCATGGGGCCGGTGAGCCAGCCGAGGTACCAGGTGTAGCGCACGAAGTCGCCGACGGTCAGGTCGCCGCGGACGACGTCCGAGCCGCCAACCCAGAGCACAAGGAGCGTGCCGGTCTCGAGGACGATCGTGAACACAGGGAAGAACACCGCCTGGATCCGGGCGAGCTTCATCGAGAGGGCGACCTGCACGTCCGAGAGCTCCTCGAAGCGCTCGACCTCGATCTCCTCCGTCGCGTACGCCTTCACCACGCGGATCCCGTTCAGGTTCTCGATCACGCGCGCCGTGAGGTCGCCGAACTGCTCCTGCACCGCCCGCGACCGGCGGTGCGTCTCCATGAAGATCCGCCAGCAGATCACGGCCAGGAACGGAAGCGGGATCGTCGTGTAGAGCGTGAGCCGCGGGTTGAGCCAGAGCAGGATCGGGAACGTCGTCACGATGATCGTCAGCGTGTCGAACAGCGTCAGCAGCCCCATCCCGAAGAACATGCGGACCTGGTCGATGTCCGACGTGGCGCGGCTCATGAGATCGCCGATCGTCGTCCGGTCGAAAAACGCCGGCGGCAGCTTCACCGACTTCGCGAAGAACTCGTTCCGCAGGTCGAGTTCGACGCGGCGCGAGAAGTCCCACGCGATGCGGCGCCAGGTGAAGCGCATGCAGGCGCGGCAGATTTCGACGCCGACGACGGCGAGGGCGAAGATCGCGATGGTGCGGGTCTCGCGACCGCCCGTCCGCAGGTAGTCGACGGCGTCGCCGAGGACCCAGGGCGGCACGAGGCCGATGAGATCCACGATCACGATCGAGGCGACGACGCCGAAAACCCACGGCTTGTAACGGGCGAGGCGCCCGGCGAAGAGCGAGAGACCTTTCATGGAAGGGGCGGGATTATACCCGTTCCGCGAGGGGTCCGGGCGCGGCGGGGGTACCGGGCTACAGGAGCGACTCGGTCAGCCCGGCGTCGAGGTGCTTCGGGATCCGGAAGCCCGCGAAGAACACGGCGAAGGTGGCGGCGATGAAAAGGACGCGCGCGGGGAGCTCGCCCATGTCGTCTCCGGTCCAGCCCCACCAGGCGAGGAGGGCGATCCAGGTCGCGCCGACGGGGAGCATGAATTCGCCGTAGACGCGGCCGAAGAAGCTGAGGCGGAAGGGCTCGTCGGCCGGGGCGGCCCCGGTCACGAAGGGGACGGCGCGGTCGGGGTCAGGGGGCGCGGGATCGACGAGGACGGCGGCCGGGGCGGGTCCGGACGCCACGACGATTGCGCGGCACGCGGGGCAGCGGACGCGGCGGCCTTCGAGCACCTCGGGGGTCTCGAGTCGCGCGCCGCAGGTGCAGGTGAAGCCAAGGGGGGACACGGTGAACGCCATTCTATCGCGGCAGGCAGGCGCCGGTTCGCGCGATCCGCCGGATCAGCCGCGCGGGACGCGCTCGACAGGGTCGCCGGGAGCCACCTCCCCCCCTTCGATCACGCGCGCCAGCACGCCGCGCTTCCCCTCCGTCGCGGCGCGCAGGCCCGGCCGCAGGGAGTCCATGAAGGCGCACGGCTCGCAGGGGCCCGTGATCTCGAGGACCGCGCCGCCGGCGCGGAGGCGCTCGCCCGGCGCCAGGGACTGGATGGCGATCCCGCGGGTCGTGACGTTCTCCTTCACCTGGCCGGGCGCGAGCCCGAACTGCAGGAGCGTCTCCTCGTCGATCAGCAGCACCTGCCGCTTCTTCCCCGGCCGCGCGTGCCCGCACCCCTCGAAGCCGCAGTCGGCCAGGGCGCGCGCCGAAGGGACGCGACGCATCGCGGCCGACGCCCGGTCGTAGATCCACACGGCCGCGACGGCGCCCGTCATTTCTTCGGAAGCTCCTCGTCCTTCTCGATCGCCGCCGCGTGCTCCTGGATCCACTTCCGCACCGCCGGCACGCGTTCCGCGAACTCGATCGGGACGGCCCTGCCGAGCAGGCGGCGAAGCGTCCGCGCGGCCTCGGGCTCTCCCTCCTCCATCCGGTCGCAGAGCCACGGGACGTCCCCCGCGCGCCCCTGCCGCCACAGCGCGGCGCAGACCCCGCGGCGGTACGCGGGCTCGTCGCGCAGCTTGCGCAGCGCCGGAAGCACCCGCTCGTCCGATTCGCGCGACAGCGCGACGACGAGCGCCTCCCCGACCGAGTCCGCCGCGCCGGGCAGCTCGCCGAGCAGCACGTCCACCGCTTCCTTCGTCCGGATCCATGACAGCGACCGGTACGTCTCGAACCTCCGGTAGGAATGAGGCGCCTTGAAGTACTCCACGGCGACCGGAAGGTCCGCGGGGTCCCCCAGCCGGAGAATCCCGTTCACGCCGCAGAAGACGAGCTGCGGTGAATCCGAGGACTTCCACTCCTCGAAGACCGGCCGGAAGAGCACGGAGCGCGACCGGCTCGCCGCCATCGCGTAGACCAGCCGGCGCGGCTCCGGCGCCTCCGCGCGGCACAACTCCAGCAGCACGCCGTGCCCCTCCGGATTCCCGGAGAGCGACAGCAGCGCGTTCATGTTGCCTTCCCGCGCCGGCCGCTCGTGGCGCTTCGCCAGCACCCCGCTCGACGCATTCAGGTTCGCCGTCAGCAACGCGGACAGCTCCGGCGTCATGTCCGCCTGCTGCTCGAACCACGCGGCCGCTGCGCGGCGGAACCCGGGGCAGGAGATGTCCCTCTCGAAGAGCGCGGTCGTGTAGACGATCCAGGGGTCCCGGGCGTCCTCGGAAGCGCGCCCCTCCAGCGCCACGCGCCACGGAGCGAACACCGGCTCTTCCTGCGCGAAGGCGACGTCCTCCAGCACCTTCACGACCAGCTGCGGCACCCCGGACTTCAGCGCCTTCGCCGCCTGCTCCCTGCCCCCGGGGATGTCCTCGGGAAGGGAGGACGCGACGTCGGGTTCGGGCGCTTCCTCCGCGAACGCGTGGCACGCGAGGAACAGGGCGAGGGCGAGGCGGGACATCCGGCCTACCTCCTTTCGGTGACGGACCACAGGAGGAGTTCCTCGCCCTCGGCGGAGGCGGAGCTGAAGAAGTCCATCTGGCCGGTGACGAGCTCGGGCCTCCCGTCGCCGTCGACGTCGCCGGCGTCCATGGTGATGAACCGCCGGGGTGCGGGGACGTCGTGGCGCGTGAAGTTCATGCGGCCGTCGTTCTCGAGCCAGACGAGCCCCGTCTCGCGCGCGTCGGCCCACATGCCGAACATGACCGCGACGGCGACGTCGAGGTCGCCGTCCCGGTCGAGGTCGGTCGCCGTCGCGCGGAACGACCCGTAGCAGCGCCCGAGGTCGTGGTAGCGGAACTCGAGCTTCCCGAGGTTCTCGAGCCACTGAACGCCGTGGTACGGCCAGGGCATCATGCACGGGTCGCTGAGGGCGTCTCCGTTGGTGAAGAGCAGGTCGACGTCGCCGTCCCGGTCGAAGTCGACGAGTTCCATCCCGGAGGAGCCGAAAAGCGGATTCCCGGCGGCGAAGATCCGTTTCGGCTCGAAGCCTCCTTCGCGGTTCAGCCAGAGGGTAACGGTCTCGTCGTCCTGCGCGACGAGGGCTGCGAAATCGGGGCGGCCGTCGGAATCGAAATCGGCGACGGGCACGTGGATCGCCCCGGTGCGGTCCGCGATCTTCACGTACTCCCACGTCGCTCCCCCGTTGCGCAGCCAGCCGATGCTCCCCGTGCGCAGGCCGCCGAAGGCCGCCACGACGAGGTCGAGGTCGCCGTCTAGATCCACGTCCGCCGGCTGGACGTCCGCGACCCGCGGAAGCCCCTTGGCGATCTCGCGCTTCTCCCATCCCTTTCCGCCGCCGTTCACGAGCAGGACGACCGATCCGAGGGGTTCATCGGTGTCCTGCATGGCGCCGAGCACGGCGACGGCGATGTCGGTGTCGCCGTCCCGGTCGGCGTCGAACGGCGTCGCGCGCGCCGGGCCGTCGCAGGCGGCGAGGACCTGGTCGGTCCATCCCTCGGACCCGCGGCGGAAGAGCGACACGTCGTGGGACCACACGTCGCAGACCAGGATCTCGTTCTTCGCATCGCCGTCCACGTCCGCGATGCGCACGTTCGCGATCTTCGCCACGTCGCGCTTTCTCCCGCCGAGCTTCGCGTACCGGAACTCGAGCCGGCCGGGATCCGCGGACATCGGAAGCCGGCGGAAGTCCACCGGCGCCTCCTCGATGTAGTACTGCTGGATGGTCCCGAGCTCGCGGGGGTCCGGCGGCGTCCCGGCCTGCATCATGTAACGGCTCATGTCGAGGAAGATCCGCGCCCACTCCGCCTTGACGATCGCCCCCGCAGGCGAAACGGCGTGGCACTTGCCGCACATCGCCTCCATCCCCTTCGGCCCGCGCCTCACGAAATCCGTGAGGTCGTCGCCGTAGCGCCACCCCCGCTCGCCCGTCGGCTCCTCGGGCGGCGGCTCCGGGATCGGCTCGGGGACCGGGGCGACCGGCTCGGCGACCGGCTGCGGCGCCGGCTCAGGGGTCGCCGCCGGCGGGGGCGGAGGCGGCGAAGCCGGGGGCTTCCCGCACCCCGCCAGCACGACGGCCGCGAAGATCAGGCCGGCCCTGAGCCGGAACCTGCGTCCTTCTCCGCCGCGGCGAGGATCGCGCATGCAAGGAAAGTATAGCGCGGAGTTGCGTAATGCGGGATCGCGGAAACGTCCTCCTCCCACGAACCGTAGCCGAAACCGACGCCGGGAAGCGCCAGCGCGTCTTCGCCGCGGAAGTTCTTCTCGCACCACTCCGCATGGACGACGCCGTCCTCCGGGTCCACGAGCGGGAGCCCCATGAAGCGGCATGTGCTCGGCCGGTCGGCGTAGATGCGGCAGCGCCCGGCGGCGTCGAGAAACGCGCACGGCGCCGGGCCCGCCCGCTCCGCGAGCCGGTCCACCTCCTCCTCGGCGACGCCCGCCAGCTCGTACGGCAGCTCGAGCCCGATCGCCGCGACCTGGCGCTTCGCCGCCGCCAGCACGGCAGCGCGTTCTTCCGCAGGCAGCGCCCGGAACGCCGCCTGCACCAGCGCCACGTCGTGCGGCCCGATGTCGAACGCCCCGTGGCAGCAGTCCGAGCACCCTGACCCGCATTTCATCCGGGCCCCGTGCCGCGCCTGGACCGACCGGAACCACGCGTCGATCTCGCCCAGCAGACGGCGGTAGGCGTCGAGGGGCATCAGAGAAGCGACAGGAGCAGCGCGACCGCGACCAGGGTGATCGCGCCGGCGATCCAGAGGAAGCGCGGGTCTCGCAGGAGGGCGGCCAGCGGCTGGACGTCGGGGACGTCGTCCGGCTCCAGGGCCGCGCCCACGGCGCCGGCGGGGGACGGGGCGTCCAGCACGGCGACCGCCGGGCGCACTCCCTCGGCCTCCGGGCCGCTCCCGGGCCCGGCCGCCGCATCCATCGCCGTTGCGGGCGTCGCGGCGGCCCCGGGCCGCGGCTCGGGCGCGCCCGCCAGCGACACCCGGATCCCGGACGAAGACGCCCCGCCGCCCGGCCGCACCGCCCCCACGAACGCCTCCCGGAACTCCTTCACCGTCTGGTACCGCATCCTCGCGAACGCCGCCGTCGCCCTCCGCACCACCGCGTCCAGCGGCCGCGCCAGCGGGTTCAGCTCCCCCGGCAGCGTGTGCCCGCAGTACACCTCGTTGCACAGCATCTCCTGCAGCATCATCCCCAGCGCGAAGATGTCCGTCCTCTCGTCCGTCGCCTCACCTTTCTTCTGCTCGGGCGCCATGTACGCCTCCGTCCCAAGCAGCTTCCTCTTCGACTTCACCTGCACCGACGTCGACAGGATCCGGTCCAGCTTCTTCTCCTCCCGCCCCAGCCCGAAGTCCACGATCCGCGCCACCTGGTCCGCGATCAGGACGTTGTGCGGCTTCAGGTCCGCGTGCACCACCGGCGGCGACTGCGCGTGCGCATACTCCACCCCGTCCAGAACCTGCAGGAACACCTTCTCCACGAACGCCGGCGGGAAGAACTCCCCCGCCGTCCGGTTCCGCTTCACCAGCGTGTACAGCGACGTCCCGTCCACGTACTCCAGCACGATGTGGGGGGGAAGAGCCTTCAGGTTGATGTCAATCGTGCGGACGATGTTCGGGTGATTCAGGCGGCGCAGCTGCATCCCCTCGTTCAGCAGCTCGCGCACGGCCCCCGTGTCGTGCGGGATCTTGATCGCGACCGGCAGCCCCTGCTCCTTCCGCGCGCACCAGACCTGCGCGAACCCGCCCTTGCCGACGAGCTTCTCCAGCTTGTACTCGCCGACCTCGTCGCCGGGCTCGAAGTCCTCGCGCATCTCCCCCGAGCCCGGCAGGTTCACCTCGATCCGCGGAGCCTCGACCGGCGCCTTGCACTTCGGGCAGTCCCCCAGCCGCCCCGCGTCTTCCTCGCGGAGCTTGATCTTCTGGTTGCATGACGGGCAGCGGACGCGGATCACGAGGGGGCGATGATAAGGAAGGGGCGTCCCGCGGCCCAAGTCCGATGTACGGACATCCCCTCGCGGCTACTTCCAGTCCTCGCGGGCGCCCTTCCACGCCTGTTCGAGGGCCTCCGCGGGTTCGCCCGGTTTCCCGAGCGCGGTTCGGAGCGCGCCGATCGAGGCTTCGCGCACGACGGGGTCTGCGTCCCTGGCGCCGTAGGCGAGCAGGTGGTCAACGGCCCGCCGGTCCCGGACCGTGGCGAGCGCCCGCGCCGCGGCGGCCCTGTTCGGGGCGTCGCCGGTCTCGAGCAGCGCGGCCAGCAGCCACTCCAGTCGCGCGCGGTCCCGGTTCGCGCCCCACCACTCCGGCCACCCGGCCCGCGACCTCCCTCGGAGTCCGGTCGCGACCGCGAGCGACCGAAGCGCCGTTTCCTCGGCCGCGCCCTCCCCCGGCGTCATCAGCGCCTCGACAGCCGCCTTCTCGGGCACCGCGAGCGCCCGGGCCGCCGCGGCCCGCAGCGGGTTCCCGGCGTCGTGCCACGCGTCCGCCCGCATCGCGAGCACCGACTCCCACCGACGTTTCCCCCACTCCCGCCACCCCTCATCGTCCATCCTCCTGCAGGCCAGCGCCTCCAGCCGCCCCCGCGCCGCGTCCCGCACCGGCTCGAAATCCGCGCCCAGCGCGCGCACCAGCGGCGAAACCGATTGCGGCGCGTCCGGCAGCGCCCTCAGCGCGTCCGCCGTCGCACGCGGGCCCGCGTCCCGCGTGAGAATCGCCTCGAGGAAGGCGAAACGGTCTCCCTTCGAAGCGACGCACGCTTCCGCGAGAATCGCGGGGTCGGCGCGGACCCCCGCGACGCGCTGCATGGCCGCCCCCGCGGCCTCGCGGACGCCGGCCGCGTCATGACGCAGTGCGTCAAGGAGGAACGGAAGCGCCGCGAACCCGCCGAGCCCCAGGGCGCGCACCGCCGCGCCCGCGATCCGCGGGTCTCCCTCGCGCGCCAGGCCCCGCAGCAGCGCGAACTGGTCCTCCCGCGCGTACTCCCCGAGCGCCGCGATCGCCGCGACGCGAACCTCGACGTTTCCGGAGGCCGCCGCCTCGCGCAGCGCAGGAATCCCGTCTTCCCCGCGCCGCTCCGCGATCCGCCGGATCGCCTCCAGCCGCTCCGCGACCGGGCTCTCCGCCGCGGCCTGCGCCGCCAGCCCGAGGACGATCCACGCCGCCGCCGGCACGCGCCCCATGCGCACCCGCCCGCTCGCCCTCCTGCCCGCCCGCCCGCGCGGGCGAAGCGAGCGCGAGCTAGTTCCTGCTCCCCAGCACCGCCTCCGGGAACAGCAGCGCGCAGTGCACCGCGCGCAGCGCGTCCTCCTCCTTCTCGTGGATCAGCACCTTCGCGATCGCCTCGAACTCGTACCCCTCGCGCATCATGTCGAAGACGAAATCCACCGGCACCTGCGTGCCGCGGATCACCGCTTCGCCCGTGACGGCGTGCCGCGTGATCGAGTTGAACATGAACTCCCCGTTCTCCGATGGTGGTCCCTGTATCTTTCGGCCGCGGCAATCCAGGGACTGGAGAGGCTCTTCAAACAAAAAAGGGCCGCGGTCGCCCGCGGCCCCCTCGAAACCCGTCGCCCTACGCCTGCACCGGCGCCGGCTCCACCGGCTCCGCCGCCGTCGCGTTCCCCTGCTCGTCCACCACCTTCACGCTCACCTTCTTCGACACCCCGCGCTCCTGCATCGTGATCCCGTACATCGACTTCACGCACGCCATCGTCTTCTTGTTGTGCGTGATCACGATGAACTGCGTGCCGTTCGAGAAGTCCTTCACGAGGTCGTTGAAGCGACCCACGTTCGCCTCGTCCAGCGGCGCGTCGACCTCGTCCAGCACGCAGAACGGCGAGGGCTTGAGCATGAAGAGCGCCATGATGAACGCCAGGACGGTGAGGGTCTTCTCCCCGCCGGAGAGCTGCGAGATGGTCGCAGGCTCCTTGCCCGGCGGCTTGGCGAGGAGGTCGATGCCGCACTCGAGGACGTCCTCTCCTTCCTCGGTGACGATCTCGGCCTTTCCGCCGCCGAAGAGCTTGCGGAAGACCTCGTTGAAGTTGACGCGGGTCTGCTCGAGCGTGGCGACGAGGAGCTCGCGGCTCTCGCGGTTGATCTTGCGGATGAGCTCCTCGAGCTGGGCCTTGGACATGGTGAGGTCCTGCTCCTGGCCCTTGAGGTAAGTGAACTTCTCCTCCCTCTCCTTGAGCTCGTGGATCGCTTCGGGGTTGACGCCTCCCATGTTGTCCATGCGACGCTTGAGCTCGTTCACCTCCTGCGTCAGCACTTCCTCCGTCGCGTTCGGGTCGCGCGGCAGGCCCTCGTTGGCCTGGCGGAGGTCGATGCCGAGCTCCTCGAGGTAGCGGGCGACGAGGGTCTCCTCGCGGGCCTGGAGGCCGCTCTGCTCGACGGCGAGCTGGTTGAGGCGCTGCTCCGCGGCGCGAAGCTCGGCGTCTGCCTCGGCCTTACGGCCGGCGGCCTCGCGCGCCGCGGCGACGGCGGCCTTGCGCGCCGTTTCCGCGGCCTCGGCGTCGCGCGACGCCTCGTCGAACGTCCTCTCCAGGTCGGCCAGCCGCGCGCGGCGCTCCTCGACCGCGTCCAGCGCCGCCCGGTGCCGCTGGTCGCACTCCGCGATGCGCGTCTCCGCCTGCGCCGCGCCGGCCTCGGCCGCGCGGATCTGGCGCCCGAGGTCGGCCGCCTCCCCCGCCGCCTTGTCCCGCCGGCCCTGCGCCTCGGCCCGCGTCACGCGCAGCGTCTCCAGCGCCCTGCGCGCCTCGTCCGCCGCCGCCGCCGCCGCCTCCGCCTTCCGCGCCAGCTCCGCCGCCTGCTCCTTCAGCTTCGCCTCCAGCGCCTCCAGCTCCCCGATCAGGTCCGCCAGCCGCGCCGCGCGCTCCCCGAGCCGCGCTTCCTGCTCCCGCGCGTCCGCGTCCTCCTTCTCCGACAGCTCCAGGTCCGCGCGGATCACGTTCAGGCGCGCCTGCACCGCCTCCGCCTCGTTCTTCCGGTCGATCGAGTCGTGCGAACGGTCGAGAATGTCGCTGCGAAGCGCCTGCGCCTTCGCGTCGAGCTCCTCTTCCTCGGCGACGCGGGCGACCCGCGCCTTGCCGAGCTCCTCGGCTTCCGACGCCTGCTTCGCGACGTCCGCGGCCAGCGCCTTGGCCTCGGCGCGACGGCGGATCAGCCCCGCGCGCGCCCCTCCGGCGACGACCAGCCCGTCGGGATGCACCACGTCGCCGTCAAGCGTCGCCGCCGGCGCGTCCAGTTCGCCGTCGGCGAGCAGCTGCAGCGCCTCGTCGCGCGTCGCCACGATCCGCGCCCCGCCGCACAGCGCCGCCACCAGCGGCCGGTACTCCGGCGCGCACTTCGCAAAGTCCGCCAGCCGCCCGCTGGGGGCCTTTTCGGGGAAGAGCTGCTCGACGAGCTCCGGCCCCGTGGGGACGGAGAACTGGGCGAAGAAGTCGGCCCCGGGCTCCGGCTCGGCGCCGGGGAGCCAGCCGAAGGTGGCGCCGTAGAACTCGGGCGTCAGGTGTTCCGCCAGGGCGATCCAGTCCGCCGGCGCGCGGCCCGCGTCGGTGGACGCGAGGAAGTCCGCGCCGCAGCCGCCGAGCGCCTCGGCCTGCTGGACGATGCGGCTGCCGCGGAAGCGGTCGAGGGCGAGCATGGCGACGCGGCCGTTCGCGAGGGCGAGGCCGGCGCGCATCGTCTCGACGGACTCGAAGACGGCCGCCTGCGCGCGGTCGCCGAGGATCGCCTCGGCCGCGAGCGCGATCGCGGGCTCGAACTCGACGAGGTCGGCGACGAGCCCGCGGAAGCCCGCGACGCCGTTCTTCCGCGCGGCCTCGATGAGCTTCTTCGCCCCCGCCCCGACGCCCTCCATCTGCCTCTCGAGGTCCTTGTACGTCTCCAGGCGCGCCTGCGCCTTCGCCAGCGACTCGCGCTTCTCCGCCAGCGCCTTCGCCGCGTCCGCCGCCGCCGCCTGCGCCGCCTTGTGGCGCGACGACACGCCCTCGTGCTCCGCCTTCAGCCGCGCGATGGCCGCGTCGATCCCGGACTTCTCCTCGAGGATCGCCGCGATCCGCCCGTCCAGCCCCGCCGCCTCGCCGCGCAGCCGGTGTGACTTCTCCGCCGCCCGGGCGCGCTGCGCCTCCAGCCCGCGCCGCTGCGCCTCGACCGTCGCCGCGTCGTTGCGGACCTGCGCGCGCCGGTGCATCGCGTCCAGCGACTCCTTCTGCCGCGCCTCGCGCTCCGCCTCCACCGACCGCACCGCCTCCGCCGCCGCCTTCACCGCCTCCTCGCGCGCCTCGATCCCCCGCGCGATCTCCTCGAGCTCGTCCTCCGCCGCCTCGAACGCCGCCCGCGCCTCCGACTCGCGCGCCGCCAGCGCCTCCGCCTCCGCCCGCCGCGCCGCCAGGTCCTCCGCCGCCCGCGCCGCCTCCTCCTCGACGTGCTTCGCGAGCGAAGCGGCGTCCTCGATGGCCTTGCCGCACGCCTCGACTTCCTTCGCAGCGCCCTCGCGGCGGCCGTGCGCCGCCGCGAACGCCGCGCGCGCCTCCTCCTCGGCGTGGGCCGCGTCGCGCGCCGCCTGCTCCAGCTCGCCGATGACCGACTCGACCCGTCCACGCTCCGCCCTCGCGTCCTCCAGTTTCGCCGCCACAGCGTCGAACTGCGCGCGCAGCGAGTCGAACGAGATGAGCGCCAGCAGCGTCTTCTTGCCGCGCCACTCGTCCTGCATCTGGACGAAGCGCTGGGCCTTGCCGGCCTGGATCTTGAGCGAGCGGATCTGCGACTCCATCTCGCGGAGGGTGTCCCCGAGGCGGAGGAGGTCGTTCTCGACTCGCTCGAGCCGGGACAGCGACTCCTTCTTGCGGGCGCGGTAGCGCGAGATGCCCGCGGCCTCGTCGAGAAGCGCGCGCCGGTCCTTGGGCGACGCCTCGAGGACGACGTTGATGCGTCCCTGCTCGATGATCGAGTAAGCGTCCGTGCCGACGCCGGTGTCGAGGAACATCTCGATGATGTCCTTGCGGCGCCCGGGCTGCTTGTTGATCAGGTACTCGGACTCGCCGCTGCGGTAGAGGCGGCGCGTGATGGTGACCTCGCTGAACTCCGTCTGGAGCTTGCCGTCGGCGTTGTCGAACGTGAGCGAGACCTCCGCGAAGCCGGAGGGCTGGCGGACGCCGGAGCCGTTGAAGATGCAGTCGAGCATGTCGTCGCCGCGGATGGACTTGGCGGAGAGGTCGCCGAGGACCCACTTGATGGCGTCGACGACGTTGGACTTGCCGCAGCCATTGGGTCCGATGATTCCGGTGATGCCGGGGTCGAAGGCGATCTGGGTGCGGTCTGCGAAGGACTTGAAGCCCTGCATTTCGAGGCTTTTGAGCTGCATGGCGGCGGGGTTCCCTCTCCGGAGACTGGGCGCAGTGCTTTTACAATTTATAAAATATAAAGTATAGGCCGCGAAAGTCAAGGGATGAACGCTGCTTTTTCACGGTTTTTCCGCTCCCGTCCCGGGAAGCACGACGCGGCGCCAGACGTGGACGGAACCCCCTCTAGATACATCGGTTATGACGCGGCTGTGTCAGCGCTTGAGGAACGTCATCTGCACGAACTCGTTCAGCCCCTCCACCCCCTCGTCGTCCCCCTCCGCCAGGTCCTCGTAGTCGCTCTCAGCATTCCGAATCCCGAACAGCTTCGCGAACACCCGCATCGACCCCAGCGGCGTCCCCTTCCCCGCCTCGAACAGCTTGCGGAACTGCTCCGCAGTCCCCGTCGCATACTCGCTCAGCGCCTCGGGGTGCGGCTCCACGGGGCCGTCCACGTAGTTCGGGTCCGTCGCGAACTGGTCGATCAACCGCCCGTCGTCCGACAGGCTGTAGCCCCACGCGCGGTCGCCCTGGGACCAGAGCAGCAGCGCAGGACACTTCAACTCCGCCGAAAGACGCGGCGACAGGTCGAAGATGTCCACGAAGTTCTCGTCGAAGACGGAGACCCAGCCGTTGTTGCCGGGGCTGACGAGGAAGTGGCGGACGCGAGACTTGGTCGGGTCTTCGGGAGGCGTGCCGTCGTCCGGGCCCTCCGCGAGGGCGACGGCGTCGAATCCGGCGCGCGCCAGCACCTCGGTCACCGCGTCCAGGACGGCACCCTGGTCCTCGGTCTTGAGGTGGACGGCGTTGACGAAGTCGTGCATACGGTCATTCTAAGGCACGTGGCGGAAGCGGTCCATGCGGTCCGTCTGGCGCATTTCGATACACGCGGTGTCCGGAGTCTTGGCGTTCCGCGGGGTGGAGCCCGATGCGTTGTTCTGCCGCGATGACACAACACATTCAGCCGAAAGCACTTGCGACATACAGCAGAATTCCTGACAACCGGGCAAACAATTCGCGCGGCTCAACGTCTAAGCCCCCATCATCCCATCCCCTTCGCGGAGACCTCATGACGCCGCCGCGCCTTCTTGCCGCAGCCCTCGCCCTCGCCCTCACCGCCCTCCCCTCCCTCGCCCAGACCAGGCAAACACCGTACGTGGACGCCGACAACGGCATCGCGTTCATGCCTCCTGAGAAGTGGAAGTGCATCCCCACGCCGAAGGAGATGAAGTACCGCGAGTGGCAGCCGGAGGAGAAGACCAAGATGATCGCCAAGTGGTCATCTCCCCAGGGAGACGCGGACAACTATCCCCAGGACCTCGAGGTCTATCTCATCAAGGACGCGAAGGCCCTCGACGCCGCAGTGAAGGCCTACCTCGATTCGAAGAAGGAGTATGGCCGGAGCTTCGAGGTGAATAAAGAGCAGGACATCCTCATCCAGGGCAAGCACAAGGGGAAATTCCTCCTCGGCGACCCCGCCAACCGCGGATTCGGTTTCATCGTCGCCATCGTCAGCGACGGCGAGAAGTCGTTCGCCCTCGAGTTCACCGGCGGCCTCGCGCGCGCCGAGAAGGCGATGCCCGAGCGGCTCAAGACCGTGATGACGTTCCAGTTCCTGACCGGGAAGGAGATCGAGAAGATCCGCAAGGCCGGCCCGCCGCTGCTCCCGGGCTGGAAAGTCCACAAGACCGCGAACTACGACATCCAGTACAACTGCGACAGCGCCTTCGCCGTGACCGTCGGGAAACACATGGAGGCCATTCTCCTCGAGTACCAGAAGTTCTTTCCCCTCGATTCCTTCGGCGGCGGCCCCGTCACGGTCGAAGGACAGGAGAAGCAGCCCTCCTCGCAGAAGGTCACGCTCGAGCGCATGACCGTGAAGCTCTTCGGCGCCCAGGACGAGTTCAACTCCTACGCCGCGTCGAACGGCGTCGGCGGCGCCGCCGCGTACTTCAGCCCGATGCAGAACGAGCTCGTCGGCTACAAGACCGTGAGCGAGGGCAAGAAGCTCTCCATCCACATCATGTACCACGAGGCGATGCACCAGTACCTGCACGCTCTCTTCGGCGAGGAAGTCCGCATCCCCATCTGGCTCAACGAGGGCATGGCCGAGTACTTCTTCGGCGGCGAGTTCAACGACGCCACCGGCCGCTTCACCATCGGCCTCAACAAGGTCCGCATCGACACCATCCGCCAGGCGGCGCGCGACGGCTCCTACGTCCCGCTCGAGAAGCTGTTCCAGTACACGCAGGCGCAGTACTACTCGAACGCGGGCCTCTGCTACGCGGAGGGATGGTCGATCGCGTATTTCCTCTGGACGACCACCGACGCGAAGTACAAGGGCGTGATCGAGAGCTTCATGAAGAAGCTGCGGCAGACGAAGGACGCGGAGGCGGCGTTCGCTGAGACGTTCGGCAAGCTGGACATCGGCCAGCTCGACAAGGACTGGCGCGACTTCGTGGTCAACCGGATGTAGCGCGGCTCACTTCGCGGTCAGGTCGTCGTTGAACCTGGCCTTGTTGTCCTTCCACCAGTCGTCCCACTCGTCCTGGGTCCCCATCTTCTCCCCGAGCAGCCGCCGCAGCGCCTGGTTGCAGTGCTTGCGGACCTTTTCCTTGAAGTTGCTCCGCGGATCGCGCCCGACGACGCGGTTCTTGTGCCAGAGGTCGATCAGCGCCTCCACGCTCGACTTCCATTTCAATCCGCCCAGCGCGTCGATCGCCTCGTTCACCCCGGGCAGATCCTCGCCGTCCCGCGATCCCAGACGGTGCTCGATCCAGTCCTTGCAGACGCCGACGCTCGACGGGTGGTTGATCTCGCTGATCGCCTCGAAGCAGGCTTTCAGCACGCTCGTCCTCGATTCGTTCGCCTTCAGCGCGGAGTGCAGCGCCTTCGCCGCGCCGGCGTCGTCGCGCATGCGGCCGAGGGCCTTGGCAGCGGCAAGGCGGCAGTCGTCCGTGTCGCCGACGAGGACTTTCGCCAGGAGTGAATGGACCGCGGCGTGCGGGCAGTCGCCCATCGCCTCGATCGCGGCCTTCCTCCCCTCGTCGCTCTTGTCCTTCACCGCCTGCTGGTAGGCGTCCGTCTTCGCCTTCGCGTCCGCGTCCGTCGGCTTCCCCCCGGGCACGTCCTGCGCCCCGGCCGAAAGCGCCATCGCGCCGCAGACCGCCCACGCCGCCAGGATCCTCATGCGAATCTCTCCGATTCCGGGGACCGCGTCCCCGCGCCTACTTCGCCGTCAGGTCGTCGTTGAACTTCCCCGCGTTCTTCTTCCACCAGTCGTCCCAGCCGTCCATGTCCTCGAAGCTCTCGCCGGTCAGGCGCTGCAGGGCGCGGTTGAAGCGCACGTCCTCGCGCCACCGCATTCCTTTCCCGCCCCGCGCGCCGTTGGCGACGATGTTCTTCTTGCCAAGGTCGATGAGCGCGGTCACGCACGACTTCCACTTGAGCGAGCCCATGGCGTCGATCGCCGCGTTGATTTCGCGCGAGTCGGAGGTGTCGCGCTTCGTCATCCGGTGGGAAACCCAGTCCTTCAGGACGGCGACGGAGCTCGGGTGGTTCACCTCGCCCATCGCCGTGAATACCTCCGTGATGACCTTCTCGCGTTCCTCGTTCGCGCCGAGGCCGCCGTGCAGCGCCTTTGCGGCCTCGGGCAGACCCTTCATCCTGCCGAGCGCCTTGGCGGCGGCGATGCGGACGTTGTCCGAGGGGTCGCCGAGAAGGGGCGCGAGGGCAGCCGCGGTGGTGGCGTGGGGTGCGTCGCCGCAGGCGGAGATGGCGGCGATCTTCGGGTCTTCTTCCTTGCCCTTGAGTGCGGTCTTGAGCTCGTCGACCCTGGCCTTGGCGGTTTCGGCTGCGGCCTTGGCCTCCTCGGGGGTCTGGGCGTGCAGGGAAGCGGCGGCGAGGGTCAGGGCGAGGGTTGCGGCGAGGGCGATGCGCATGGAGGTCGCTCCGGAAGGGTTCAGGATTGAAACACCGCCGGGCCGGAAAAGTATCGGCCAATCCGCGCGGATTTCGCAATCACAATGCGTTAATGCTGAATGACTTATGACGATCGCCTGGCCGACTTCCCCCGCGACGTCATCCAGTAGACCGTGTCCAGCCGCACCCGCCGCGCCGCTTCCACAACGTCCGCCTTCTTCACAGCTGCCAGTTCCTGCAGCGACTCGTCGACCGTCTTCGGCGCCCCAGACAGCCTCCGCTCGTAAAGCCCCGCAATCGCCCGCGTCGCCGAATCCAGCACCGCACGGATCCGCTCCGCCATCGCGCGCCGCGTCGCCTCCATCTCCGTTTCCCCGATCTTCCCCGCCCGGATCGAATCCAGCTCCGCCTCGATCACCGAAAGGCACTTCTCGAATTTCCCGACATCGATCCCCGCATGCACCATCATCAGCCCCTTCGTCTTCTCCAGCGACGACCCCGCCGAGTACGCCAGCCCTTCCCTCTCCCGCACGTTCACGAACAGCCGCGAGTGCGCGAATCCGCCGAAGATCCCGTTCATGAACGAGAGCGCCGTGCTCGCCGGGTCGCGGTACGTGATCCCCGTGCGGAACCCCATGACCAGCTTCCCCTGCTCAACGTCCATCTCCTCCACGACGCGCCGCGGCGGCCGCGCCGGCACGTCCACCACCGTCGCGGGCACGTCGCGCACCGCCCGCCGCCCCCGGATCGAAAACGCCTTCTCCGCCGCCGCCGCAACCTCCTCCGGCTCCACGCGGCCCGCCACGTACAGCTCCATCGGCGCCGTCTCCAGCAGCGCCCGGTGCCGCTTCCCCAACGTCCCCGCCGTCACCTTCGCCAGCCCCTCCAGCGTCCCCATCTCGTGCACGGCATACGCCTCGCCCCGGCACATCTCCTCCGTGCAGCGCTGCGCCGCCCACTCCGCGCGGTCGCTCATCAGGTCCTCCAGCGCCCTCCGCTGGTTCCGCACCTCCTGCTCCACGTAGTCCGCGCGAAGCCCCCGGCCGTTCCCCGCGGGCTCCGTCGCCATCTCCGCCAGGAACTCCATCGAGCGCCGCAGGTTCCCGCTCCTCCCGGGCAGATGCCGGTCGGCCACGCAGTCCACCCGGAACGACACCACGTGGTTCTCCCCGATCTTCACCGCCTCCGCGTCCGCCCGCGCCCCGTACATCCCGTCGAGATGCTCCGTGATCCGCGCCATCGTCGGGTGCTTCTTCGTCCCGCGCGTCAGCACGTGCGGCAGCACGGCGGTCGCCGCCGGATCGTCCGAAAGGTGGCCGCGCACGAACAGGCGGAGGGCGACGTTTTTGAAGCGGTTGGAGGGCTGGACGAAGAGGGTGACGTGCGCGGGGAGGTCGAAGATCTGGAAGTCGGCCCAGCTGCCGGAGGGTTTCATGAGGGTCCCGTGGGGAAGGGGGTTCGGGTCATTTCCTGCCGAAGTGCTTCTCGAGTTCCTCGAGCGAGATCCGGAGCGTGACGGGCCGGCCGTGCGGGCAGGTCTGGGAGTGGTCGATGCGGGTGCGGTCGTCGAGGAGCGCGCGGACTTCCTCGGGGGCGAGTCGTTCGCCGGCTTTGATGGCGGCCTTGCAGGCGCAGGTGGCGATGAAGTGGTCGAGGGCGTCCTCGGCGGGGCGTCCGGGGGTGGCGGTGTCGACGTCGGAGAGGATGTCGCGGACGATGCGGGCGGGGTCCTTGGTGCCGATCCAGTCGGGGGCGGCGTGGATGGCGATGGCGCCGGGGCCGAAGTCCTCGATCTCGAAGCCGAGGCGGTCGAGGAGGGGGCGGGCGGCGGCGAGGACTTTCTCGCGCCCGGAGTCGCGGACGACCGCGGGGACGAGGAGGCGCTGGCGCGCGACGTCGTGGGCGAGGACGCGGGAGCGGATGCGGTAGTAGAGGATTCTCTCGTGAAGGGCGTGCTGGTCGATGACGTCGAGGCCGCCGGGAGTTTCTTCGACGATATAGGCATCGAGCAGCTGGTAGGCGCGCCCGCCGCCGGCGAGCGGCCGTGGTGGAGGCGTCGGGTCCTGTACGCCGGGCGGGATGTCGCGCGGCGAAACGAGCGCGACCTTCCCGGGCGGGGGCGTGAGGAAGACGGGGCTGTCGGCCGGCCGGGTAAAGAACTCCATGAGCTCCTGCTGGCGGTCGGTGCGGCGCTCGTCGTCCGTGCGGGCGACGAAGCCGGACCAGGAGTCCTTCGGACGCAGTTCCGGCGGCACGCCGCCGCTCATGAGCCTCCCGCGGATCTCGTCGCGCACGAAGTCGTGCACGCGGCTGCTGTTGGCGAAGCGGATCTCGATCTTGGCCGGGTGGACGTTGACGTCGACGTCTTTCGGGTCGACCTCGAGGAACAGAAAGACGGCGGGAGCGCGCCGGACCATGACGAGGTCCGCGTAGGCCTCGATGATGGCGCGGAAAAGGACCTTGTCGCGCACCCATCGCCCGTTGACCCAGGTGAACTGGAGGCGCGTGTTGTTGACGGTGAACGTCGGGCGGCCGACGTAGCCGCGCAGGCGGATCCCCCTGGCCTGCGCATCCACCTTGACGAGCGCCTGCTGGAGCTCGCGCCCGAAGTAGTGCCCGACCCGCTCCGCGATGTCCTGGACGGGAGGCAGGGCCGCGATGGGGATGGACTCGCCGCGCAGCTCGAACCTGACGTCCGGGCGTGCCAGCGCGAAACGGGTGACGACGTCCCCGATGTGCGCCGCCTCAACGGGCGAGGTCTTGAGGAACTTGCGGCGCGCCGGGATGTTCCCGAACAGGTCCCAGGCCTCCACCGTCGTTCCCGGCGGCCCCGACGCGGGCTGCACCGCGCCGGTCTTCCCGGCCTCCGCCTCGATCGCGTGCGCCAGCTCGGCCCCGCGGGGACGCGAGACGATCCGCGCCCGCGACACCTCCGCGATCGAGGCCAGCGCCTCTCCCCGGAACCCGAAGCTCCGGATCTCCGCGAGGCCGGCGGCGCTCTCGAGCTTCGAGGTCGCGTGGGGCACGAAGGCGAGCGCCAGGTCCGCGGGCCCCATTCCCGCGCCGTCGTCGGTGACGCGGAGCAGCCGCCGCCCGCCGTCCTCGTACTCGACCTCGACGCGCGTCGCCCCCGCGTCGAGCGCGTTTTCGATCAGTTCTTTCACGGCGCTCGCGGGGCGCTCCAGCACCTCGCCCGCGGCGATCAGGTTCACGACGGTCTCCGGCAGCACTCGGATCGGCGGCATCCGCGCATTCTAGCCGCGACGCGCCCCGCGGTCTTGCAGTCGCGCCCCCCTTCCCCTACGATCCCGCGCCATGAAAGCCGCCGCCGCGCTCCTCGCCGCACTCGCCTGCGCCGGCTGCGCCTCGAACCCGGAGGAAGCTGCCGCCGAGGCGCGCCGGAAATCGAAGGAGGAGATCCAGGCCATGCTCGAGGAGGTCATCGCCGCCATCCGCGAAAACCGCCCCGAGGTCTATTTCGAGCGGCTCTGCCTCCTGCAGCGGAACGCCTACCCCCTCGAGGAGATGCGCGAGGACTGGACCGCGAACCGCGCGCTCCTCGAGCAGATGTCCGCCAGCATGGCGGTCAAGACCATCGCCGTGGACGAGTCCGACCCCAACGTCGCGACCGCCATCGTCTCCGCGCCGAATCACCCGTTGAAGAACCTCCCGTTCGTCGTCATCCGGGAGAACGGCGCGTGGCGCATCCGCGAGGGCCGGCTGCAGTAGCCGCGCCGCGCCCTACACGAACTTCTCGAGCTCGCTCACCAGCTGCGCCGCGCTCGTGAACCGCCTCGCGGGCGGGATTTCCACGCAGCGCTTCAGCAGCGCCTTGATCGCGTCGCTGTACGGCACGCGCGCCATGTCCACCGGCGTCCCGACGCGCTTCTTCAGCAGGTCCTGGTCGTACGCCCTCTTCACGCTGGCGTCCTGGCGGTCGTACTCCCCCCACAGCGACTGCCAGTGCTGGGTCTTCTGGTCGAACCACGCCGGGAGGAACGGCGGGCGCCCGCAGGCGAATTCGTACATCGTGGCGCCGAGGGACCACAGGTCCGCGGCCGGGCCCACCTGCGCCTGGGTCGCGGCGTTCACCACCTCCGGCGCGACATAGAGCGGCGACCCGCCCAGCCCCGTCTTCGGCTCGTCCAGCCTCACCGCCACCCCGAAGTCGATGAGCTTCACGTTGATCGCCTGCGCCTGCTGCAGCACCTCGCGCTTGAAGACCTGCGTGTCCTTCGACCGCGCCGTCGCGACCTCCGCGATGCACCTCAGCCCGGAGGCGAGGAAGTTCTCCGGCTTCACGTCCAGGTGGATCCAACCCTTGCCGTGGACGTACTGCAGCGCGCGGGCGGCCTGCACGAACACCGTCATGAAATCCCGCCCCGAGACGAGCGGCGGCTTCGCGCCCTTCGTCATGTACCAGTCGCGCATGAACGCCCGCAGGCTCGGCCCCTCGATCCACTCCATGAGGATCCACGTCTCCGCGCCGTTCTTCTGCCACGCGATCGTCCGCCCGATGTTCTCGTGCTGCATCTGGAACGAGACCTCGAGCTCCCTCTCCAGCTTCTTCCTCGCCTGGTCCGAGGCGGGACGGACTTTCTTGATGCAGAAGAGCCGCTTGGACTGCCGGTGGCGCACCTGGGCGATCGTGCTCATCGCGCCCGGCATCAGGTCCTTGACGTGCTCGTACTCGTTCGCGAACGGGGTTTCCTTGGGATACTTCGCGGTGCCGCCGCCGCCGCCGGTGAGCTTGTCGAAGAACCCCATGGTCAGCGCCCGTCCTTGAGCCGGAGGGCGTGGTACTCGGGGAGTTCCTTGGTTGCGAGGATCTTCTTCATCGCGCTCTCGACGTCGTACGGAACACGGTGGTACCGGACGACCGAGCCGTCGAACGTCACGTAGCACGCGCGCGGGTCGCGGTCGCGCGGCTGGCCGACCGAGCCGACGTTGATGAGCGCCTTCTGCTCGGTGACCTTCCAGGTGTTGGCGATCTGCTTGGGGAAGATGAACTTGGGATCGGGCGTGAAGACGCCGGGCTCGTGCGTGTGCCCGACGAAGCACAGGTGGTCGATCATCGAGAAGATCTCGTCCATCTTCTCGTGGTCGTGGCAGTCGGCGGGACGGACGTACTCGCGCGTCGGGACGCGGGGGGAGCCGTGGATGAAGAGGATCTTGTCCTCGACCATGCGGTCGCCGAGGTCGCCGAGGAAGTTCCACATGGAGTGGTTCTCCTCCTTCGGCGAGTCCTTGCGGTTGAGCTGCTTCCGCGTCCACTCGATCGA
>JADLHC010000047.1 GCA_020849035.1 Planctomycetia bacterium
ATCGGCCGCGATTGCGGCTCTCAGCGGCGGCGATCTTCTGGCGACGGGCCTCGTCCTTCCTCGCCTTCGCCTCGGCCGCCGCCTGCACCTTCTGCTCGTAGGCCGCCTGCGCAGCGACCTCCTGCGCGTCGATCTCCTCCCAGATCGTCTTGCTCAGGCCCTCCTCCGATGGCGCGAGGCGCGAAACGCCGCGCTTCTGAAGCTCCGCGGCGACGTCCTCGAACTGCACGTTCGGGTTGGCCGCGATCATCTCGCCCTCCACGGACTCGAAGGTCTTCTGCCAGGCGGCAGATTCGAGCAGACGCGTGACCGCGGCCGTGGCCTCCGCCACCGACTTGTGTACGAGGGTACGGTCGCGCTGGCCCGCCACGGACACCCAGTGGCCGTGAATGTCCGCCAGCCACGCCTCAATCCGCGACTTCGCCGGGTGCCCGAGCTGGATCGCGCGCGTCCACGACCAGAAAGCGAGATTCAGGTGCCCCTGCGCCGCAAGCTCCTCTCCCAGCACGACGTAGGCGTCCACGAATGTCTTGTCCGACCGGATCAGGGACAGAAGACGGTCATAGTCCACCTTCGAAAGACCCAGCGACCCGCGCATGTGCTCCGGATACGGCCTCCCCACAAAATCCGATGTGGGAATGACCTCGGGGCTCGCCGCCCGCTCGGCGCGCCATCGCAGCATCTTCAGGTAGAAGTCCCGCATCCCCAGGTGCCCCTCGGGATTGACCTCAAGCGCCTTCGCGGTGTAATCCGCCGCCTCCTGGAAGCGCCCCATCTTCTTGAACAGCACGCCCATGTTGGACAGCGTCTCGTAACGCTTCGGGTCCTCCGCCTCCAGCTTCCTGAACACTTCCAGCGACTCCTCGTACCGCGCCAGCTTCAGCAACGCCACCCCCATGTCGTTGCGCACCTGGGGGTCCGGGTGGTCCGACCCCAGCGTGCGCCGGCACTCCTCCATCCTCGCCTCGTAGTAGCCCTGCCCGTGGTGCTCGAACTGCCCGGTGATCAGGTCGAAGACGCCGGGAAGCCTGCGCGTTTCGTCGCGGATCGTGTCGCGATCCCAGATGCAGGCGGCAGCGGTGGCGGCGAGGAGCGAAGCGGCGGGGAGGAGGAACGCGGAGCGGAGCATGGGCGGACTCCCGGAAGGGTGCTCCGCATGCCAACGGCAGGGCCGGCTCCGGGTTCGCTATTTCCGGACCGCGGAGATCACGATGTCCAGCAGCGTCTGCTTCCCCTTGCCGTTGCAGCCCTTGCAGCGCAGGTCCACGACGTCGCCGATCTTCACGCCGGCGACACCATGGCACTTTTCGCAGGTGCGGAGGGGGAGGATGACGGCGAGCGTCGCGAACACCGCGACGCCGATTCCGGCGAGGAACGCCTTCTGGCCCTTGCCCGAGTTGCGCCTCATGCGCGGCAGCGTACCGCGCGGCGGGCGCAGTTACAATCCGCCCCCTTGCAGATCCCCCCGTCCCTCTGCGTGTTCGCGCGGCGGCCCGAGAAGGGCCGTGTGAAGACGCGTCTGGCGGCGGAGGCGGGGGAGGCGGCGGCGCTGGAGGCGTACCGGGAGTGCCTGCGGGCGACGTCGGCGCTGTGCGCGAAGGCGGCGCCGCAGGGCGGGGCGCGGGGGCTGTTCGTCTTCGGGACGCCGGACGGCTGTGCGGTGGACATGGCGGCGTACTTCCCGCGGTGGGCCGCCTTCATGGACCAGGGGGACGGCGACCTGGGCGAGCGGATGCTGCGCGCGTTCCGCCGCGTCGCGCCGGCAGTCCTGATCGGCACGGACTCGCCGGACCTGCCCCTCGCGCACTTCGAACAGGCGTTCCGGGACCTCGAAACCCACGACCTGGTCCTCGGCCCCGCGGAGGACGGCGGCTACGTGCTCATCGGGATGCGCGAGGCGCGGGATGCCCTGTTCCGCGGCGTGCCGTGGTCGTCGCAGGACACCCTGAAGGCGACGCTGGAGCGGGCGAAGGGGCTGAAGGTGTCGCTGCTGCCGCCGTGGTACGACGTAGACACCCGCGCCGACTACGAGCGCTGGAAGGGCGGCGGGAAACAGGCATGAGCCCCGGAAGGCGCGCAGCATGACCGCCTCGGCCCGCATCGCCGTCGTCATCCCGGCGCTCAACGAGGAGAAATCGCTCCCGCTCGTCCTTGCTGCGCTCCCGAAGGTGGACGACGTGGTCGTCGTGGACAACGGCTCGACGGACGGGACCGCGGTGGCCGCCCGCGCCGGCGGCGCGCGCGTGGTGAGCGAGCCGCGGCGCGGGTACGGCAGCGCGTGCCTTGCGGGGATCGCGGCGCTGCGCGACCCGGACGTCGTCGTATTCGTGGACGCCGACTTCAGCGACCACCCGGACGAACTCCCGAACGTCGTCGCCCCCATCCTCGAGGGACGCGCCGACATGGTCATCGGCTCGCGCGCGCTCGGGAACCGCGAGAAAGGCGCGCTGCTCCCGCAGGCCCGTTTCGGGAACATGCTCGCGTGTTTCCTCATGCGCGTGCTGTACGGCCACCGCTACACGGACCTCGGGCCGTTCCGCGCGATCCGCTTCGACTCCCTCAAGAAGATCGGCATGCGCGACCGCAATTTCGGCTGGACCGTCGAGATGCAGATCCGGGCGCTGCGGCACGGCCTGCGCGTCTGCGAGGTGCCCGTGAGCTACCGGAAGCGGGTCGGCGTCTCGAAAATCACAGGCACCGTTTCCGGCACGATTCGTGCTGGGTATAAAATCCTCTACACGATCTTCCGCCATTCGCTGTCGCGGAAGGCGTGAACGTCAACCATGGCGACGCTTCGTAAAGCGGCTTTCCTCCTCTTCGCCCTCGCGGCCCTTCCCGCCCCCGCCGCCGAGCTCTGGTACAAGGACCGTGTGCTGTTCGAGGACCTTCCGGCGAAGGAGGTGGAGGAGGGGGCGGCGCTGACGTTCAAGGTGATTCCGCAGGGGAAGTACCGCTACGGCTGGTGCGCGGTGACGTACCCCGACGGGACGACGGGCGACTTCCAGGACGCGGAGATCAAGAACGGAAAGGCGACGCAGAAGCTGAAGTTCGACAAGGGGAAGGGGAAGTACGTCGTCGAATTCCTGATGGAGTACGACATGGGGCCCGCGGTCGGCGCGATCTTCCATTACTGGGCGGGCGTGCCGGCGGAGAAGGAGGAGGCGCAGGACTTCAAGTGGGACACGCGCGCGGCGGACGCGATCGAGAAGGACGTGTTCGAGCGCATCAACGCGTTCCGCAAGTCGTGCAAGGCGCCGGAGGTGGCGTGGGACGACCGGATCGCGGCGATCGGGCGCGAGCACTGCGAGGACATGATCGAGAACCGCTATTTCGCGCACATTTCGCCGAAGCACGGCGACCTGGCGACGCGCGCGAAGGTCAAGTTCGGGTGGAAGAACGTGCTCTGGGGGATGCCGGACCGGATGTACATCGCGAAGCCCGACGGCCCGGTGTTCATCGGCGAGGACATCGCGTTCGACAACAATCCGGCGGCGGCGATGGACGCGTGGCTCGGCTCCCCGGGGCACCGCGCGGTCTTCATGAACAAGTTCGTGACGCACTGCGGCGTGGGGGTGAAGAAGTACGAGGCGATGGAGAACGGGTTCCTCGTGCGGAAGATCTACTTCGTCGCGGCGTTCGCGCTCTACGCGGACACGAACATCGAGAAGCAGGAGAAGGAGGCGGCCCTGCGGCGGCTGGAGGCGAAGGCGCTTCCGATGTTCGAGCGCGCGCGGCAGGTGGAGGCGACGGACCCTCCGGCGGCGGTGAAGCTGTACGAGGAGCTGGCGGCGAAGTACCCGGAGGCGCCGAGCGGGGTGAAGGCGGCGGCGCGTGCGAAGGAGCTGACGGGCGCGCCGGACTGGGCGGAGACGGTGAAGAAGGCGGAGGGGCGGCGGGAGGCGCGGCAGTGGGTGGACCGGGCGAAGATGCTGCTGGACAACAAGCGGCCGGACAACGCGCGGACGTGGCTGGAGAAGGTGGTGGCGCAGCATCCTGGGACGCCGGAGGCGGAAGAGGCGGCGCGGCTGCTGAAGGGCCTTGACCAGTAGCGCCGCAACGTCATGGGCCGCAGGAACATCCGGAATTCAGGCCCGAATTCTGTAAGATTCCGTAACGTTTCGGCGCCCCGCCGTCCTTCTCTCCGTACGGGGGGACACAGAACCGCAGCCCATTCGAGGTGAACCATGAACCGCTTCCTCACAGCCCTCACCCTCTCGCTTGTCGCCCTGGCCCGCCTCTCGTTCGCGGAAGACGGCGGCGAGAAACGCCCGGAAGGCGGCGACAACGGGAAGGCCGAGGGTAAAGACGGCAAGGTCGACGAGAAGAAGGAGCGCGAGGCGCGCGCCTGGGCGGAGAAGAAGGCCGCCGAGATGAAGAGGTGGGAGGAGGAGCGCAAGAAGTGCGAGCGCGACGGCCACCACCGCTGCGGCGCCGACGCCCGCAAGCGCTGCGAGCACAAGGACTGCGAGCGCGGCGGGCACAAGAAGTGCCAGGAGGAGGCGAAGGGGAAATGCAAGCGGGCATGCGAGGAGATCCGCGCGAAGGCGAAGAAGGCGAAGGGGGAGGACGCCAGGGCTGAGGAGAAGGGGAAGGTCGACATGAAGCCGGGTGACCTGGTCCCGGGCGGCAAGAAGGAAGGCGGGGAGTGCGAGCCGAAGGACGAGGCGAAGAAGGAGGAGGGGAAGTGCGAGGGCGACGGCGGCGAGGAGAAGCCCGAGAAGAAGGAGTGCGAGGGCGAGAAGGAGAAAGGCGCGGACGACGGGATGGGCGACCTGAAGTAGCGGTCGGAGCCGAAACGAGCAAGGCCCGGCGATGAGCCGGGCCTTTTTTTTCGGGCGGAGGACCTACCGGATGGCGGCGATCGCCGCGTCGCACCAGGCGAGGATCTTCGCCGGGAGGATGCCGAGCGCCAGCGTCGCGATCGCGGCGGCGGCGATGCCCAGCGCTGCGCCCCAGCGGTCCGGCCCCGGCGCGAACTCCTCGCCCTTCTCCGGCTCGCGCATGTACATCGCGACGACGATCTTGAGGTAGTAGTAGGCGCTGACGATAGAGGCGGCGATGCCGGTGATGGCGAGCCAGAGGAATGTCCCGCCGGAGACGGCCTCGCGGAAGACGAGGAACTTGCCCATGAAGCCGGCGGTGGGGGGGATGCCGGCGAGGGATGCCATGAAGAGGGTGATGGCGGCGGCGGCCGCGGGGCGGCGGGAGGCGAGGCCGGAGAACTGGTGGAGTTCCTCGAGCTCGCCGGACTCGCGGGCGAGGAGGGAGACGAGGCCGAAGGCGCCGGCGGTCATGACGACGTAGGAGACGGCGTAGTAGACGACGGCGGAGGCGGCGCCGGCCGACTCGCTGGAGACGACGGCGCCCGTGAGGATGACCCCGGTGTGCCCGATGGACGAGTAGGCGAGCAGTCGCTTGTAGTTCGTCTGGGCGAGCGCGCAGACGTTGCCGAGGATCATCGTCGCCGCGGCGACGAGGGCGAGCGCGCCGCTCCATTCGACCGCCAGGTGCGGGAACGCCACCATCGCGGCGCGGAGGACGAGCGCGAAGACCCCCGCCTTGACCGCGCCGGCCATGAACCCTGCGACCGGCGCGGGGGCGCCCTCGTAGGCGTCCGGCGTCCATGCGTGGAACGGGACGGCGCCGACCTTGAAGCAGGCTCCGATGAGGAAGAGCGCGAGGCCCGCGGCGAGGAGGGGGGACGTGGCGGGAACCGCGGCGAGCGCGTCGAGGCGCAGCAGGGAGAGCTGGGACGGCGACGTGAGGATCCCGTCAGCGCCGCCCGTCGTGAGGACGGCCCCGTACAGGAGGGCGATCCCGAACAGCAGGAACCCGGTCGAAAACGCGCCCATGATGAAGTACTTCATGGCCGCCTCGGCCGACTTCTCCCGGTCGCGCGTGATGCCGGTGAGGCAGTAGACGGCGATCGACATGACCTCGATGCCGAGGAAGACGGTCATGAGGTCGTTTGCCTGGGCGAGCATGACGGCGCCCGAGGCGGAGGTGAGCATGAGGCCGTAGTATTCGCCGAAGTCGACGCCGGCTGAGCGCACGTAGGACGCGCTCATGAGGACGCCCAGCGCGGTAGCGGCGCAGGCCGCCAGCCCCATCGAGATCGCGAGGCCGTCCACCCGGATCGACCCGCCGAAGGCCTCGGCGTTCCGCCCCCACAGCGAGACCAGCGCAATCGCCGCCGCCACCACGCCGCCGAGCGAGATGAACGGCAGCGCGCCCCGCTCGACCTTCCGAGGCAGAAGGTCCGCGGTCACCGCCAGCGCGGCCGAGCCGAGCAGGATGAGGACTGGGGAGAACAGTTCGATGTCGGTCCCGCCGAGGGTCATTTGCGCGGCTCCTTCGGGCCCGGGACCTCAACGGGCGGCAGGCCCGCCTTCCGCCGAGCCTCCTCCTCCAGGCGCTTCTCCGATTCCACCTTGATCGCCGCCCGGATGCCGCGGTTCCACGCTTCCACCGACGGGGCGATGCGCTTCAGGAAGATCCCGGGCGCGACGCCGATCACGAAGATGAGGGCGATCATCGGGACAAGGGTGGCCCATTCGCGGCTGCGCAGGTCGCCGAGGTGCTCGTTCTCCTCGTGTGTCACGCGCCCGAACAGCACGCGCTGGACCATCCAGAGCATGTAGGCGGCGCCGAGGACGACGCCCGTCGAGGCGAGAATGGCGACGAGCGGCTTCGCCTCGAACGAGCCGAGCAGGATCATGAACTCGCCGATGAACCCGTTGGTGCCGGGAAGACCGATCGAGCTGAGGGTGACGATCACCAGGACGGCGGCGTAGGCCGGCATCACCTTCGCGATCCCCCCGAAATCCTCGAGAAGCCGCGTGTGGCGCCGCTCGTACAGCACCCCGACGCACAGGAACAGCGCGCCCGTCGAGACCCCGTGGTTCACCATCTGCAGGATCGAGCCCGACAGCGCCTTGTCGTTCCACAGGAACATCCCGACCACGCAGAAGCCGAGGTGCGCCACCGACGAGTACGCAATCAGCTTCTTCATGTCCTCCTGCGCCAGGCACATCAGCGACCCGTAGATGATCCCGATCAGCGCCAGCGCCAGCATCATCGGCGCGAACTCGGCGGCGGCGGCGGGGAAGAGCGGGATGGCGAAGCGGAGGAGGCCGTAGGTGCCCATCTTGAGGAGGACGCCGGCGAGGATGACGGAGCCGGCCGTGGGGGCCTCGACGTGGGCGTCGGGGAGCCAGGTGTGGAGCGGCCAGACCGGGACCTTGACGGCGAAGGCGAGCGCGAAGGCGAGGAAGCACCAGCGGGCCTCGGAGGCGCCCAGCGGGAGCGGCGCGCTGCCGGACGGCTGAAGTGCCGCCCGCAGCGCCTCGAGGTCGAACGACTGCGCGCCGGACTGGAAGTACGCGTAGAGGATCGCGACGAACATCGGCAGCGAGCCGACGATGGTGAAGAGGAAGAACTTGAGCGCCGCGTAAACGCGCCGGCGGCCCCCCCAGACGCCGATCAGCAGCAGCATCGGGATCAGCATCGCTTCCCAGAAGACGTAGAACAGAAGCAGGTCCTGGGCGACGAAGGACCCGATCATGGCGCTCTCGAGGAGGAGGAAGGCGGCCATGTACTCCTTGACGCGGTCCTGGACCGACCAGCTCGCGAGGATGCAGACCGGCATGAGGAGGGTGGTCAGGAGCACGAGGAGGACGGAGATCCCGTCCACGCCCACCTTGTAGGTGAGGCCGAGCGCCGGCACCCAGGCGCGGGTCTCGACGAACTGCATCGCGGTGTCGCCGGGCCGGAAGGAGGTCCACAGCGGGATGGAGACGAGGAAGGTCAGGAAGGTCGCGAGGAGCGCGGCCATCCGCGCTTCGCGGGCGTTCTCCCTCGGGATGAGCGCCACGAGGGCGGCGCCGGCGACGGGCAGGAGAAGGAGGATGGAGAGGATGGGGGCGTTCATGCGACCCCCAGGATGTAGAGGAAGTAGCCGACGAGGAGCATCGCGCCGGCGAGGAACCAGACGGCGTAGGTGCCGACGACGCCGTCCTGGAGCCGCCGGACCGCCTCGGAGACCACCTCTGCGACGAGGGCTGCGACGTTGACCAGCATGTCGATGACCAGGACGTCGACGAAGATCCAGAGGAGGAGCGCGGTCGTCTTGACAGGCTTCACGACCATCCGGTCGTACGCCTCGTCGATGTAGAACCTGTCGCGGACGATCGCGTAGAGCTGCCCCATGGCGGCCGAGCCCTGGATGACCGAGGCGGGCAGGCCGGGCTTCTTCACGTAGATCCACAGCGCAGCGCCTCCCGCGCCCAGCGCCAGCAGGGTCGAGACAATCATGAGCCCCATCTCGGCCCCGTGGTGGGTGAACTGCTCGGCCGTGACCACCTCGGGGTAGGGGGCCAGCACCGGGGCGAGCCAGGCCGAGAAGTGCGCGCCGCCGTGGAGGACGTGCGGCACGTTGAGGAAGCCGGCTGCGACGGAGCAGGTGGCGAGGGCCGCGAGGGGAAGGGTCATCGTCCACGGCGACTCGTGCGCGTGCGAATGCGCTTCGGCCGACCCGCGGGAGGATCCGAAGAACGTCATGGCGAGCAGGCGGAACATGTAGAAGGCGGTGAGGACGGAGGCGACGGAGCCGAGGAGGCCGAGGACGAGGCCGTGGCCGACGTGCTTTCCGGTGAGGCAGCCTTCCCAGGCGCGCCAGAGGATTTCGTCCTTGGAGAAGAACCCTGCGAGCGGCGGGATCCCGGCGATCGCGAGCGTCCCGACCAGCATGGTCCCGAATGTCGCGGGGAGCTTCCCGGCCAGTCCGCCCATGCGGCGCATGTCCTGCTCGCCCGACATGGCGTGGATGACGGAGCCTGCGCCGAGGAAGAGGAGGGCCTTGAAGAAGGCGTGGGTGAAGACGTGGAAAAAGCCCGCGGCGAACCCGCCGGTCCCGAGGGCGAGGAACATGAGGCCGAGCTGGGAGACGGTGGAGTAGGCGAGGACTTTCTTGATGTCGTTCTGGGCGAGGCCCATGAGGGCGGCGAAGATCGCGGTGGCGCCGCCGACGCCGGCGATGATGTCGAGCGTGGGGGGGGCGAGGGCGAACAGGTGGGACAGGCGGCAGATCATGTAGATGCCGCTGGTCACCATGGTGGCGGCGTGGATGAGGGCGGAAACCGGGGTCGGGCCGGCCATGGCGTCGGGGAGCCAGACGTACAGGGGGATCTGGGCCGACTTGCCGATGGCCCCGATGAAGAGCGCCATGGTGATGGCGCCGACGAGCGAGATCTTCAGGTCAAGGAACGGGAGGCCCACCTCGATGGTCCGGAGGAGCCGCCCGCGGATGTTCGAATCTCCCAGGTTCGCGCGGATCGTCTCGTAGTCGAACGAGCGGAAGACGACGAAGATCGCGAACATGCCGAGGAGGAAGCCGAAGTCGCCGATGCGGTTGACGACGAAGGCCTTGCGGCCGGCATAGGCCTTCTCGGGATCGTCGAACCAGAACCCGATGAGGAGGTAGGAGCAGAGGCCGACGCCTTCCCAGCCGACGAAGGTGAGGAGGAGGTTGTCGCCGAGGACGAGGAGCAGCATCGCGAACATGAACAGGTTCAGGTAGGCGAAGTACCGCGGCACGCTGGCGTCGTGGGACATGTAGCCGGCGCTGTAGAGGTGGATCAGGGACCCGACGCCGGTCACGACCAGCAGCATGACGACGCTCAGCCGGTCGCACAGGAACGCCATCTTGACCTGCAGGTCGGAGGTGTCGATCCACGAGAACAGGTCGGCCTTGACCGCTTCCCCGGTGGAGAAGACCTCGCGGGCGACGGGGATGGCGAGCAGGAACGAGGCCAGGGCGGCGGCGACGCCGACGGCAGTCCCTCCCTGCCGGCCGAGGCGGCGGCCGAGCAGGCCGTTCACCAGGAACCCGGCGAGGCAGACGAACGGGAGTGCGGCGAGGCAGCGGGCGGCTTCGTTCACCAGCGGAGATTCCTCATTTCCTCGGTATCGGTCGTCTTCCGGTTACGGAACCACGCGAGCACGATCGCAAGCCCGACCGCGGCTTCCGCGGCCGCGACGGCCATCGTGAGCAGGACGAAGATGTGCCCGGCGGGGGCCTTCGCAGGCTCGAGGTGCCCGGCGACGGACTGCGAGGTGCCGGGATAGAACCGGGCGAACGCCACGAACGCGATGTTCACCGCGTTCAGCATCAGCTCCACCGACATCAGCACGATCAGCGCGTTGCGCCGCGCGATCACGCCGAAAACCCCCGTCGCGAACACCAGCGCTGACAGCAGGAGGCAGTTCTGAAGGGTCAGCATCAGTGCCCCCCTCCCGGCCCGTGCGTGTCCGCGGGCTCTTCCGCGGGCTCCGGCCGGTCCAGGTGCTTCTTCGCCAGCACGACCGACCCCATCGTCGCCGCCAGGATCAGCACGGAGACGATCTCGAACGGCAGCACCCACTCCGCGAACATCGACCTCCCGACCTCCGCCGGCGACCCGAAGTCCCCGCCCACGGCCGGCGCCGGCGCGGACGGCGCACGCAGGATCGCCGCGGCCAGCAACCCGAACAGCACCGCGCACCCGATCCCCGTCAGCAGCTGAAGCGGCCACGGGCGCTCCTCCCCCAGCTCCTCTTCGCGAAGCGCCAGCAGCATGATGACGAAGAGGAACAGCACGAGGATCGCGCCCGCGTAGACCATCAGCTGCATCAGCGCGAGGAACGGCGCGGAAAGGATCATCATCACGCCGCTGACGGCCCCGAAGAACAGGATCAGCGACACGGCCGAGTACATCGGGTTCCGTCGCGAAACGGTCAGGAACGCGCCGAAGATCGCGAGGAACGCGAAGATGACGAAGAAAGTCTCCCGCAGCACGGAGTGGCTCACAGCTGCGCCGCCACCCCCGTCGCGGCGATGTTCGCCAGCGACAGCGGAATGAGCGACTTCCAGCCCAGGTGCATCAGCTGGTCGAACCGGAAGCGCGGGAGGGTCCAGCGGACGAGGATGAAGAAGAACAGGAGGACGAGGACCTTGGCGAAAAAGACGCCGAGGGTGAGGAAACCGAAGAGTACACCGGTGTTGCCGGAGGGCATGCCGGGGAAGGACCAGCCGCCGAGGAACAGCGTCGTGATCATGCAGCAGGACGAGAACATCGCGGCGTACTCGGCGAGGAAGAACAGCGAGAACTTCATCGAGCTGTATTCGGTGTGGTACCCGCCGATCAGCTCCGCCTCGCACTCCGGCAGGTCGAACGGGAGCCGGTTCGTCTCGGCGAAGGCCGCCACGAAGAAGATCACGAAGGCGATCGGCTGCTTCACGGCGTTCCACTTCGGAATGAACCCGAGCCACGTTCCCGTCTGGTCGGCGACGATGACGTTGAGGTCAACCGACTGGGAGGTCATGAAGACGCTGACGAGGGCGAGGCCCATCGCGATCTCGTAGGAGAGGACCTGCGCGCTGGCGCGAAGGCCGCCGAGCATGGCGAACTTGTTGTTCGAGGCCCAGCCGCCGAACGCGATGCCGTAGACGCTGAGGCCGGTGAGGGCGAGGAAGAGAAGCATGCCGACGTTGCCGCGGCAGACCTGGAGATGGAGCAGGTCGCCGCCGACCATGATGGGGGCGCCGAAGGGGATGACGGTGGCGGTCATGGCGGCGGGGAAGAAGGCGAGGGCGGGAGCGAGGAAGTAGAGGAACCGGTCGACGCCGTCGGGGAGGACGTCCTCCTTGAACAGGAGCTTGATCGCGTCGGCGAGCGGCTGGAACAGGCCGAACGGCCCGACTCGGTTCGGGCCGACGCGGTCCTGCACCCAGGCGCAGATGCGCCGTTCCGCCCAGACGAGCAGCGGGACGATCTGCATCACGACGCCGAAGACGCCGACGACGACCACCAGGTCCCAGATGCGGATGGCCTGACCCCCTCAGTGGGCGGCCCGTTCCCCGGGCCGCCTGTTCCCCTTCTACGCCTTCACCGCTTCCTTCGCGATCACGCGCACCGGGACCCCCAGGTCCCCGACGTCGCGGTACGTCAGTTGACGGAACGCCTCGACCTCGGCGCCGAGCTGCCGGAACACGCCGTCGCCCGACAGCACGCCGCTTCCGCCCGGCGGATGGCAGTTCACGATCTCCTGCAGCAATTCGAGGGCCGGAGCGGCGTCGCCCGGCGGGTTGACCACGGGGCGCGCCCGCTGGATCCTGCCGTCGACGTTGACGAAAGTCCCGTCCTGTTCCCAGTGCATGGTCGCGGGGAGCCGCACTTTCGCGTACTTTGCCGCGACCGACGAATCGAGCACGTCGAGCACGACCAGCGTCTTGACGCGGGCGAGCATCGCCTCGAGTTCCGGCGACACGGCCAGCTCGGGGGCGCTCGAGACAACGAGCAGCGCCTGCACCTTGCCTGCCTCGAACGCCTTCAGCACCGCCGTCGCGCCCACCTCGACGGCGACGTCGCCCAGGATCGCCTTCGCCCCCGCCCGGTTCGGGTTCCGGTCCGCCTCGATCACGAATCCGCCCTTGAACTGCCGCCTCTCGCCCGCGGCCCTCTCGAGCGTCCCCACCGGCGCCAGCGGGTTCAGCAGCTTGAGGAAGCGGCGGAAGAGGAAGATCTCCTCGGCCGTGTTCCACAGGCTCACGAGCCCCGCGACCGCGCCGCCCGCCGACGACAGGCGCTGCCACGCCTCCTTCACCGCTTCCGGGCGCGTGGCCGGTTTGCCGTCCACGCGCGCGTCCACGAGCCGGCCCGGCAGCATGTGCTGCCTGTACGACAGCCGTCCCGCGTCGCACATCCACCAGTCGTTCACCGCGAGGTTCTCGCGCGGCTTCACCCGCACGATCTCCTCGTTCATCTGCTCCGCGTCGACGTTGCACCCGACCGAGCAGCCCGCGCACAGCGTCTTCTGCTCCTTCGTGAACCAGACGCGGGCCTTGAACTTGAAGTCCTCGCTGATGAGCGCGCCCACCGGGCAGACGTCCTCCGCGCACATGGACAGCGGATTGTCGAGGGGCTTGCCCGGGAAGATGTCCACCACCGAGTGGTTCCCGCGGTTCACGATCGCCAGCTCGCCCGTCCCCGCCACCTCGTCGCAGAACCGCACGCACCGCGAGCACACGATGCACCGGCTCCCCCAGATGGAGATCGTGGGGCCCAGCGGCTTCGTGTGCTTCATGTGGCGCTCCTCGTAGAAGCGCCCGTGGCTGCGGCCGTGCTGGTAGGAGTGGTTCTGGAGGTAGCACTCGCCCGCCTGGTCGCACGTCGGGCAGTCGAGCGGGTGGTTGATCAGCTCGAACTCCATGACGCCTTCGCGCGCCTTGAGGACGTCGGGCGTCTTCGTCTCGACGGTCATCCCGTCGGCGATCGTCGTCATGCAGGAAATGACGAGCATCGGGCGCGGCGGCGGCGGGGCGGGAGGCGCCTTGCCGTCCGGGCCGGGCTTCGGCGGCGGCGGCGCCGGCGGCGTCATCCGCACCAGGCACATGCGGCAGTTGCCCGAGAGCGACAGGCCCGGGTGGTAGCAGAAGTACGGGATGTCGATGCCGTTGCGGAGCGCGACCGGGAGGACGGTCTCGCCTTTTTCGCCCGTGACCTGCTTTCCGTCGATCGTGAACGTGATGGGCAACGTGCGCTCCTGGATACGGCCCTGATTCGGAAACCTGGCTTCTACGGATGAATGTTCAAAGTTCAATTTTCAATGATCAATTCTCAATGCCGGGCCCCGGGGAGCCCTCGATTGAAAATTGAAAATCGAAAATTCACCTTTGAAAATTCGTCCTTCTAGACCACCAGCCGCGGACTGATCCTCCCGTGCTGCCGAACCGCCTCCTTGAACGCCGGCGCGTGCTTTCCCATCGGGCACTTCTTTTCCCGGATGTGCGCCTCCACCTCCGGCCGGAAGATCGCCGCGTCCGGGTAGTTCTTCACGTCCAGGATGCTCTGCACGGGCCACGCCGCCGCGTCGGACAGCACGCAGATCGTCTTCCCGCGCATGTTGTCGCACACGTCCAGGATCGTCGCGATGTCGTCCTCGCGCCCGCCGCCCTTCTCGATCCGCTCGAAGATCTGCGCCAGCCAGCCGGTCCCCTCGCGGCACGGCGTGCACTGGCCGCAGGACTCGTGGGCGTAGAAGCGCAGGATGTTCCACATGGCGTCGACGACGCAGACGGAGTCGTTGAGGATGATGGTGCCGGCGCTGCCGAACATGGTCTTGACCTTCTTGAGGCTTTCGAAGCCGAGCGGGGTGTCGATCTTGTCGGGGGCGATCCAGGGGCAGGAGGAGCCGCCCGCGATGATCGCCTTGAGCGGGCGCTCGTCCATCATGCCGCCGGCGTAGTCGTGGATGAGCGAGCGGATGGTGATCCCCATCGGCCCCTCGTAGTACCCGGGCTTCTTCACGTGCCCGCTGATGCAGTAGATCTTCGGGCCGGGGTCGTCGGACGGCCCGACCGACTTGAACCACGCCGCGCCGCGCTCGATGATGTGCGGCACGTTCGCGATCGTCTCGACGTTGTTGATGATCGTCGGGTGGCCGAAGGCGCCGACGACGGCGGGGAAGGGCGGTTTGATGCGCGGGTAGCCGCGGCCGCCTTCCAGGGAGGACAGCAGCCCGGTTTCCTCTCCGCAGATGTAGGCGCCGGCGCCGCGGTGGACGGTGCAGTCCACCCGGAAGCCGCTGCCGAGCGCGTTCGGGCCGAGGGCGCCGTGCCGGTACGCCTCCTCGACCGCCTTCTCGAGGATCTTCGCCGCGAGGACCAGCTCGCCGCGGATGTAGATGTACGCCGTGTTCGCGCCGATCGCGTAGCACGCGATGATGATCCCCTCGAGCAGCTCGTGGGGGTCGCCTTCCATGATGTAGCGGTCCTTGAACGTCCCGGGCTCCGACTCGTCGGCGTTGACGCACAGGTACCGCGGCCCCGGAACCCGGTCCGGCGGGGGCACGAACGACCACTTCATGCCGCACGGGAACCCGGCGCCGCCGCGCCCGCGCAGCCCGGAGTCCTTCACCGCCTGGATCACCTCCGCCGGCTTCATCGTCGTGAGCGCCTTCTTCGCCGCGCCGTAACCGCCGTGCGCCAGGTACGCCTCCAGCGTGTGCATGCCGCGCTGGTTCGCGTACTTGAGCAGGACGGGCTCGTAGGCCGGGAGGCTCACTTCTTCTCCTTCAGCTGCCGGATCAGGTCGGGGACCTTATCGGCGGTGATGTTCTCGTAGTAGTCGTCGTTGACCTGCACGCACACCGCCGAGCCGCACGACGCCAGGCACTCGACCTTCTTCAGCGTGAACATCCCGTCCTTGGTCGTCTCGTCCTGCCCGATGCCGAGCTCGGAGGCGAGCCTGTCGAAGACGGACTCGGCGCCGCGGAGCGCGCACGGGAGCGTCGCGCAGACCTGCACGAGGAACTTGCCGGTCCCGGGACGGCGGTAGTGCGTGTAGAACGTGAACACGCCCAGCACCTTCGCCGGCGACACGTCGAGGATCTCCGCGATGTGCTCCATCGCGTCGAAGTCGATGCACCCCGCCTGCTCCTCCGCGAGCCGCAACGCCGGCAGCAGGGCCGCCTGCTTCTTCGGGTAGCGCGTGACCAGCGCATCCAGCTTCGCGCGACGCTCGGGCGTGAACGTGAAGCTCATCGGTCAAGCTCCCCCGCGATGATGTTCAGCGACGACATGACCGCGACCATGTCGCTGATCATCCCGCCCTTCACCATCTTCGGGAACGCGGTGTAGTTGATGAACGAGGGCGGCCGGCAGCGCAGCCGGTACGGGTTGCGCGTCCCGTCGCTCACGATGAACCAGCCCAGCTCGCCGTTCGGGCTCTCCGTCGACGAATACCACTCGCCGGCCGGCGGCTGGAAGCCGTGGCCGTGCATGACGAGCTTGAAGTGGTGGATGAGGGCTTCCAGGTCGTTGTAGACGGAGAACTTGTCGGGGAGGGTGACCTTGGAGTCGAGCGCGGTGACGGGCCCGCTGGGGAGGTTCTCGATCGCCTGCTCGATGATGCGCAGCGACTGGCGCAGCTCGGCGACGCGCACCTTGTACCGGGAGTAGACGTCGCCGTCGGGGTGGGTGGGGATTTCGAAGTCGTACTTCTCGTAACCCAGGTACGGCTTCGCGCGGCGGACGTCGTACGGCACGCCGGTGGCGCGAAGGAGCGGCCCGGTCATGCCGTGGGAAATGGCGTCGTCCTTCGAGACGCGGCCGACGCCGATCGTCCGGCGGAGGAAGATGCGGTTCTTGTTCAGCATCTTCTCGACCTCGTCGATGACGGAGGGGAAGTACTCGACGAACTTCCGGACCATGGGGACGAAGTCCTCAGGGACGTCGCGCGACAGCCCGCCGATGCGCGTCCAGGAGGTCGTGAGGCGCCCGCCGGTCACGGCCTCGAAGATGTCGTAGAGCTTCTCGCGCTCCACGAACGTCCAGAGCATGATCGAGAACGCTCCGAGGTCCATCGCCTGAAGCCCGATCGAGATCGCGTGGTCCGCGATCCGGCTCAGCTCCGCCATGATGACCCGCAGCACGCGGCAGCGCGGCGTCAGCTCCACGCCCAGCATCTCCTCGACCGCCTGCGCGAACCCGATGTTGTTGTTGATCGCGCTCAGGTAGTTCAGCCGGTCCGACAGCGGGATGAACTGGTTGTACCCGCGGTACTCCGCCAGCTTCTCGAACCCCGTGTGCAGGTACCCGATGTGCGGCCGCACGTCCGCGATCACCTCGCCGTCCACGTCGCACTCGAGGTGAAGCGTCCCGTGCGTCGCCGGGTGCTGCGGACCGATGTTCATCTTCATGGTCCGCGTGCCCAGCGTCCCCTTTCCCGCCGCCGGAGTGGCCGTGCTCATTCGCCCTCCTCCAGCGCGTATTTCGGGAAGTTCGAGCGCTCGCCGCGTCCCTTCAGCGGATAGTCCTTCCTGAGCGGGTGCCCGGCGTAGCCGTCGGGCATCAGGATGCGGCGCAGGTCCGGGTGATTGATGAAGCGGATCCCGTACAGGTCGTACACTTCGCGCTCCAGCCAGTTCGCGTCGCCCCACAGCGCGTGCGCCGACTCGATCTCGCACCGCGCTTCGCTCACGTAGGCCTTCACCCGCAGCCGCTCGTTGCGCAGCAGGGAATACAGCTGGTAGACGACCGCGAACCGCTCGGGATGGTCGAGGCGCAGGTAGTCGACGGCCGTCAGGTCGGTCAGCACGTCGAACGGGCACTCGGCGTCGGAGTTCAGCGACCGCAGCATCTCGACGATCCGCGGCGACTTCACCGAAATCGCCACCTGGCCGCGGACTTCCTCGATCCCGATGATCTCGGGGTCGAATCGCTCGCGGAACCTCGCGACGACGGGGTCGGTGGTCTTCAAGCCTCAGTTCCCGTGCTTCTTGTCGAAGATCCTCTCCTGCGAGACGATCTCCTGGATCCTGCGGACGCCGTCGATCAGGTTCTCGGGGCGCGGCGGGCATCCCGGGATGTAGACGTCGACGGGGATGAACTGGTCCACGCCCTGGACCAGCGTGTACGTGTCGAAGACGCCGCCGCTCGAGGCGCAGGCGCCCATCGAGATGCACCACTTCGGCTCGGGCATCTGCTCCCAGATCTTGAGCAGGACGGGCATCATTTTGATCGAGACCCGGCCGCTCACGATCATGAGGTCGGCCTGGCGGGGCGAGAAGCGGATGACCTCGGAGCCGAACCGCGACATGTCGAACCGCGACGAGAGGGTGGCCATCATCTCGATGGCGCAGCAGGCGGTCCCGAACGGCATGGGCCAAAGGGCGTTCTGGCGCGCCCAGTTGACCAGCGCCGAGACGCGCGTCGCGAGGACGCCGTCACCGAGGAGCTTCTCTAGTCCCATTCGAGCGCTCCCCGTTTCCAGACGTAGGCGAGACCTGCAGCGAGGACGCC
>JADLHC010000048.1 GCA_020849035.1 Planctomycetia bacterium
CCGGGATCCGCACCACGAGCTTCAGGTCCGGCTCGTTGTAGACCGAGATCTCCAGCAGGTCCCCCGGCACCAGCACCGGGTCGCGCGGCGCGCTCAGGCGCCCCGCCGGGATCGGCTTTCCCGCCAGCGGCCGGAACGGCGCGGGCGGCGGCGTCACAGGCGCCGAGCCGACTCCCCCCGCCCCGCCCTCGGGCTCCCCGGGGCCGGACTGCTTCTTCTCTTCTGTCCCGCATCCCGCCAGCACGGCGGCTGCGACAAGCGCGAGGAGGAGGTGCCTCATGGAAGGAGCCACCTTACCAGATCCTCCCCCAGCCCGTAACCGCGCTTCTACTTCGCCAGCTCCGGATTCTTCTCCTTGAACTCCGCCATCGACTGCGCCGCCACCTCCAGCACGTCCCACTCCGCCGCGGCGTACTTCTCCCCCAGCTTCGCCTTCTCGTCGCTCACCGCCTTGTCGAACTGCTCGCCGTTCCGGTACTTCGCCGCATCCATGAACTTCCGCACCGGCATGTCCCGCTTGCCGGCCTTGCGGCGGACAATGATGAAGCGCAGTTTCGGGCGGCCGCGCCACCACTCGCCGAGAAGCGCCCGGGGGCCGCCGCAGGAGGCCTCGAAAACCTCGAGGCCCGTGCCGTGCTGCTCGAACAGCCGCACCGTCTCGCGGCCGAGCGCCTCCTCGAGCGCCTCCGCGGAGGGGAACTTCTCCGCGTCGAGCAGCGTCGTCCCGACGACCGCACCGTCCGACGGACGGCGGACCGCGAGCATCCGAAAGCGTGTTTCAGGGGTGTGCCACATGGGGATTCGGTGATCTGCGAGGGGCCGTCATTATCGCGCCGGAACGCGCGCGACCCCAAAAAAAGCCGCCGGGTCAGCGCCTCCGGGCGGCGACTCGCGGCCGGGCGCGGCGGCGGCGCGGCTCGCGCGCCGGCGCCTCGAAATCCTCGATCTCGCTCTTCGCCCCGCGCTTCATGAGGTCCGCCACCGCGTGCCGCGGGTCCTTGTCGTCGAAGAGCACGTGGTGCACCTCCTCGACGATCGGCAGTGAGACGCGGCAGCGGCGGGCGAGCGCAAGCACGGACCTCGTCGTCTCGACGCCCTCCGCGACCATCTTCATCTCAGAGAGAATCTGCGACAGCTTCTTGCCGCGCCCGATCGACAGGCCGACGCCGCGGTTGCGCCCCCACGGCGAGTAGCAGGTGGTGACGAGATCGCCCAGCCCCGAGATGCCGTAGAACGTCGTGCGGCGCGCGCCGAGCGCCTGCCCGAGCCGCGAAATCTCGACGAGCCCGCGCGAGAGCAGCGCGGATTTCGCGTTGTCCCCGAGCCCCAGCCCGTCGCAGATCCCCGCCGCGATCGCGATCACGTTCTTCACCGCCCCGCCCAGCTCCACACCCTTCACGTCCGTGTGCGAGTACACCCGGAACCGGTCCGTCATGAACGCTGCCTGCACCTTCCGCGCCAGCGCGTGGTTCGTGCTCGCCGCGACCACCGTCGTCGGCAGCCGCCGCCCCACCTCCTCCGCATGCGACGGCCCGCTCAGCACGCACACCGGCACCCGCCCCAGCACGTCCCGCACGACCTCCGACACGCGCTTCAGCGTCCCCACCTCGATGCCCTTCACCACGCTCACCACCGGCAGGTCGCGCGGGAAGGAGCGGGCGAGCGGCGCCAGCGCGGGCCGCACGAACTGGGTCGGCACCGCGAGCACGAACAGCTCCGCGCCGCGGAAGTCCGGCACTCCGCTGTCGACCTGGAGGTTTTCCGGGATGTGTACCCCGGGAAGGTACGGCCGGTTCACCCGCTCGCGCCGGAGCTCCTCCGCGAACTCGGGCCGCCGCGCGAACAGCACCGGATGGCGCCCGGTCGCACGCAGGACCAGCGAAAGCGCGGTCCCCCAGCCGCCCGCGCCGAACACGATAACCTTGCTCACCCCCGGATCTTAGGGGCCCCCGCACGCCGCGGCGAGCATTTGCTAGGGCTTCGCGGCCTCGGCGTCCTTCTTCCCCAGCCGGATCTTCGGCTCCGTCCCCTGGATGATCCGTTTCACGTTCCCCCGGTGCTTGTAGATCGCGAACACCATCACGCCGAGGGAGAAGAGCGTGACGCCGAGTCGGTTGCGGAAGGCCTCCGGGTCGGTGATGACCTGGCCCGAGGCGAGCGCGATGACGGAGGCGATGGAGCCGACGGAGACGTAGCGGGTGAGGACGGTGAAGAGCACCCAGGCGCTGAAGGCGCAGAGGAGCGCCCATGGGGAAGCGGCGAGGAAGACGCCGGCGGCGGTGGCGATGCCCTTGCCTCCCTTGAAGCCGAGGTAGACGGGGAACATGTGGCCGGCGATGGCGCCGATGCCGAAGGCGACCTGCATGACGACCTCGCAGTGGGGGACGCCGGGGACGAAATGGCGGCCGGCGAGGGGTGCGAGGAAGAGGACGGGGAGGAAGCCCTTGGCGGCGTCGAGGGCGAGCGTCAGGATGCCCCAGAACCGGCCGCAGGTGCGGCCGACGTTGGTGGCGCCGATGTTGCCGGAGCCGGCCTTGCGGACGTCGACGCCGTTGAGGAAGCCGACGAGGAGTCCGAAGGGGATTCCGCCGACGAAGAACATGGCGAGGCCGCCGAGGAAGACGAGTCCGGCTTCGGAGGCGCTGACGATGGCGAGGTTCATCGGGGGCATAGTTAAGGGGGTCAGGGCGCGGAATTCAAGTCCCCATCGTCGTGATCGTCGTGATCCGCGACAACGCCGTATCCGTCCTTCCTCAGAAAACAGCCCTACGCAGGCTGCTTCTGTGTGA
>JADLHC010000049.1 GCA_020849035.1 Planctomycetia bacterium
GAAGGTCGGGAAGAGCATCCGCAAGGCCCACAACCGCCATGTCGACATGATGGAGTCCGCGCACGAGCGCCACGCCGAGATGTTCCGCCGCGGCTTCCGCATCCAGCCGGGGAATCGCGGATACGGCCAGGGCCACGGGCACTACGAGACGGTCGAGGTCCAGCAGTGGGTGCCGGGCTACGAGAAGATCGAGTACGTCGAAGTCCGCGAGCCGGGGCACTTCGAGTTCCGCGAGGTGACGGAGATCGTGACGCCGGCGCGCTGCGAGAAGGTCTACGTGCCGCCGGTGTACCGGATCGAACGGGACTGCATGGGTAACGAGATCAAGATCATGGTGAAGTGCGGGTACTGGACGACCCGGGAGATCCCGGCGGTGACCTGCACGAAGACGATCAAGGTCTGGGTCGAAGGCGAGTGCACGCGGGTGCCCAGGAGGGTGTGCGTGCCGGGGCACTTCGAGACGAAGAGGGTCAGGGTCTGGGTCTGCGATTAGGAACGGCAGGCGGGAGATTCAGGGAGGCCGAAAGGCCTCCCTTTTTCGTTGGAACGGCGCGGAGGGGAAGGCGCGGGAAACAACGGGCCGGGGAAGGGGCGGGCGTCGCGCACCGCCCACCCCTTCCCCGGCCCCTCCCACTCCCGTCCGTGCGCCCGAGCCCGAGCCCGATCCCCATCCCGATCCCGCGCCTTCCCGCTCCCGCCCTCCCCCATCCCCCGCCGTTCGTCACGCCGGAATGCTCTTGTCCGACAACCGGAACACCTCCATCACTTCCTCCGGCGTCTGCGCATGCTCCAGCTTCTCCCTCAGGTAGTCGCTGAGCAGCAGCGAACTGATCTTCTCAAGGATGTGCAGGTGCGCGCCCTCGTCGTGCGGCGGCGACAGGATCAGGAACACGATGTTCACCGGCTTCCCGTCGATCGACTTGAAGTCCAGCCCCGCGGACGCGCGACCGAGCGCCGCCGCGGGCCGCACGAGCCCCTCGACCCGCCCGTGCGGGATCGCGACCCCCATCCCCAGCCCCGTCGACGCCAGCGCCTCTCGCTTCAGCACCGCAGGCACCGCCTTCTCCGGATCCACGTCCGGCCGCGCCTTCGCGATCCCCGTCGCCAGCCGCCGGATGATCGCCTCCTTCGTCCCCGCCGTCAGGTCCAGGCAGACCGCTTCCGGCGTCACGATCTCCGACAGCCGGTAGTCCTTCACCTGCTCGAATTCGTCCCGGATCGTCCCGACCAGCTCCTCCAGCACGTCCTCCATCGTCACGATGCCCAGGAACGCGCCGTCCTTCTCGACGACGGCGAGATGGGGGCCGCCCGTGAGGAAGCGCTTGAGGAGGTCCTCGAGGGGCATGTCGGGCGGGACGTGCGGGACGGGGCGGGCGATGGCGCTGAGATTGACCTCTTCGCCGCGGGAGAGGGCGAGGGCCATGTCCTTGACGTGGACGACCTTCTCGATGCGCGGCGCCGCGAGCGGGTAGCGGGAGTGAAGGGTGTGCTCGATGACGTCGAGATTTTCGCGCCAGGGTCTGGCGGGATCGAGGAGGGCGGCCCTGGAGCCGGGAATCATGACGTCGTGGACCCTGAGCGTGCCGAAGTCGAGGACGTTCTCCATCATGAGGAGGCGGGAGAGCGTGAACATCCCCTGGTCGAGGGAGGCGCCGAGGATCATCTTGAGCTCGGTCTCGCTGTGGGCCAGCTCGTGCTCGGAGCCCGGGGGGATGCGGAGGATGCGGAGAATGAGGTTGCTGGAGGCGTTGAGCAGCCACATGGCGGGGAAGAAGAGGATGTGGGCAATCCGCAGGGCGCGGGCGGAGAAGAGCGCGGCCTTCTCGGTCTTGCGGATGGCGACGGACTTGGGGGCGAGTTCGCCGAGGACGACGTGGATGAACGTGATGAAGGCGAACGAGAAGGCGAAGGAGATGGAGTGGATGGCGGCCTCGGAGGCGATGCCGAGGCGGACGAGGAGGGGCCCGATCAGCCGGGCGAACGCGGGTTCGCCGACCCAGCCCAGGCCGAGGGAGGCGATGGTGATGCCGAGCTGGCAGGTGGAGAGGTACGAGTCGATGTGCCCCAGGATCGCGAGGCCGTGGCGCGCACTGGCGTTGCCTTTCTCTGCCAGCTCGCGCAGGCGGGTCGCGCGAACCTTGACGAGCGCGAACTCGGCGAGCACGAAGAACCCGTTCAGCGCGACGAGCGCGGCGGCGAGGGCGATGAAAAGGAGGGACTGGGTCATGGGGTCGCGCGGGCCAGCGTACACCGGAACCGCGCGCCGCGGGAGGAGGGGTTAACCGCCCGCGCCCTCGTGAAGATCCTCGGGCGCGAGGATCCAGATCTTCCCGTCCCGGAAGGTCACCTCGACCGGACAGCCCCGCTTCAGGATGTCCACGACCTCCTGGGCGGGCCTTCCCTCGACGGCCTTGAAGCTGTAGCGCGCCGCGCGGCGCGCCGAGCGGGGATCCACGACGAGGGGAACGCCGAGGTCCCGCGCGAGGCCCTCGGCGATGTCGCGGACCGTGAGATTTTCGCCGCCGACGTTTACCGGCTTCTTCCAGAACTCCTTCTCGGCCTCCAGCCGCCCGCGCCGCTCGTCCTCCCGCGCGGACATCTCCTTCTTCTCGGCCTCCTCCTGTTCGCGCGAGAGCACGATCACGGAGTCGCGGGTCACCTTGAACGTGTAGGCCGCGGGCTCGAGCGCCCGGCGCAGGAACGAGTCGAGCGACTCGCCCTCGAGGGGGGCCAGGGCGGGAAGCTGCGGCGGCGTGTCGGTGGGCCTCATGACGTAGTTCACGTCGGAGACCTGGGAGAGGAAGCGGAGGAAGGCCTGGAGGTCGCCCGCCGGGATCGAGCGGGCGACGATCGCCGTGTCGCGCAGTTTCTTCGCGAGCTCGGGCTCGCGCACGACGCCGGCGTTGCGGTCGTCGAGCACCGACTCGCGCGCGGCCCAGAGTTCCTTGAGGTCGTACCACGCGGGCGGCGCGAACGCGGTCAGCTTCTCCTGGGGCATGATGACCAGGTCGCCGGAGGCCGTGACCACCCACGCGAGCGCAGCGGAGTTCGTCATCAGCTCGAGGGCGGCGAGCGCGGGCATCTGCTCGACCGCCACCGTCTGCGTCACTCCCTCCGCCTCCGCGTCCAGCGTCGCGGCCAGCCCGTACCTCGCGGCGAGGTCGTCCAGCGCCTGCCGCATCGGCACCGCGTCCCAGGAAATGTCGACCTTCGCTTCGCGCCACTTCGCCAGCACCTTGTCGCGCACCGCGATGTACTCGCCCAGCGGCGTCTCGGGGGCGCTCGGATCCAGCTGCGCTCCCTTCTCAACGTCCGTCGTCCGGATCAACCCCGCCTTCGACTTCGCGAAATCCCGCGGCCCCGTCTTCCCTTTCGACGCCGACGCCCCGCCCTCCTCCGCGGACTCGCCTTCGGCGTCCTTCTTCCCGAAGCGCGCCTTGAGGACGACGAAGACGACGAGGCCGAGGACGCCGGCCAGGAGCAGGATCGGGAGGAATCGTTTCACGGGTCGCGGTGGAAAGCGGGAGTTCTTCCTTTAACGACCGGGCAGGCCCGGAAGCCGGGCGGCCCTACTCGCGCCGCTTCCAGAAGAACACGACCGAGTCCTTCTGGAACGCGAGCTGGAGGAGTTCCCATCCCTGGGCGCCGCGGCGGTTGAGGATGTCGAGGAAGACCTTGCGGGCGCGGCCGGCGACGAGGGCGAGGGCATCTTCGTCCGGAGGCGGCGTGCCGGGGGCGCAGAGCTGTTCGACGGTCTTGACGCTCGCTTCGTAGACCCAGCGGCCGCCGGTGTGGGCGAGGGGCCGGTCCATGATGGATGTATCGGTGCCGGCCAGGGATCGGCCGGGCGCGCCCGGCTTGCGGTCGGCGGCCGCGCCCGCCAGGCGGATCGTCGAGGGGTCCTTCTTCTTCGGGGGTTCGACCGGCGACGGCGGCGGCGCGACCAGGTGCTGCTTGTCCGCGGGAATCCACGGGTCGTGCGCCGGCTTCGGCGCAACGTCCGACCCCATCGGCACCCAGCCGCCGCCGGGCGAAGGCGCGGTCGCCGGGGGCTTCAGGTCTCCCGGCACAGGCGTCTTCGGGTCCGCAATCTGCGGCGGCTGCCAGGCCACTTCCCGGAACTTCTGCGTCTTCCCCGGCTCCATCTGCTCCCAGCCCGGAGGGAGCAACTCGGTCTCGACGTCCCCGCGGGTCGCGCGCTCGCCGGGGACGCCTTTCGCGCGAAGCGCCGGCAGGTCGTGCGTGGAGATCGGGGAGATCTGGCCCACGGCGGCCTTGGCGACCGGGAAGTTCGGCTTCGGGGCGGACTTCTTGAGCGTCTCGAGCCAGGTCCACTTGCCGTCGCCGCGAAGCGAGTCGAGCTGGTCCCGGAGGGCGCGCAGGTGGCAGTCCTCGTCGGCGGCGAGCGCGGTCCAGAAGTCGCGTTCCTTCTGGGCTTTCGCCTTCGCGGCGAGGCCGAGGAACATGGTGTAGTTCGCGCGCTCGTGCTCGACGGCCGCGGACAGGGCGTCCTGCTCGTTGAAGTACGACGAGCCGGAGCGGTCCCACGACTCGCGCTTGTCCGACAGCCCGGGGTCGGAGCGTGGGAAGTCGGTTTCGGCGTACTCGATCCACGCGTCGGACTCGTTGAGGGCGGCCTGGGCGCGGTCCATTTCTTCGAAGTGGTGCATCTCCCAGGCGGCGAGGCGGCCGAAGAGGTCGCGGGCCTGCTTGTTGCCGGCCTTGGAGGAGGCGGCGGAGTAGGTATGGAAGAGGGATTCCGCGCGGGCGCGGGCTTCCTCGAAGGCCTTCTGTGTGTCCGGAGCGGTGGGCATTGCGGGTTGGATGGGTATTAGACGCGTAAAGAAGGGGTGGGGTCAAGGCGCGGGCGGAGGCTGGCGGAGGCTGGCGGAGGCTGGCGAAGGCTGGCGGAGGCTGGCGGAGGCTGGCGAAGGCTGGCGAAGGCTGGCGGAGGCGGGCGGAGGCGGGCGGAGGCGGGCGGAGGCGGGCGGGGCTGGGATTCTGCGAGGTGGGCTTGACTGTGGCTTTGTCGAATTATATGGTCTGTTTCAAATACACCCGTATATTTAGGAGAGAGTGATGGCACGGACCCGATCGTTCGAAGAACTGATCATCTGGCGGGAGGCCAGGAAGCTCGTACCCGAGATCTACCGGGCAACCCGGAACTTCCCCGATTCGGAGAAGTACGGACTCGTCTCCCAGTTGCGGCGCGCGGCCGTTTCGATTCCGTCGAACATCGCCGAAGGATGGGCCCGGAACACGGCGGCAGATTTCAATCACTTCCTGGGAATTGCGCTCGGTTCGATTGCGGAACAGCAGACCCAGTTGTACCTCGCTTCCGATCTGGACTTCCTGACAGCCTCGGACGCCCGGAACCTGATCGACCGAGGCAGCCTGCTCCGCGGACTCACGCTCCGCTTCAAGTCCAGGTTGCTCTGAAGTGTCCCCCACTGCCCCGACCTTTCCGCTCCCCTCTCGCTGGTCCAGCCTCGCCCTCCTTCGCCCTCCTTCGCCCTCCTCCGCCCTCCTCCGCCCTCCTCCGCCCTCCTCCGCCAGCCTCCGCCAGCCTCCGCCAGCCTTCGCCAGCCTCCGCCAGCCTCCGCCAGCCTCCGCCAGCCTTCGCCAGCCTTCGCCTGCCTCCGCCAGCCTCCGCCAGCCTCCGCCAGCCTCCCCCCTACCGCCTCGGTATCCGGTACACGCGAACTTCCCCGCTCTGCATGACGAGCGCGAACTCATTCGGCTTGGGGCCGGCAACGGCGGCGACGGGCCGGCCGCCGATGACCGGGAACGTCGCCTTCTCGTAGACGCGACCGTCGGCGGTGTCGAAGACGCGCCCTTCCCGCTCCCCCGCCGCGACGAGCGTGCCGTCGCGCGTGAAGGCCAGGAGGGGCTCGGCGAGATCCTCGGCGAAGCGCCGGACGTGCGACAGGTCGGGGGAATCGAAGACGACGGCGCCGCCGGCCTCGAAGGCGGCGGCGACCATGGCGCGGTCGGGCTGGGTGGAGGCGGTGAGGGCGGCGACGGCTGCGGGGAGGTCGACGGTGGCGACGGCGCCGTCGCGGCCGAGGCGGGCGAGGCGAGGGCCGAGGGCAGCGAAGAGGTTGAGGCGCTGGGCGACGGCGGGGATGGGGGCGAAGGAGCGGAGGGACTCGCCTTCGGGGAGGGCTTCCTCGAGCTGGGGGAGCGGGTAGATGGCGGAGATGGCGCCCTGCTGGGTGTAGGCCCAGGCGACGAGGCGGTCGAGGTGCTCGCGGACGACCCAGACGGTGCCGAGGTCGGCGACGGCGGCGCCGAGGACCTCGTCCGGGAACCACGGGGGGGTCCCAGCGGGCGTGACGTGCGGGACCGCGTCGGTGCGCGGGAAGGTCATCAGCCCGAGGCGCGGGCCGGGCGAGCCGGCGAACAGCACGGGGCGGGTCGCGTCGAGGCCGGGCTCCAGGATGTGCGGGTAGTTGTACGCGGGCATCCACGTGAGCGTCTGCACCGCCTCGCTCCACGGCGTCCGCGCGAGCACCGCGCCGCCCTTCCCGAAACCCGCGACGTACAGGAGGTCGCGTCGCGCCGCGGCAGTTTCCCAGAGAATGTCGCCCGGGAGCTGGACCTGGTAGGCGAGGAGAGGGACCCCCTCGGGCTCGCGGGGGCGCGGCGGAGGGCGCGGGGCCAGGCGGCGGCGGCGGGTGAAGCGTTCGAGGTCGCGGGGGAGGAGGCGGTCGTCGGGGGCGGTGGCGGCGACGGCGCGGAGGAGTTCCTGGGCGTCGGCGGCGTCCGCGGAGGCGAGGAGGCGGCCGGCGACGACGCGGGCGGCGTCGGCGGCGCGCTGGCGCAGCGCGCGGTCGGGGTAGCTGCCGCTCGCCGTCGCGAGGCCGCGCGCGAGGAGGACGGCCCGCGACGACGGGAGGTTCTCGCGAAGGAAGCGCGCGACCAGCTGGCGGGAGGCGTCATGGCGGCCGAGGCGGCCGAGGAGGGCGAAGCGCGCGTCGAGGCAGGGGCCGGCCTGGTGTGACCAGGGCCAGGCGGACTCGTAGAGTGCGAGCGCCTCGTCGGGGACCGCGAGCTTCCCCTCCAGCAGCTTCCCGGCCGCGAGCACGTCGCCGCGGTCGCGGTGCTTCTGCGCCGCCTTGCGCCACAGGGCGGCGGCGTCCTCGGGGCGCTCGATGCGTGCGAAGAGGTCGCCGGCGGTTTCGTGCTGGCCTTCTTCGTCGTAGATCGCGATCGCTTCCAGCAGGAGCCCTCCCTTTTCGAGGCATGCGGCGGCCTGCATGGGCTGGCGGAGTTTGTCGCGATAGAGGACGGCGGCTTCGCGGAAGTGTTTTCCCTCGGCGAGGGCGTCGGCGGCGGCGCGGAAGTCGCCGAGGAGTTCGGCGAAGACGTAGGCGGCACGGCGGTGGCGGCCGAGGCGGAGTTCGCGGACGGCGAGTTCGCGGTAGCGGCTGACGAGTTCCTGCTGCGTTTTCCAGTCCATGGCCCACGGGTCGGCGGGGCGGCCGCCGCCGAGGCGGGAGAGGGAGAAGTCGGTGTTGCGGGGGCCGAGGGTGGAGCCCGGGGGCGCGATGCCGCGGGCGTCGCCGCCGCCGAAGGGGATGGCGAAGCGGAGGCCGGCGTCGGGGTCGGTGGCGAGGAGGTGCATGAGGCGGCGGATTTCCTTTTCGCGTGCGCGCTGAATGTCGGCGGCCCAGCGGGCGAGCTTGTCGGCGGACCAGTGGCGGAGGCGCGCGAGCCAGCCGGCGCCGGCGGCGGCGGCGGGGGCGGCGCCCGGGGGCTGGGCGCCGCGGGCGAGGCGGTCGACGGCCTCGGCGAGCTTGCGGGACATCCAGTCGGCGGCCTGTCCGAGGGGGCCGGGCTCGCCGGGGGCGGGAGGGAGCTCGCCCGGGCGGCGGGAGCCGATGTCGCCGCGCGAGCCGGCGATGATCTCCTCGAGGCCGGGCGGGCTTCCGGGCTCGACGGACAGCAGGCGCGGCCGCGGCGGGTTCCCGGCGGATGCCCGCGTCCAGCGCGACGGCCGTTCGGCCGCCTCGCCCAGCAGGTCCGCGACGGAGCGCGACGTGCCCTCCGCGAAGGCGACGAGACCGGCGCCGGGGTGAAGCGCCAGCGCTTCCCCGGGCAGCTTCGCCGCCTCCGCTTCCGAAAGAGGCGGCTCGAGGCGCGCGGTGCACGGGAGCCAGAGGCGTCCGCCGAGGCACGTCCACGGCTCGGCGCGCGGGCCGGTGCGGGGGCGGAGGCCGGCGGGGAGGGTGACGAGGGCGCCGCAGGGGTGCAGGTCGCCGGGCGCGCGCGGGAGGAGGCGAAGCGAGGCCTTCTCGAGGGGGACGCCCCACGTGGCGAGCTCGGAGATCCACGCTTCCGGACCTGTCCCCGCGACGAACCAGCCCGCGGCGTCGCGCTGGGGCGTGTCGCAGGGGACGAGGGCGAGAGGGAAGCGGATCACAGGGCCTCGAGGAATCTGGAGATGGAGGCGAAGAGTTCGGCGGGTTCGGCGTTGGCGCGATCGCCGGTGAAGTAGCGGGGGCCGGCGAGGCGGCCGTCGGAGGACCAGGCGGCGAGCGGGGATTCGTCGGTGAGGACGAGGGAGACTTCGGGGAGGCGGGAGTCGCCGCTGCGGAGGTGGAGCATGCCGCGGGAATCGGTCCAGGCGCGGCTGCCGCCTTTCCAGGAGGCGACCTTGAGCCCGAAGCGTGCGCCGCGCGGGGAGGAGGCGCCTGCGAAGGGGAGGAGGACGACGGTTTCGACGTCGGGGCGGGGCTGGAGAAGGAGGGAGCGGCCGTCCGGGGAGAGGACGACCTGGCGGAGGACGCCGGAGGAGGGGGCGAGGAGGAGGTGTCCGGCGGCGACGCCGATGGTGGCGAACTTGTGGCGAACGCTGCGGCGCGGGAGCACGGGGAGGCGTTCCTCGAGGGCGAGCAGGGGGTCGCCGTAGACTTCCGTGGCGGTGGAGCGCTGGAGGTCGAGGATGGCGTGGCGGCGCGCCGCGGCGCCGGCGCCGCGCACGGCGATGCGGTGGCCGTCGCGGGAGACGGCGACGACCGCGCCCGCCGCGGGAAAGGGGCACTTGGGCGCAAGTTCGCCCCGGTCGGCGAGGTTCACGGCGGTCCCGCGCGTCGTGACGGCCCACGGGCCGTCCACGCCGCGGCGGTCGAAGACCTCGAGGAACCCGGCGCCGAGGGGCGCGCCCGGGACGCGCGTGATCGCCGCGGAGCGCCCGTCGAACGCGACGCAGGCCCAGCCGGCGTTGTCGAAGAAGTAGCGGCCGCGCCCCCAGGAGGCGCCGTGCTCGATCGGGAAGACCTCACGGAGCTCGCCGGAGTGGAGGTCGAAGACGTCGAGCTTGCGGGCGTAGGCGAGGACGAGCGCCTCGTGGTGCCGGAACACGGACGCGGGCGGGTACCCCGTCGCCGCGAGCCGCGCGACCGTGCAGCGCCCCGAGGCGATGTCGGCGGTGACGAGATGCAGCGCGGAACGGCTCGACCCGACGAGCGCGAACGCGAGTCCCTGGTCGTCGGCGGCGATCCAGTGCAGCACGCCGCGCGGCAGCCTGTCCGTGAGCTGGCGCGCCGCCGTGTCCCGGTTCTCCCACAGCATCAGCCGCCCGTCGCGCGTCGCCGCCAGGATCCCCTCCCCCGCCGCGCACGTGCGCTTCGCCTCCACCTCGTGCGGGAGCAGGAAGGGCAGCGGATCCACGGAGAGGATGACGGGCATCGAGGCGTCGCGGTCCGGGGCGAGGAGCGGGATGCCGCGCAGTTCCGGCCGGGGCGGCGCGAGGATCGCCTCGAGCGACAGCGCCGCTTCCTTCACCAGCCTCCGCCCGCGCGCCGTGACGGACCACATGCGGTAGCGGCCGTCGGCGCCGACGGTCGCGACGTCGAGGGCGCGGTCGTCGAGGCGGGCGAGCGCGCCGGAGAACTCGGGATCCGCCAGCACATCCTCGTGCGTCACGAGGATCGCGTCGAGCGGCCCCTCGACCGCCTCCATCCTCCCGAGGAACGCGCCCAGCGCCCCCGCGGGGACCGGCTCCGGGCGCAGGCTCTCCAGCAGCGAGACCAGCCCCTCCCGCGCCGTCAGGTCCACGGGCTCCAGGCCGTCGTCGGAGGGGCGGAAAGCGGAGACGGAGGTGAAGCGGTCGGCGGTGGCGGCGAGGGCGAGGGAGACGGCGGCGGCGAAGACGCGGGGGACGCCCCACATGCGGATGCCGGCGTCGACGAGGATGGCGCGGCGTCCCGGGAGGTTGCGCGGGGGCTGCTCGCGGCGGAGGTAGAGGGCCTCGTTGAGGGCGATGCGCGTGGCGAGGGTCAGCTCGTCGTGCGCCAGCTCGCTGACGAGCAGGCGGTCGAGCGGCCCGCGGTTGGCGATGTCGCTCACGCCGCCGAGCGGCAGCTCCTCGGGGTCGCTCACGCGCCGCGGCACGTGCACCGCCGCCATCAGGTCCGCCGCGAGCCGCGCGACGCCCGCCAGCTCGCGGTCTTCCCGCAGGTCCGCGATCAGCCGCCGCACCGCCTCCGCCGCGACCTCGTCCGGCACCGCCGCGGCCCCGGGGAGCTGCTCCAGCCCCGTCCGCATCCGCAGCTCCAACGCCTCGTCCGTCACCCGCGCCAGCCCCTGTCGCAGCACGGCAAGGTCCTGCAGGAAGCGGAACACCAGCCACTTCGACACGGTCTCGGTCTCCCGCGCCTCCGGTTGCGCGCCCTCCTCGACCGCCCGGGCGATCGCAGCGCCCTCGTCCGGCGTCCCGCGGCCCTCCGTGCCCTCGAACGCCATCGCGGCGATGTGGGCCTTCGCGTCGGCCCCCGTGCGCAGCTCGATCCGCAGCGCGGCGACGCGGTCGAGCGCGGCGAGCACGTCGTCGAGCCACGGGGGCGGAAAGCGCCCGTCGAGGGAGCCGATCTTCTCGAGGGCGTCGACGTGGGCGCGGAGCGCGGAGCGGCCGGCGTCCTTCCAGCCGGGGCGGCACGCGGCGAGGAGGAGGATCAGCGCGCCGAACGGCGGGAGGCCGGCCGGGGCGAGACGGGCGGCGGCGTACGCGATCTCCTCGCGGAACGCGATCGTCCCGCCGTCGCGCCACGCGGCGACGCGGCCGCCGTCGGTCCAGCCCCAGAAGGACAGGGGGGGAGGAGCGAGCCACGCCGCAGCGAGGGAGCGCGGGTCACGCATGGCCGCCCGTCGCCCGCGCGGCCGAGCGGCTGGCGCGCACGAACGCCGCCGCCGGGATGCGCTCGAAAGTGCCGTCGTCGTCGAACAGCGCGAGGTCTCCCTCCGCAAGGCCCAGCCGCTCGCGCCACGCCGCCGCCCCCGCCGCCGGAACGAGCGCCCGCCCGCACGGCACCGCGATCCCCCCGGCCTCGGCGTACGCGCGGCCCGGAAGGGGCGGCGGCGGCTCCCCGCGAACGAGCGCCTCGTCCTCCGACGCCGCGAACGCCAGCCCGCGCAGCCGGACCGCGGGCGCCGACTCCGCCCACGCCGCGAACGCCGCCAGCGGCACCCGCAGCAGGTTCGCAGGGCGCTCCTCCGCCGCCGGCTCCACGCGCGCTTTGACGCGCTGCGTCAATTCGGCCGGAAGCGCCCCCGCCTGCGGCTCCGCCGCCGCCCAGTCCGCCGCCGCCACCCACGGCCCCGCCGGCAGCGCGCCCGCCGGCACCCGCTTCCCCGGCACCCGCAGCGCGCCGCCCGGCAGCACCTCGTACCGGTCCGCCCCCGGCAGCCGCCGCAGCGCCAGCGCCAGCTCCTCCCCTCCCTCCGGCCCGCGCAGCCACACGTGCCCGCCGGCCTCGCACGCCTCGATCCCGGGGACGAGGCGCAGGGCGGCCCCGGCGGACGCGCGCGCCGCGTCGAGGCGGACGGCCCAGGCGGGGGAATTCGTCATGGTCCCTCCCCGCGCTACTTCCCGGGAGCGCCCGCCCTGGCCCACAGCGCGTCCACCTTCCCGCCCAGGAACGTCCGCGCCGCGGCGTCGCCGACCCACTGCACGCGCGCCGCCAGCGCCGCCAGCCGGTCGCGCGCCGCGGCGCGCTCCGAGGCCGCCAGCTGCGCGTCCGACAGCTTCTTCTCCACCGCCTCCAGGTCCCGCGCCAGCGCCTCCGGGTCCGGCGCCGCGCCGCCCCGCGCCCTCGGGTGCGCGTCCGCCTCCTCGCCCGCCTTCCCGATCGCCTCCGCCACCTGCGCCGCCAGCACCTCCCGCTGCTCCTCCGTGTCCCAGATGTGCCGGAACACCCACAGGTCGCTCACCGCCGCCTTCGCCCGCCCGCACACGATCGCGCTCGCCGCCACCAGCCGCTGAAGCTTCACCGCGCGCCGGTCGCTGATCGCAATCCCCGCCTTCCTCAGCCGCCCCACCAGCTCCAGGTGCGCCCCGCGCACCGGCGCCAGGTCCACCGACGCCAGCTGCCCGTGCAGCCGCTTCACCTCCTCCACCGACACGCTCCCCCGCTCCATCCCGATCTGCAGGTCCAGCTTCCACCCCGCCTCCAGCACCTCCCCCAGCCGCTCCCCCGGCACGTTGTCGCACCGCACCCGCATCAGGAAGCGGTCGAACAGCGCGCCCAGCGCGTCGTCCTCGGGCAGGCGGTTCGAGGCGCCGACGACCATCAGCACCGGCAGCGGCCGCGTCTCGCGTCCGCGGCGGAAGACGCGCTCGTTCAGGGCGGTGAGGAGGGAGTTCAGGATCGCGGAGTTCGCGTTCAGCAGCTCGTCGAGGAATACGAAGTCCGCCTCGGGCATCATCCCCTCGGTGTTCGTGGACAGCTCGCCCTCGCGGAGCTTGCGGATGTCGAACGGCCCGAAGAGCTCGTTGGGCTCGGTGAAGCGGGTGAGCAGGTACTCGAACGTCCGCCCCTCGAGTCGCCGTCCCAGCTCGTGCACGAGCGCCGACTTCGCCGTACCCGGCGGGCCGAGCAGGAAGAGGTTCTCGCCGGCCACGAGGCACACGCCCATCAGATCCACGATCTCGTCCTTCCCGATGAACACCTTCTTCATCGGCTCCAGGACGCCGCCCACCAGCCGCTTCCCCGCGCTCGCCAGATCGCTCACGCCGTCACCTCCGCCGCCCGTGCCACCTCCTCGCACAGCTCGGGATGCGCGCCGAGCGCCTCCCGGACGGCCTCCCGGACGCGCGGGTCCGCGAGGCGCGACAGGTCCCGGCGCTCGAGGACGCGGTCCGCGTAGATCCGCAGAAGCGCGGGATGCTCCGCCGCCGCGCCCGGCGCGACCCCGTCGAGCCCGCGAACGCCGACCGACGACAGGGGCCATGCGCGCGCCAGCGCGAGCACGGCCTCGATGAGCGGGTCCTTGTCCGAGACGCCCCGCGCCAGCCCGACGAGGTCGGGGAGGATGCGCAGCGTGAGATCGGCCGACCAGGCCGCCGCAGCGCCGTCCGCACACGGCGGCGCGGGAATCGCGACGAGCGTCTTCACGACCTCCGCGTCGAGATGGCGGAAGACAAGGGCCTGCGAAGCGCCGTAGGCGACGCCGGCCGCCCAGAGCGCGACCGCCTCCGCGAGGGGAGGCGCCCCGGCCGGCGCCTCAGCGCGGGCCTCGGCGTCCATGGCGCGCAGCACGGAGAGCGCCTCGTCCAGCTCCCGTTTTCCGATCGGTCGCGGAGGATCGACCTTGGCGCGGCCATGCTCGCGGAGCGCGTTCAGATAGGCTGGAAGGGACATGGGTTGCATCGTAGCAGAATGAAGGGTGCGCGGGAGGGCGGGTACGCGAGTGCGCGGGAGGGCGGGTACGCGAGTGCGCGGGAGAGCGGGGGCGCGGGCACTCGGGAGAACGAGTAGGCCGCAGGCGGAGCCTCTCCAGCAACCCACAACGGTTGACCCATTGCGCTTGCCGGGTCGTTCCCCCTCACCCGCGCCCCCGCCCCCTC
>JADLHC010000050.1 GCA_020849035.1 Planctomycetia bacterium
CCAGCCTCCGCCAGCCTCCGCCAGCCTCCGCCAGCCTCCGCCAGCCTCCGCCAGCCTCCGCCAGCCTCCGCCAGCCTCCGCCAGCCTCCGCCAGCCTCCGCCAGCCTCCGCCAGCCTCCGCCAGCCTTCGCCAGCCTTCGCCAGCCTTCCCCAGCCTTCCCCAGCCTTCGCCAGCCTTCTATTTCCCCGGCGGCACGATCAACTCCTCCACCGCCTCGGGCTTCCGAATCCGCGGCCTCATGATGAACAGAATCTCCGTCTTCTTCCGCTCCAGGTTCTCGCTTCCGAACAGATAGCCGATGATCGGGATGTCGGCGAGAAGCGGCACGCCCCGGCGCGTTTCCACGTCCTCCGTGCGCACCAGGCCGCCGATGACGATCTGCTGCCCGTCGCGGACCGTCAGGTGCGTGTCGGCGTTGCGCGTCGAGAAGATCGGCGTCGGCGTGCCCTGGAAGTTCACCGTCCCCGTCACGCTCGTCACCTCGGGCTTGATGTCGAGGTCGATGAAACTCTCGCCGATGACGTTCGGCGTCACGGTCAGCTTCACCGCCGCCTGCTTGAACTTCACCGTCGTGTTCGGAATCCCGTTCACGACGTTGATGAACTCGACGAACGGCACCTCGTCGCCCGCCACCAGTGTCGCCGTCTCCCCGTTGTTCACGGTCACGTAGGGGGACGACAGGATCGTCGCCTTCCCCTTGCGGAGCATCATCCGCAGCTTGAAGTTGACCAGGCCCCACTGGATGTTCTCGTTGAAGAGAGTCGCGGTGACCCCCTGGAACGGGTCCGCGCCGGGCTTCAGCGACGCGAGGTACGTGTCCGGGTTGAAGGTCGCCCCGCCGCTTTTCAGCAGCTCGTCCCGCGAGTGTTTCGGCTCCTGGTTGACCCCGAATTCGGCGCCGATCTCCATGTCGCTCTCGATCGACTTCTCGATGATCTGCGCCTCGATCTGCACCTGCTCCATCGGCCGGTCGAGGATGTTCAGCACCTTCTCGATGAGCTCGATGTTCTCCTTCACGTCGGAGATCATCATGAGGTTCAGGTTGGGCTGGTTGGGCGCCGACGGCGGAGAGACCTGGATGGCGCCCTTGGGGGTGAGGAACTTCTGGAGGAAGGGCTGGATGATGGCGCCGCGGCCCTGGGCGACCTGGTAGAACAGCGTGACGATGCCGTCCTTCTCGATGCGTCCGCGCTGATAGGTCCAGGTGGGAGGCGGCGGCCCGGGCGGCGGGGTGGGGGGCCGGTCCTGCGCGCAGGCCGCGGCGCAGAGGAGGGCGGAAACGAGGAAGGCCCTCACTATTTGCCGTCCCCCGACGACGCCTTGATCTTGTCGACCACGGACTTCGTGATGTCCGCGGGCGGCGCCTCGCCGTCCTTCGCCTGCAGCGAGCCCTGCTCCGCGACGAGGTCGTATCCCGAGGCACGGGCGACGTCCTCCACGGCCTTTCGGAAGCGACTGTTGGCGGCGGAGACGAGGATCCAGTAGTCGGCGTCGTCCTGCCCGAGGTTGCGGCGCTGGAGTTCCTGCCATTCGGGAATGGCGGCGAAGCAGTCGGCGGCGCGGACGATCGCGGGCTTGTCCCCGTCGCGGCTGCCGAAGTAGATCTTGGTGGCGTCGACGCAGATGTCGTCGGCGCGCACCGCGGCCGGGACGGCCAGCGCCAGCAGCGCGGCGGTCCACGCGATCCGTCGGTTCTTCATCGCGGCCCTCCCAAGGTGCCCCATCGTTCCCCCATCGGGGTCCTACGGTCTCTCGCGAAGGGGGATCCGCCCGCCGGGGCGGCCCCGCCATCGTCAGGAACTATACCGTCGTTGCCCGGGGACCGTTGGCTTTGTTTTCAGAAAAGGCCGGGGTCCGCTCGCGCGTTCCCCGGCCTTCTGATGTCAACGATCGCCCCGGCTCACGGTCGGAAGAAACTACCGGTCGCCGCCGCGGCGCGGTCCGCCACGGCCGCCGCCCCTCCCGCCGCCGCCACCGCGGCCGCCACGGAAACCGCCGCCTTCACGCCGCGGCGGACGGTCCGGCCGCGGAGGCTCGGGGATCGGCTGTCCGTCGGGACCGACAGGGCGCGGAAGAAGGGCCTTCCGGCTGAGCCGGATGCGGCCGTCCTCGGCGCTGATCACCTTGAAGTCCATCGTGTCGCCGATCTTCACGACGTCCTCGGTCTTCTTCACGTAACCCTCGGCGAGCTCGGAGATGTGGCACATCCCTTCCGTGCCGCCCGCGACCGGGAGCTTCACGATCGCCCCGAATTCGCGGATCTGCACGACCTCGCCTTTGTACACCGCCCCGACCTCCACGTCCTCGATCAGCCCCTCGACCTTCCTCTTCGCAGCCTCGAGGCAGGTCAGGTCCTTCGAGCTGATCGTCAGCACGCCGTCGTCGTCGATCTCCAGCTTCGCGCTCGTCTCCTCCTCGATCCCGCGGATGATCTTCCCGCCCGGGCCGATGACGGCGCCGATCTTGTCCTGCGGAAGCTGCATCCGCCAGAGGCGCGGGGCCATGGCGCTGTAGTCCGGGCGCGGGACGGCGATGCACTTGGCCATCTCGCCCAGGATGTGCAGCCGCCCTTCCCTGGCCTGCGCCAGGGCGCGCTTCATGATCTCGGCCGAAATCCCGAGGTTCTTGAGGTCCATCTGGAACGCCGTGATCCCCTTGGCCGTGCCGCAGACCTTGAAGTCCATGTCCCCGAACTTGTCCTCGCTTCCGAGGATGTCCGAGATGACCTCGATCTTGTCGTCCTGGGAGATAAGGCCCATGGCGATGCCGGCGACGGGGGCGTGCGTTTTGACGCCGGCGTCGTACAGCGCGAGGCTGCCTCCGCAGACGGAGGCCATCGAGCTGGAGCCGTTCGACTCGAGGATGTCCGAGACGATGCGGCAGGTGTACGGGAAGTCCTCCGGCGGCGGGATGATCCCGAGGATCGCGCGCTCGGCGAGGTCGCCGTGCCCGATCTCGCGCCGGCCGGGGCCGCGGATCGGCTTGGCCTCGTTGACCGAGAAGCTCGGGAAGTTGTAGTGCAGGTAGAACTTCTTCGAGTACTCCTCCTCCACCGCGCCGTCGACGATCTGCTCGTCGTCGGCCGTGCCGAGCGTCAGGCTGACCAGCGCCTGCGTCTCGCCACGGGTGAAGATCGCCGAGCCGTGCGCGCGCGGCAGGACGCCGACCTCGCACCAGATGGGCCGGATGTCCCGCGGGCCGCGGCCGTCGGCGCGCAGCCCCTTGTGGACGATCAGCTCGCGCGTCACGATGTACTCGAGCTCGCCCACGAGGCGCTTCACGTCCTTCGGGTCCACGTTCGTCGTCGGCTTGCCCGCGTCGTCGACCGGCGCCAGCTTCTCGACCAGCTCCTTCTTCACCGCCTTCGCCGCGTCCGAACGGTCCTTCTTGCCCGGCGTCGTCAGCGCCTTCTCGAGCAGCGGCTTGCCGAGCTGCTGCACCTTGGCCCAGAGGTCGGGGTGCTTCGAGCGCTCCTCGAACGGCATCTGCGGCTTCCCGCAGGCCGCCTTCAGCTCCTTCTGGATGCGGCAGATGTCCTTGATCCACTTGTGGCCGAATTCGATCCCCGCGACCATCACGTCCTCGGGAATCTCGAGGCCGGAGCCTTCGCACATCGTCACCGCTTCTTCCGTGCCGGAAAGCACCAGGTCGAGTTCGCTCTCGTCGAGCTGCTCGTGCGTCGGGTTCACCACGAATTCCCCGTTCACGCGGCCGACGCGGACGCAGCCGACGGGGCCGAGGAAGGGGGCCTCGCTGACGGCGAGGCAGGCGGACGAAGCGACGCCCGCGAGGACGTCGGGGTCGTTCTGCATGTCGGCGCTGAAGACGGTGACCTGGATCTGGACCTCGTTCTTGAAGCCCTCCGGGAAGAGCGGCCGGATGGGGCGGTCGCAGAGGCGCGCCGTCAGGATCTCCTTGGTGGAGGGGCGGTTCTCGCGCTTGATGAAGCCGCCGGGGAACTTGCCCGCGGCGTGAGTCCGCTCCCGGTAGTCCACCGTCAGCGGGAAGAAATCGTCGTCGTCCGCGAACGGGTTCGGCCGGGGCGCGGCGACGACCGCCGCGGCGAACACCACGGTGTCGCCGTACTGCACCCACGCCGCCCCGCTGGCCAGCTTGGCCAGCTTGCCTGACTCGATGATCAACGGCTTGTCACCGACCATGCACTGAACGCGCGTGCCTTTGGCCACGACAGTCCCTCCGTCCTTGTGCGCCGGCCGGGGCAGAGGGGGAAGCACTGGACCTCCGCCCCCTCACCCGAGGGGGCGCAGACCCGCGCTTCCATTCCAGCCGCAGACCCGGCGGCGCGACCGCGGCCCGCAAACGCGCGGGCCGCCAAAACGAAAACGCCCCGCAAACGCGGGGCGCACGGTTACTTGCGAAGTCCGAGTTTCTGGATGATGGCCTGGTACCGGTCGTGGGCGTGGGTGGCGAGGTACTTGAGCAGCCCGGCCCGGCGGCCGACCATGACGAGAAGACCGCGGCGCGAAGCGAAGTCCTTCGGGTGCGTCTTGAGGTGCTGCGTCAGGTGGTTGACGCGCTCGGTGAGCAGCGCGACCTGCACCTCCGGGGACCCGGTGTCCTTCTCGTGGGTCCGGTACGTCTCGACGGCCTTCGTGCGCTTTTCCTTCAACGAAATCGGCGGCATGACGACTCCTTGGGTTGGGACATGCGCCTGTCCTCAAGCCGGGGCTGGAGGGAGGCAGGAATAAGGAAGGCCGGGACGTATAGGGATGGGGGGTAGGAAGTCAAGGGTGGCGCCGGGGCGGTGCCCGACTCGCCGGTCACCAGCCCGGCGGCCGCCAGCGCGGATCCGCCTCTCCTGGGCCGGACTTCTGCCCTTCCTTCCGGATCGCGTCCACGACGCGCGCGGCGTCCTCCAGGAACGTCTTCCGGTCCCGGTCCGAATCGCCGCTGAACCACGCAAACTGGAACTTCCCGCCCGGGTCGCGTTCCTCGGTGACCTGGACGTGCACTTCGTCCGGGACGGGTGTCCGGGAGGGCTGGACCTGGGAGTCCATCCGCGCGCTCCGGCTGGCACGCTCGATCTCGGCCGCGAACCGGGCCCCGTCCGCGTGCTGCCAGACTTCCTGCTGCATGCCGGATTCGCCGGCGCCCGGTGGACGAACGACGCGCGCGAACGCCTTGCCGTCCCGGTCCACGTACAGGTCGAAGCCGCCTTCCAGCCCGCCGACGTTGCGCAATTCGAACCGCCGGAGGGCGCCGGTGGGGGGCGCGGGACCGCAGCCGGAGGGCAGCGCCACGAAGAGCAGCCCCGCGGCGAGGAGAATCGGAGCCTTCACGACTGGTCCTGACATCGGCAGTGAAACGCCGGATCATCCGAGAAACTGTGGGGTCCCCAGCCTTCCCTGACCTGGGACGCACAGGTGAAGTGCTCGAAAACCGTCTCCTTGAAGTGGCGAGACTTCGAGCGGAGGCAGAGCCCGAAATCGGCGTTGAGGGGAGCGAAGAACGAGCAGGCGCCGCACTGGTTTCCTTGCTCGTACCTCGAGAGGACCTCAGGCTCACCCGGCCACCGATCCATGAAGCGCCGCTGACTTTCGGGGTTCGACCAGTTCGTCTCTTCTATGGAGTTCGTGCTCATATGCCCTTGCCACGCGTCTGTCGACGACGACGGACAGTCACGGCGAACTCTAGGCCTGCTTTCCCTTCCCCGGCTCCGCCGAGTCCGGCGCCTCGCTGACCTCCTGCTGGGCGACGCCCTTCGCCGTCAGCTCGATGACGTCCTTAACCATCTGGACGAGCTTCCAGCGCTGGAACGGCTTGGCGAGGACGCCGTAGACGCCGTAGAAGAACGGGCGCGGCGTGTTCTCGATGACGGCGCGCGCCGTGAGCATGATGACCGGGATCGAGGCGGTCTTCGTGTCCTGCTTGAGGATCTCGTAGACCTGGTAGCCGTTCAGTCCCGGCATCATCACGTCGAGGATCATGACGTCGATCCCGCCGCGCTTCGCCATCTCGATCCCCTGCTCGGGCTGGGTCGTCGTCTTGACCGCGTAGCCCTCTTCCTCGAGGAAGAACTTGATGATGTTGAGGATCTTGACGGTGTCGTCCACGACCAGGACGGTCTTCTGGTGCTTGAACGGGACGATCGCGGTTTCTTCGGGGTGGTTGGGAAGGCTCATCGGGTGCGGGGCCGGGCGGCGAGCCAGGACAGGAGGAGCAGGATGAGGCCTGTGATCGCTCCCCCGGCGGGCGGCACGGTGTGGGAGGAACGTATCACGTTTTTCGAAGGGAGGTCAAGCGGCGGGGACGCGGGCGTGGCGGGCGGTGAGGACAATTCCGCGGGGTCCTCGAGGTTGACGGCGACGGGCTGGGCGTTGTAAAGGAAGAGCCCGGCGCGGAGGAAGGGCTGGGGGCCGTCGCGGCCGGGGAGGGAGCCGCCGGTGGGGAGGGAGCGGGCGGCGGAGGGGCGGAAGAGGCGTGCGGCGTCGGCCCAGAAGAGGGGGACGGAGACGAGGCGGGGCCAGTTGGAGTTGGGGGCGGTGGGGTCGAAGGCGAGGACGAGGGTGCGGTCGGCGATGTAGATGAGGGGCTCGACGAGGGCGCGCGCGGGGCGGACGAAGCGGAGGCGGCGGGCGCGTGAGACCTGGAGTTTCGCGAGGTCGGCGGCGGCGGCGACCTTGACGAGCGGGTCGTTGAGGTCCGTGATGCGCGATTCCGGCGAAGTCAGCTCCTCGCCCAACTCGAACAGCCCCGGAACGCCCTTCGGCGGATCGATGATCACCGCGGCACCGGTCGGGGCGGCGTCCGGAACGGCGCCGATCCAGATCGCGGGGGCGCCTCCGGTCTCCGGTCGGAGTCCCGCGGCGGCGAGGGCGCGGCGGAGGGCGGGCAGGTCGCGTCCCGCGAGGCCGACGGGGGTCGGGTCGGAGGCGCCGGCCCAGGAGCGGACGTCGTTCGACGGGAAGCCGTCGGGGGGCAGTTCGATGGACGCCGCGGGGAGCGACGGCGCGGGGAACCGGAGGAGGGCGCGGCCTTCGTCGGGGATGGCGACGTCGGAGGTGCGCTGGTCTCCGCCGAGCTGGATTCTCGTGGTGATCCGCTCGCCCGGCGCGCCGCGCAGGACGGCGAGCAGCTCGCCGTCGCCGGCGGCCAGGGCCTCGACGGCGTGCGTGTCCTTCCCGGCCGGGTGGACGCGCCAGACGGCGACGCCGTCCGGGCCGGGGCGGTCGGAGAAGGCGGCGACGAGGTCGCACCCGGCGAACCGGGCCGCAGCGGCCGCGGGGTCGCCGGGCGCGTCCGTCCACCCGGCCTTCGCGAGCGCCGCCAGCGCTTCGTCGCGCCCCAGCCCGCTCCACGACCCGCCCGGCACTACCGCGAGGTCCACGACCGCGTCCCCGGGCAGACCCTTCACGAACGCCTCCGCGTCGCCGCGGATCGCCGCGAACGCGCCGCGCGCCGAGGCGGTCGCGTCGACGACGACGCCGACGCGCACCGGGGCCGGCGCGAGCGTCGTGAACGTCGGCTTCGCGGCGCCGGCGACGAGCGCGACGACGCCGGCCATCGCCAGCCACAGGACGAGATCCGCCCGACGCCGGTGCCGCGCCAGCGCCGCCGGGTCCGGCGCCGGAAGGCGCTTCCACAGGAGCAGGCTCGGCCACTCCAGCTCGATCGGGCGCTGGCGGGAGCGGTGCCACCACCAGAGGAGGGGAAGGGCCGCGAGAGCGGCGAGGGCGAGGGGGTAAGCGAGGCTCAACAGACGGCCTCGGCCCAGTCGGCGAGGGGGGCGCCGGCGAGGAGGCGGGTGTAGGCGATGCCGTGGGAGGCGCAGAGGGTGCGCCAGCCGGCGGCGAAGTCCTCGAGGGCGGCGGCCCAGGCGGCGGAGGTGGGGGCATCGAAGAGGACCTCGCGGGTTTCGCCGGTTTCGGCGTCGCGGAGGCGGAGGAGGCCGTCGGGGGGGCGGGATTCCTCGGGGGCGGCGACGTGGACGACGGCGACGGCGTGGCCGCGCTCGCGGAGGGCGACGAGGGCGGGGCCGGGGGATTCGTCCTCGAGGAGGTCGCCGACGTAGAGGATGCGGCCGCGGCGGGTGTGGAGGAGGGACTTCGCGGCGGCGAGGCCGTGGGTGGCGCCGGCGGCGTCGAGCGCCTCGAGATGGCGGTCGACCTCCGGCACGTCCTTCGCGCTCCCGAAACCCCGCGGCTCCAGCGCCCGCCCTTTCGCGAACGCCGCCACCTTCGCCTGGTCCCCCTGCAGCAGCGCGACGACGCACGCCGCCGCCGCCGCCCGCCGTGCC
>JADLHC010000051.1 GCA_020849035.1 Planctomycetia bacterium
ACATCTCGGCGTGGCGCTCGTGCGCGGACTCCATCATGTCGACATGGCGGTTGTGGGCCTTGCGGATGCTCTTCCCGACCTTCTTGAAGAAGTTCTCCGCGTGGGCTTCGCTGGATCCGATTCCGGCCATCAGGGCGAGCGTGCTGAAGACGGCGATGAGCGCTTTCATGGTTGTCCCTCCGAGTTCCGTCGTTGTGGTGGTTTGGTTACTGGCGACGGAAGGGGGTATCGCAAGGACTGTGCCACGATCGCCATCTCCGCAAGTTGTTGATGAGGCGTGTGTTACAACTTCGGCATGGCCGGCCTCAGTGTCCCGTTTCCGGGACGATCCGTCCTCTACGCACGCTATCATCGCCTCCCCATGCTCTTCCTCCTCGTCGGGCCCAAGGGAACCGGCAAGAGCCACGTCGGGCGGCTGCTCGAGCGCGCGCACGGCATCCGTTTCTTCCACGTCGAGCCCCTGTGGATGCAGTTCAACGCCGCGTGCCGCGACGCAGGGCGGAGCGGTTCGATCGCGGAAGGACTGCTGGCCGTCCTTCCCGCCGTGCGCGATGCGCTCGCGGCCGACCCGCATGTCAGCGTCGAGACCACCGGCGCTTCTGCGGAGATCCTCGAAGCGCTCCTCGGCCTCGCGGGGCCCGCGGCGACGTTCGTGATCCGGGTCCGCGCGCCGCTGGCGACATGCCTGGAGCGGATTGCGAGACGGGACCCGACGCACCAGATCCCGATGGAGGAGGAACGGATCCGCGAGGTCTACCGGCTCGGCGAGGAGTGCGCGATCGCCTGCGACGTCGAGCTGCGGAACGAGGCCCTGGCGGACGCGGAGATCCTGGCGGCCGTGCGCCGCTCGCCGCGCTGGCCGCTTCCGTGAAGTCTCAGGGCGCGGCCGCCGTGGCCAGCGCCGCCGCCACGTGCGGCGCGACGAGGTCGCGGAGGGCGCGGCTGGCGTAGGCCGCCCACGGGATGCGGGGCGTGAGCTCGAGCGGGGCGTCGAGCGGGCGGCCGTCCGGGTCCTCGACGGGGCAGCCGGCCTCGGCAAGCACCGCGGCGCCCAGCATGTCGTACGGGTGGCCCGAGCGGACCGGCCGGCCCGGGTCGCCGAGGAGCGCGCGGAAGTCGAGGACGAAGCGGTCGCGGCCGGTGAGGACCGCGTGCATCTGCCCGCCGGTGGAAATGTGCTGGTCCTCGAAGACGGCGCCGGCGGTGGCGAGGCCGGCGCGCTCGAGGCGGGCGAAGAGGTCGCGCGTGAAGGCGTCGAGGCGGGCGGAGCAGCCGGGGAAGAAGCGGGCGACGGAGGCGAAGGCGTGGTCGAGGCGCGTCGCGGGGTTGGGGGCGCCGCGGAACGGCGGCGGGACGGCGGCGATGCCGGGCATCGCGTCCACGGCGCCGCGCCAGCCGCCACCGCGCCGCGCGGTGACGACGTCCCCGAACGCGCCGGAGCGCAGCGGGATCTCGATCATCGCGGCCGCCTCGACCGCCGCGAGCCGCGGGTCGGCCTCCGGCGCGACCGCCGCCAGCACGAACGCCGCCCGCTTGTCGTGCATCAGCCCGCGCGTCCCGTCAATCGGGTCGAGCACGAGCCGCTTCGCCGGGGCCCCCTTCCCCACCACCACCCCGCCCTCCGGCAGACCCTCCGAGACGAGCCGCAGCGGCAGCCAGGCCGCGAGGATCCGCTCGACCCGCGCTTCCAGCCCCCGCTCGACCGCGACGTCGACCGCGTACTGGACGTCGGAAGCGCCGGCGGCGACGGGGCCGGACGGCGCGGCGCCGGCGAGGGCGGCGCGGGCGGCGTCGCGGAGTTCGCGGCCGAGGGCGGCGAGGGCGGATTCGAGGGGGGAGGTCATCGCCGGGAGGATAGCGGGGAGTTCCGCGAAATACGAACGGCGGCTAACATCCGCCGCGTGAAGACGAAGGAACGGGAGTACGTGCTGGGGACGCACGACGCCGAGGGGCAGCGGCTGGGGCTGCAGCACCGGCTGTGGTCGGACGCGGCGCACGCGCTGTGGCGGCGCGCGGGGATCCGCCCGGGGCAGCGCGTGCGGGACGTCGGCTGCGGGCCGGGGTTCGCGGCGTTCGACCTCGCGCAGGTCGTCTCGGCGAACAGCGACGCCGGGCTCGTCGTCGGCGTGGACGAGTCGCCGCGCTACGTCGCGCAGGCGGCGGCCGGCGCCGCGGCGCGGGGCCTCGCGAAGCACGTCGTCGCCATCGAGGGCGACGTCCAGAAACTCGGCCCCGCCCTCGCCTCCCGCGCGAAGGACCTCCGCGCCCTCGGCCGCCCGCCCTTCCGCAAGGCCTTCGACCTCGCGTGGGCCCGCTGGGTCCTCTGCTTCGTCCCCGACCCTGACGCCGTCGTCGCCGGCGTCGCCGCCCTCCTCAAGCCCGGCGGCCGCTTCGCCGTCCACGACTACTTCGCCTACGAGTCCATGACCCACGCGCCGAAGGCCCCGGCGTTCACCCGCGTCATCGAGGCCGTCGCGAAGTCGTGGCGCTCGCGCGGAGGCGACCCCGACATCGTCGGCCGCCTCCCCGCGCTGTTCCGGAAACACGGCCTCGACGTCACCCACCTCGCCGTGGACCACCGCGTCGCCCGCCCCGGCGACGCCATGTTCACCTGGCCCGACACCTTCTTCCGCGGCTACGTCCCCCTCCTCGTCCAGTACGGCTTCCTCAAGCAGCCCGAGGCCGACGCCTTCCTCGCCGAGTGGAACGCCCGCTCGAAGAACCCGGACGTCTTCGTGTTCCTGCCGCCGGTGTTCGAGGTGATCGGGGCGAAGAGGTAGGCTGGGGCGATCCGAAGTTTCGGACGGGAGACGGGAGTGTCGCGGACCCCGGGTGGTGGTGAGCCCCAAGCCTTCTGCTTGATGGCGCACTCCGGAAGAAGATAGGATGCGCGCGGATCGAGGGAATCTCTGCTGGAGGGAAGACTATGGCTTCGGGATGCCCGTGGTGCGGGAAGGTCCTGCCGGTTGCGCAGCTGCTGGGACAGACAGGTGTCTGCCCGGGATGCCGCGGGCGCATCCGGATGCCGACGACGCCGACCGGGCGGATCGAGGGCCTCGTGCCGCCGCCGGGGACTTCGGCGCGGGCGCCGATGGACGACGAGGCGCCGGACCACACGCCCCTGGAGATCGACGAGCTGCCGCCGGAGCCCAGGAAGCCGGCCGCAGAGACGCCCCGCGGCCCGGCGGCCGACGGACCGATGCCGGGTGACAGCAACTGGCGCCCCTATCTTTCCAGCGAACAACGGACGCGCCCGACCACGGCGCGGGTGGGCGCCGGGCTGGGCTTCATCGTGCTCATCACCATCGTCTGCCTGCGGGTGTCCTGCATGGGCGCCAGCCGCGCCGCCCGCTCCACGTCGGCCCTGCCGCCCGCTTCTCAGGCGCCGGCAGGATCGATCGACACGCGCGAAGCGAACTCCGCTTCGGACGGAAACACCGCCCCCGTCTTGCGCAGCACGGCCGCGATGAGCCGGTGATCGGCGTCGATGTCGTGGTTGTACAGCTTCACGACCTCGTACCCGCACGCCGCGGCGAGAGACGGCACGAAGTCGTCGCGGTAGCGGATGTCGCAGTGGCCGGGCCAGGAGCCGGTGCGCGGGAGGAGGTGGAGGAAGAGGCCGCCGGTCTTCGCGAGGCGGTGCGTGTTGAGCCACGCGGGGTACTGGCGGTCGACGTGCTCCAGCGTGCCGAAGTTCGTGACGACGTCGAACGACTCGAGCAGGTCCGGGCGCGCGATCGGCTGGCGAAGGTCGAGCGCCAGCGCGCCGTCCTTGCCGTTGATGTCGATCGAGACGTGCACGATCCCCATCGCCTCGAAGAACTTCTTCGCGGGGATCTGCACGCCGAGGACGTCCTTGCGCAGGCTCTGGTTCCCCAGCTCCGCCATCCGCAGCCCCGCGACGACGAGCCGCTCCGTGCGGACCACGTCCCGGAACATCGCGAGCGCGCCGTTCGTGCCGCTGATCCCCATCAGTCCCGCACCTCGCGGTCGCGGCGCTTCTCCGAACGGTGACGCTTCGCCTCGAACCGCCGCTCCTTCGAAGCGCGCGTCGGCCGCGTCGGGCGGCGGATCTTCGGCGCGACCAGCACGGACCGCAGGAACTCCGCGAGCCGCGCCGTGCAGTCCTCGAGGTTCTGCGACTGGCTCCGCCCCGTGTGCGAGGTCAGCACGATCTCGCCGTCCGCGGTGATCCGGCTCCCGAACCGCTCGCGGAACCGCGCCTCGACGTCGGGCCGCGGAAACGCCAGGTCCGCCACCCGCACGCGCAGCTCCGCCTTCGTGTTCAGCTTGTTCACGTTCTGCCCGCCCGGCCCGCCGCCGCGCGAGAACGCCACGCGGAAGACGGCGGCCGGCACGATCCAGCTCTCCGTGACGCGCAGGTCCTCCATGGGCCGCAGAGGCTACCCGCCGCCGCGCCGCGGACGCAACCGCGATACACTTCCGCCGTCCCCCACCGGAGCCACCCCATGCGCCCCCTCGCCGCCCTCCTCGCCCTCGCCCTCGCCGGCTGCGCCGCCACCGCCGAAGAACCGAAGCCCGCGCCGCTTCCCCCCGTCGCCGACGACGCCATCCCGCAGGCGCTTCTCAAGGAGATCAACGCGCTCGCAGAGGCGGGGAAGACGCGCAAGGGGGCGGACCTGCTGGCGGAGAAGCGGGAGGGGCTGCCGGAGGTGAAGCTGGCGGAGCCGGCGAAGGAGGAGCTGCGGGGGCCGGCGCTGTACCGGCGGTTGCGGGAGAGCACGGTGATCGTGGGGAGCCGGTACAAGTGCAAGAAGTGCACGAACTGGCACGCGAACGCGGCGTCGGGGTTCGTGATCGGGGCGGACGGGGTGATCGTGACGAACCATCACGTGGTGGCGTCGCCGGACAAGGAGGAGATGGGGGTGATGGACGCGGAGGGGCGCGTGTACGCCGTGGAGAAGCTGCTGGCCGACGACCCGGTGCACGACGTGGCGGTGCTGAAGATCGCGGCGACGGGGCTGAAGCCGCTTCCGCTCGCCGTGGAGCGGCCGGAGCCGGGGAGCGACGTGGCGGTGCTGAGCCACCCGAACAGCAAGTTCTGGGTGTTCACGCTGGGGAACGTCTCGCGGATCCAGGAGTGGGTGAACCCGCACGGGATGCCCGCGGGGCGCTACCCGGTGCTGTGCATCACGGCGTCGTTCGCGCCGGGGTCGAGCGGCGGCCCGGTGACGGACAGGGCGGGGAACGTCGTGGGGATCGCGACGCGGATCACGCCGGTGCTGCAGGCGAAGGACGAGCACAAGGGCGATGCGGGCGGCGAGTACACGGCGATGATCATCCCGACGGCGGTGCCGGTGGAGTGGGTGCGGGCGCTGGTGACGGGCGGAAAGTGACGGGAGGGCGGCAGGTTCGCGGTTGAGGGCTGTGCGCTGTCCGGTGGGCGGGACGCTCTCCGCCCCCGGGAGCCCATCCGCGCCCGTCCCGCCGCCTGACCACCAACCTCAAACCACCAACCACCAACCTCCCCTCAAGGCAGCTGCGCGCCCTGGATCTCCACCATGATGTCGCCCTTCGGACACTCGTGGCCGCCGCCGCCGCTCCCGCTCCCCTCGTCCGAACCCTCGCAGGACTCCGCGGCCTTGAAGCGCACGATCCCCTGCACCAGCACCTTGCGCCCCTCGCTCCCCTTCGGGAACAGGATCGCGTCGTTCACGCTCTTGGCCAGCACCGTCTGCGAGCCGTCCGACACCTCCACCCAGCAGCCCTTGCCCTTGCACATCGTCTTCACCGTCCCCTCGATCTGCACCTGCTTCCCCGAGAGCGCCTCGGCGTTCCTGTTCACGTCCGCGATCGCGGTCATGGTCCCGCGCTCGAACTTCGCGCCGCCTTCCCACGGGCCGGTCGAGGACTCGGTGGTGCTGCAGGACACGAGGGCGAGGGCGGCCAGGGCGGCGAGGGCGAGGCGGGCGGTCATTAATCGTCTCCGTGAGAGCGTGGCGGCCTGTCGAAGACCCGATTGTCCGGCGCGGCGGCCGCCCGCGCCAGCGTTTCGGAATCGCGAATCCATCCGCCCGGCCCGGGTGTAATGCAACCCATGAAACGACTCCTCCTCCCCCTGTTCCTCCTCGGCGCCGCCGCCGCCGAGACGCCCGCTCCGCGCGGCGACCGCTGGCTCGGCGTCGGCGTCACCAACCCGAAGGACGGCGACTACGCGAAGGCGTTCGAGGAAGCGCAGAAGGCCGGGCTGCGGCACAACGTGCTGTCGTTCGACTGGCGCGACCTCGAGACGAAGCCCGGCGAGTTCAAGCCCGAGGTGAACTACCTCGCCATCGCGAACGCGTGGTACCCGCCCCGCAAGATCCCCGTGCACCTCATGCTCCGCCCGCTCCACACGAACCAGGACGCGCGGCCGGAGTGGCTGAAGGACAAGCCGCTCGACGACCCCGCGGTCATCGCGGCGTTCGGGAAGCTCCTCGACTGGTTCTTCGCGCAGATCCCCGACCTCGACGTCCCCTCGATCTCCATCGGCTCGGAAAGCGACATCTGGCTCTCGCAGGACGAGAAGCGCTTCCCGCAGTTCCGCGCCTTCCTCAAGGCCGCCGCGGAGCGTGTGAAGAAGCTCCGTCCGTCGGTGCGCGTGGCTTCGGAACTCACACTCAGCGGGATGCGCGGGAAATTCGCGCCGCGGCTGAAGGAGATCCTCGCGCTCTGCGACGTCTGCGGCGCTTCCGATTACCCGCTCACCCCGGAGAACCGCGTGCTCGCGCCGGACGCCGTCGCGCTGTCGCTCAAGGACGCGGTCGCCTTCGCGGGGGGCAAGCCCGTGTTCTTCTACCAGCTCGGCTACCCGTCCGGCGCCGGGTGCGGGAGTACCGAGGAGAAGCAGGCGCAGTTCGTCCGGGAGCTGTTCAAGGCGTGGGACGTGCACGCGAAGGCGGTCGCGTTCGTGAACATCACCTGGTCCGAGGACGTGCCCGCCGCGACGGTGGACGGCTACACGAAGTACTACCAGTACGACACGAAGGAGTTCCGCGACTTCCTCGGCACGCTCGGCCTGCGCCACGAGGGCGGCAAGCCGAAGGCGGCGTGGGGAGCGCTGGCGGAGGAGACTCAGAAGCGGGGGTGGTAGGGAACTCCCGCGGCCCCGCGGCGTCCAACGGACTCCCCGACGAACAGGAGCCTGCCATGCGCCTCGCCCTCCCCGCCCTGCTGCTCGCGGCCGCCGTCCTCCGCGCCGGACCCTCCGAGGAGTACGTCCGCGAGTACGAGGGCGCCCTCCTCGACTCGACCGCGGTGATCGAGGCCACGGTCGTGGCGGAGCCTTCCGGGGACGGCGACAAGCTGACGGTGAGGCTGCGCTCCGCGAAGGCCCTGGCGGGCGAAGGGCCGGCGGCGGACACCGAGTTCGACGCGGCACTCGCGGTCCCCCCGCTCGAATCCTGCGTCGGCGGCCCGCCGACGGACGAGGACCGCGCGGCGCACCGGAAGCAGTACCTGGGGCTCTTTGCCAAAGCGTCGCGCTGGGTGTTCGCCCTCGAGGTCCAGAACCGCCACCAGGGCACTCCGTGGCGCGTCCGCCGCGTCTACGACACCGAGGGCCAGGGCCGCGCCGACGTGGACCGCCTCCTCGCCCGCCGCGCCGACCTCGCCGCGATCGTCGCGCTGATCGTGGACCTGCCGCAGCTCCGCCCGTACTGGCACGAGGACACGGACGGCCGCAAGCCGCTCCTGCTTCTCGCCAGCGACTCGGTCCGCCGGTCGCTCAGCCTCGAGAAGTTCGGCGAGCCGGTGCTCGTCCTCACGAAGGAACAGATCGAGGTGCGGAAGGCGGAGGCCTGGCTCGAGATCTCCCCGGTCGTCATCGAGGGCGACGTCGCCAAGGCCGCCGTCCGCTACCCCGTCGAGGGCGTCAGCGGCACGGTGGGATTCCGCAGGGAAAACGGAGCGTGGGTCGTGAAGGACGCGAGCCTGTCGGAGAAGTAACCGCAGCCGAACCGGCGTCATGGTCTGCTACGACGTCCACGAGCTCCTTCCCGAGTTCGCGGAGAAGGAGGCGGACCGCGAAATCCGTCCGGGGTGGATTGATTTCCTCCCGGCCGAAGCGTAGGACAGTCGCGTTCGCTGCTCCCGCAAGCGGACCCGGCCCGCGCTTCCCGTTGCCACCCCGGCCCCGGGGCGATTCGCGGCGCCGCGTCTCCAGCGTGGAGTCCGTCCGATGCCCAGGCCCCTTCCCGCCGCCGCCTGCGGCGCCCTTCAGCTCCACCGCCGCGTCCGCCACATCCTCGAGTCCGCGCGCCGCGGCGCCGCGCGTTCCGTCAACAGCGCCCAGGTCCTCGCCAACTGGCTCGTCGGCCGCGAGATCGTCGAGGAAGAACAACGCGGCGAATCGCGGGCCGCATACGGGAAGCGGTTGCTCGAGGGGCTGGCCTCCAGGCTCGGACGCGAGTACGGCAAAGGGTACTCCGCTCAGAACCTCTGGTTGATGCGCCAGTTTTACCTGGCGTATCCGCCGGCAAAGAGCGGCCGGATTCTCTACTCACTGCGTAGAGAATCGGACGGGACGCTTGTCCCGGCGAAGCCACGGTCCTCGCGAGCGGGTCCCGCGAACGCAGGGTCTCGCACCCGTGCCGAGATTCGCTACGCACCGCGTAGCGAATCCGGGGTTCCGGCAGGCCTCAGCCCGGACCTCTCCTGGACGCACTACCGCATCCTGCTTCGAGTGGAGAATCCTCGTGCACGCTCCTTCTACGAAATAGAAGCCGTCAAGAGCGCCTGGTCGGCGCGCGAGCTCGAGCGGCAGGTGGGAACGCTCCTGTTCGAACGACTCGCGCGAAGCCGCGACAGGAAGGGCGTGATGCGCCTCGCACGGCGCGGCCACGAGATCCAGCGGCCGGCGGACCTGTTCAAGGACCCGATGGTGATGGAGTTCCTCGGGCTCCCCGAGTCCCCGAGCCTACACGAATCCGACGTCGAGCGCGCCCTGCTCAACAACCTGCAGGCGTTCCTGCTCGAACTCGGCAGCGGCTTCGCCTTCGTCGCCCGCCAGCAGCGCATCACGATCGACGGGGATCATTTCGCGGTCGATCTCGTCTTCTACCACACGCACCTCAAGTGCCACCTGCTCATCGATCTCAAGATCGGCAAGCTCACGCACGCCGACATCGGCCAGATGGAGCTCTACACTGCCTACTACGACGTCGAGCGCCGCGCCCCCGGCGACGGCCCCACGCTCGGCCTCATGCTCTGCACCGACAAGAACGACGCGATGGTCCGGTACATGCTCGGCAACCGGCTCAAGCGGACGATGTTCGCGAGCCGGTACCGGCTGCACCTGCCGACGGAGGCGGAGTTGAGGAACGAAGTGAGGAGGAGCCTCGACAGGATGGGGACGGCAGGCGCGCCGGTCGCGAGAGGTTCCCGATGAAAGTCCGCGAGGTCATCCGAATGCTAGAATTCTCGGGATGGCGACTCGTTCGCACCCGAGGAAGTCACCGTCAGTTCCACCACCCCACGAAACCGGGGTGCGTCACCGTCGCGGGCAGGCCGGGAAAGGACCTCCCGGCCGGCACGCTCAAGAGCATCATCAGGCAGTCAGGAGTGGAGGGTCCTCGGCCATGAAGTACGCGGTCGTCATTGAGAAGGGACCGAAGTCATTCGGCGCGCACGCCCCGGATCTGCCCGGATGTGTCGCCGTGGGAAAGTCGCGGCGCGAAGTCCTGCGTCTCATCAAGGAGGCCATTGAGTTCCATATCGAAGGCCTTCGGCTGCAGGGGGAGCCTGTGCCTCCGCCGACGACGCAGGTCGAATACGTGAGCGCGGTCGGGTAGCTTTTTTCCGCAAAAGCGGGATCCACTGATGAGAAGTCAGGTTCGTTTTGCCATGCACCCCGAAGACGAATGTGAGTTCGTCAAGGAAGTGCTCCGCGATCCCGCAGTTGTACTGTTGGACGGACCCCGGTGGAAAACCTCATCGCCGACGACGTTCCGGAGCCTGGAGAACATCGGTTTCTATTGCATCATCTGGTCGCCTGAAGATCGGCCGCTCCTGTCCGCCGAGTTCATCCCGACCTGTAACGACTACTACTGCAATTCGGAATACGCCACGATTCAATTTCTGCGCTCATCGATGCACAAGGATCAGATCCTGACGCAAGGCCGAATTGCTATTTCTACGACCGGATCAGACAAGGAGTACTTCGATCCCAGATCTGGAGAGCGGGTCGATTCGCGGTTCAAGCGCCTGCGCAAATTTATCCGGAAGAACTACTCGAATTCTGCAGTTCAGTGGTTGAACCCCGACTTCCCGATCGCCGCCGCAACGAACGCACGTTCAGCAAATCCTAGCGAACCTGACGCGTCGTTTTGGGTCGGTCCGAGTGCGTTGAACTGGATGGGAGAACGTGAAGGGCGGATCATCAAACAGGCTGTGAGTTTCCGGACAGAAGCCCGCCTAGTGAAGTGATTCTCGTTCGATACGGGCAGGACCGTGCCATGCGTCATCGGAGCTTAGATGTTGAACGACATCAACTTGACCTTAGTCCAACCCTCCACCCTCTGGCGCAACCCCGAGGGGAATCGCTCCGCGTTCGCGGCGCTGCTCGCCCCGCTCGCTGGGAAGACGGACCTGGTGATCCTCCCCGAGACGTTTACGTCCGGCTTCTGCAACGAGGCGGCCGCCGAAGCAGAGACGATGGACGGCCCGACCGTCGCCTGGCTCCGCAAGCAGTCCGCCTCGATCGGCGCGGCGGTCACCGGGAGCGTCCAGATCCGCGACGGCGCGGGGGTGTACAACCGGCTGCTGTGGGCGACGCCGGACGGCGCAGTGCGGCACTACGACAAGCGCCACCTGTTCCGGATGGCGAAGGAGCACGAGACGTACGCGGCGGGACGGGCGCGGCTGACGGTCGCGCTCAAGGGGTGGCGTGTCTGCCCGCTGGTTTGCTACGACCTGCGCTTCCCCGTCTTCGCGCGCAACCGGTTCGGGGTGGAAGCGCCCGGGCGGTTCGACTACGACCTGCTGATTTTCGTCGCGAACTGGCCGGCGGCGCGGCGGTTCGCGTGGCAGTCGCTGCTGCGGGCGCGGGCGATCGAGAACCTGGCGTACGTGGCGGCGGTGAACCGCGTCGGGACGGACGGGAACGGGCTGGCCTACGCGGGGGACAGCGTCGTGCTCGACATGCTCGGGCAGCCGGTCGTCGAACTTGGCGACGGCGCGAAGGTCGTCACCACGACGATCTCCGAAAGCGCCCTGGCGGAGCACCGGAACCGCTTCCCCGCGCAGCTGGACGCGGACCGGTTCGCGCTGGGGGAGTAGGCGGATGCGCCGGACGCTGGCGATCGCGGTGGCGGCGCTGCTGGCGCTGGCGGTGATGCTGGCGCTGAGGGCGGGCCGCGGGGAGGACGACGGCGGAGCGCGCCGAAGCGAGGAGCCGGCCCGGGTTCCGGAGCGCGAAAGGGCCGCGGACACGCCGGCCCGCGCGGCGCCGCCCGCGGAGGCGACGGCACCCCCGGCCGGCGGAGCGGGGACGAGGCCGAAGGAGACGCCGGGCCTCGTCGAGGTCACCGAGGACGGACCGTCCCGCGGGGGAAAGGGCGTCCCGCCCGACTACGACAAGGCGCGCCGCGGCGTCCTGAACATCATGGAGTCCTCGCTGCGGCGCGCGAAGGACCTGGCGTTCCTGCGCGACGGAGGCGTGGAGCGGATCGACGAGGAGGTCCTCGATGTGGCGATCTCGCTGGCGGAGAACTCCCAGGATCCGGAGGCAAGGGCGACGGCGTGCCGTGCGCTGCGCGGGGTGAAGTTCACGAGGGCGGTCGAGGCGCTCCTGCGAAGGCTGCGGTCGGACGTGGACGGTGCAGTCCGCGAAAGGGCGGCGCATGCGCTGGGGGAAGCGCTGGACTCGGAGGGGGTGAGGGCGGCGCTGGAGCATGCGGCGATGCACGACGCGGAAGAGCGAGTCCGCGTCAAAGCGGGGCAAGCGGCGAATTCGGGCGGGAAGTAGCGGGCAGAACTGCCCGAACGCGCGGGATTTGCGAAGCAACTTTACCTTACATGGCGTCAATGTGCTGGAATGCACTTCTTGACAATTAAGTTTACTCATAATGCGTAAGTTCATATATGAAAACACTTTGCGATTTTCCTCCATCGGGCACGCCGCGTGCTTAAGCAACTCGCCGAATCGCCCCCCTCACACGCTCTGGAGGACTTGCCATGAAGCCGATCCTGGGAAGCCTGGCCCTCGCCGCCCTCTTCGCCGCGCCGGCCGTCGCCGGCGACGCCGACTGGGCCTTCAAGCCCGGCCAGGTCTACACCTACGAGTGCAAGACGGAGTTCCACTACGTCGCCGTCCCGCTGACCCAGACGGTCGACGGCCAGACCGTCCGCCGCGGCGGCGGTTTCACGCCCAGCTCGGGCCGCAGCGGGGGGCGCCGCCGCAACGGCTCGTCCGACCCGCAGTGGGAGGTCGTGACCCTCCGCGCCACCGTCCTCTCCGTCGACAAGGACGGCACGGCGATCCTCGACTTCTGCGTCGAAAGCGTCGCGATCGACACCCGCTTCGACGACACCGGCGACCGCGCGACGTGGAGCTCGAAGGATTCCCCCACGACCGACCTCCCCGGCTACAAGAAGTACGAGGCGATCCTCGGGTGCCACTTCGGCGCCACGATCGCCGCGGACGGGACGGTGCTGGACCTCGACCGGACGCGGTGGCCGCAGGCTGCGGCGCCGGCGCCGGTGTCCGCGGCGGCGGCGGCGACGCGCCGCGAGCCGCGCACGGCGGCCGAGCGGCTGCGCGAGGAGCAGGTCGGCGCGGCCGAGGCGGCGCACGACCCGACCTCGCCGCAGGCCTGGCTCAGCCTGATCTTCGGGATGTCCCCGGAGCGGTCGGAGAAGTACGCCAAGACCCTCAAGCTCCCCTTCACCGAGAAGCTGGACGTGAGCTACGGCGGCAAGGAGCCGGTCGGCAAGGTCTCGTGCATCCGGAGCAAATTCAAGACGTCGAAGGAAGCGCGGGTGCAGGATCCGGCGGACGAGCGAGACCTGGGGCGCGCGACGACGCTGGAGACGTTCTCGATGGACAGCCTGCGGAACGCGGACAAGAAGGGCCACAGCTGGTTCTCGCGGGACTACGCGTGCCTGGTGAAATCGGAGCTGGACTCGAAGTCGGACGTGTGCGTGAGCGGCACGATCGTCTCGGCGATGTTCCGGTGGGAGGTCGCGCTGAAGGGGATCGGGAAGACGGGCGCGCTGAACGGCCCCGAGCTGCCGCCGGACTGGGCGCCGTACGAGCCGCCGGTGGAGACGCCGTCGGGGAAGACGTCGGTGGAGGGCGTGAACGGAGTGCGGGCAAGGTAGGGACAACGGGTTCTCGAGAGCCGCCCGCGGTCGAGAGGCCGCGGGCGGCTTCGTTTTGTCCGCGGCGACGGGGTTCCCGGCGCCGGGCGCCCTTCGATAGTTAACGGACTTGACTATCCGCCCGCGGAATTCCATTCTGGGCGCCGTCTTCGAATCCCGCCGCGAGGGTCCCCACCATGATGAGCGCCCCGTCCAACCGGATCGTCGCCCGCACCGTCCTCGGTCCCGACGTCGTCCAGCTCGAGATCGAATCCCCCGCGATCGCGCGAAAACGCCGCCCGGGGCAGTTCATCATCCTGCGCATCGACGAGCCGGGCGAGCGCATCCCGCTCACGATCGCGGACTCGGACGCGGAGAAAGGGACGATCACGCTGATCGTGCAGGGCGTGGGACGGTCCACGAAGCAGCTCAACGACCTCCCCGTCGGCAGCCGGCTGCTCGACCTGGTCGGGCCGCTCGGAAAGGCGACGCACCTGCTGGAGAAGGGCACGGTCGCCTGCGTCGGCGGCGGGATCGGGACGGCGGTGATCTACCCGATCGTGAAGGGGCTGTCGGCGCACGAGACGAAGGTGATCTCGATCATCGGCGCCCGGAACAAGGGCCTGCTCATCCTCGAGGAGCAGATCCGGAAGCTGTCGGACGAGTTCTACGTGACGACCGACGACGGGAGCCACGGGCGGAAAGGGTTCGTGTCGGACCAGCTCCTCGACTGCATCAAGGCGGCCGAGGCGGCCGGGAGCAAGCTCGACGAGGTCATCGCGATCGGCCCCGTGCCGATGATGCGCGCGGTGTGCAACGTCACGAAGCCCTTCGGCATCCGCACGATCGTCAGCCTCAACTCGATCATGGTGGACGGCACCGGGATGTGCGGCGGCTGCCGCGCTTCCGTCGGCGGCGAAATGAAATTCGTCTGCGTGGACGGGCCGGAGTTCGACGGGCATGCCGTGGACTTCGACGAGCTGACGCGGCGCCTGGCGACGTACCGCGAGGACGAGCAGCGCGCCCTCGCCGAGTTCCTGCAATCGCACGCCGCTCCGATCGCCGAGGAGGCGCACCGTGGGTAAGAAACTGCGCAAGACGAAGGTCGAGATCCCCTGCCAGGACGGCGACATCCGCCGCGCGAACTTCCTCGAGGTCGCCCTCGGCTACTCCGCCGACATGGCGCGCGAGGAGGCGGAGCGCTGCATCCAGTGCAAGGACAAGCCGTGCGTCGCGGGGTGCCCGGTCGAGATCGAGATCCCGGCGTTCATCGAGCTGATGAAGGCGGGGAAGTTCGGCGAGGCGGCGGCGAAGATCAAGGAGAAGAACGCGCTGCCGGCGATCTGCGGGCGGGTCTGCCCGCAGGAGGACCAGTGCGAAGCGGTGTGCACGCTGGCGAAGAAGTTCGACCCGGTGGGAATCGGGCGGCTGGAGCGGTTCGCGGCGGACTGGGAAGCGGCGCAGGAGCTGGCGTCGGGGAAGTCGGCGCCGCTGCCGGCGAAGGCGCCGGCGACGGGGCGCAGGGTGGCGTGCGTCGGCGCGGGGCCGGCGTCGCTGACCGTCGCGGGCGACCTCGTCCTCCTCGGCCACGAGGTCACGGTGTTCGAGGCGCTGCACGAGCCCGGCGGCGTGCTCGTCTACGGCATCCCGGAGTTCCGCCTGCCCAAGGCGATCGTCAAGCGCGAGGTGGACTACCTCAAGCGCCTCGGCGTCGAGTTCCGCACCAGCGTCGTCATCGGCAAGTCCTTCACCATTGATGAGCTCCTCGGCGAGCTCGGCTACGACGCCGTCTTCATCGCGACCGGCGCCGGCCTGCCGCACTTCATGAAGATCCCCGGCATCAACCTCGCCGGCGTCTACTCCGCCAACGAGTACCTGACGCGCTCGAACCTCATGAAGGCGTACGACTTCCCCCGCAGCGCGACGCCGATCGTGCGCGGCAAGAAGGTCGCGGTCGTGGGGGGCGGCAACACGGCGATGGACGCCGTGCGGACGGCCAGGCGGCTCGGCGCGGAGGAAGCGCGGCTGGTCTACCGGCGGAGCGAGGCGGAGATGCCGGCGCGCAAGGAGGAGATCCACCACGCCCACGAGGAGGGCGTGATCTTCATGACCCTCACGAACCCCACGAAGATCCTGGGCGACGAGCGCGGCCGGGTGAAGGCGATGGAGTGCGTGAAGCAGGAGCTGGGCGCGCCGGACGCGTCGGGGCGGCGCAGCCCCGTGGCGGTCGCGGGGTCGGAGTTCACGTTCGACGTGGACCTCGTCGTCATGGCCGTCGGCCAGGGCGCCAACCCGATGATCCGCTCGACCACGCCGGACCTCGAGTGCAACAAGTGGGGGAACATCGTGGCGGACCCCGTGACGATGGCGACCTCGAAGAAGGGCGTCTACGCGGGGGGCGACATCGTGAGCGGCGGCGCGACGGTGATCCTGGCGATGGGCGCGGGAAGGAAGGCGGCGCGGGCGATTCACCAGTACCTGGGCGGTCTGCCGGCGAAGGGAACTCCTGCGAAGGAGACGGCGACCGCGTAGGGCGATGCACCCGGCCCGGCGGGCGGACTCGCAGCACGTTGGGTGCCCCCGGGGCCATGGACTATGATCCGGCTCAAATCACCGGAGGGGTTCCCCATGGCTGGCATCGATCCCGAGTCCTACGCCGACCGCCCGGGCGGCGACACCCTCTCGGTGGAAAAACTGCGTTTACTCCGCCCGGACATGTTCGGGTTCCTGGGCGGCCTGAAGAGGTTCATGTCCTTCGGGGGAGAGCTGGGGAAGGAGTACTTCGCGGAACAGCTCATGGGGGGCGACGCGCAGCCGGCGATCGTCATGTCGGTGGACCCGCTGCTCGTGGCCGCCTATGTCTCGGACAAGGACGGCGTGGTGATGCTCCGCTTCACGGGAGACGTCCCTTCGCTGACCGAGCTGAAGCCCGGCGCGCGGCTGCAGGGGGTTTTCAGCTTTGAACCGGACGGGCCGCAGCCCCGGGACATCATTCCGGGCCCGGAGGTCGAGCCGCAGTTCGCCGGCGTCATCCCGCTGGTCGCGGACTTCCTGACCGACGACGCGGAAGCGCTGGAGGAGACGAAATCCCGGATCGAACCCGAGGAGTGGGCGCACACCGAGGAGCTGGCGAAGGCCTACGTGAAGCTGCGGCCCGGGGTGGCGCGTGACGGGAGGCCGGGATTCTCGCAGTATCCGGCGAAAGGCTTTGAATCGAAGGGATTGAACATCAGCTGGAAGTAACCAGGTCGCTGCGAGGCGTCCATTTCACTGGAGCGAGCCTTGCGATTCGAAACCAGCAACCGTCCGTGGATCAGCGTCGTGGAGTTGCTGGCCCGGGACCAGGGCACCGACGGCCTGCGGCTGCCCGGCGAAGTCCGCGCGTCCATCCCCTGGTCCGGCATCGCCCGGGTTGCCGCGGGCAGCGAGATTGACGCCGTCAGGATCTACGCCCGCGACTTCTGGGCCTTCCAGACGGAGGACCCGCACCAGACATGGTGGGTCACATCCGAGTCTGGCGAATTGGACTTCACCGGGGAAGTCGAGCGCCGGTATCTGAGCAAGCCGCTGCCGCTCCTCCATGAGTGGCCGGATCCGGAGTTCTCAATTCGCACGTTCGTGGTCTGGCCGGAGTGCGACCGCGGGAACCCGATGTACGTCAACGTGAAGCGACACTGGTGGTCGTGGAGCTGCAAGCTGGGGTACTTCGCGGCCCCGCGCACTGCTCCCTGATCTGCGGCCGTTTCCGCGGTGCATCCGTGCTCCCAACTCCGCGTGATCCGCCGTTCCGCCTGTCCCGCGATCCCATGATCTGTGCCGCGGGAACTTTGCTCGTGAACGCGGATGACGCGGAATCAAGAACGGATTTCGCGGAGTTTGTCACACGGATGGCCCGCGGAAACGGCCACGGATCGGGACACGGATGGGGTGGCCGGCGCCGATACATGAGAATCATAAGCAACTTACTTAAGTATTGCTTGCACCCCACGCCCCCACCCCCTACCCTTGCTCCCCGTCACCTCACTTCAGCAAGGAGCCCCACCCCATGCCGCGCATCGCCGCCGACACCACCCAGCTCATCGGCAACACCCCCCTCGTCCGCCTCGCGCGCATCGGCCGCGGACTCCCCGGCCAGGTCGTCGCCAAGCTCGAGGCGTTCCACCCCGGCTTCTCGGTCAAGTGCCGCATCGGCGTGAACATGATCGAGGCGGCGGAGCGCGAGGGGCGGATCAAGCCGGACACGATCCTGATCGAGCCGACGAGCGGGAACACCGGCATCGGGCTGGCGTGGGTCTGCGCCTCGAAGGGCTACAAGCTCGTCCTGACGATGCCCGAGACGATGAGCGTGGAGCGCCGCAAGCTGCTGGCGGTGTTCGGCGCGCAGCTCGTGCTCACGCCGGGGGCCGAGGGGATGACGGGCGCGGTGAAGAAGGCGAAGGAGATCGCGGCTTCGGACCCGCGCTACCTGATGCTGCACCAGTTCGAGAACCCCGCGAACCCCGAGATCCACCGGCGGACGACGGCGGAGGAGATCTGGCGGGACACGGACGGCGCGGTGGACATCCTGGTCGCCGGCGTCGGCACGGGCGGGACGATCACGGGGGTCGCGCAGGTGATCAAGCCGCGCAAGCCGACGTTCCAGGCGATCGCGGTCGAGCCGAAGGACTCCCCCGTCCTGTCGGGCGGCAAGCCCGGCCCGCACAAGATCCAGGGGATCGGCGCGGGGTTCGTGCCCGGCGTCCTGCGCACGGAGCTGCTCGACGAGATCGTGCAGGTCGCCAACGACGAGGCCGGCGCGATGGCGCGCCGCCTTGCGAAGGAAGAAGGACTCCTGGCCGGGATTTCGGGCGGCGCCGCCGTCGCCGCCGCCGTCCGCGTCGCTTCCCGCGAGGAAAACCGCGGCAAGCTCATCGTCGTCGTCGTCCCCGACACCGGCGAGCGGTACCTGTCCACGTGGCTGTTCGAGGAAGCGGCGGCCGCCGCGGCCGGCCCCGTCGCCCCGCCCGCCCCGGCCCGCGTCCTGGAGGCCGTCCGATGAACCCGCGCATCTCCGACATCCCCGCCGTCGCCCCGCGCCCGACCGAGACCCTCGTGGACGTCGTCGTCGAAGCCCTCCTCGCCCCCGACCGCCGCGAAGGCAAGCCCCTCCCCTGCCCGCGCCACCTCCCGTCGCGCGCCGCCGTCCTCGGCATCGTCGCCGACCTCCGCTCCATCCTCTTCCCGGGCTTCTTCGGCGCGACCGACGTCACCCAGGAAGAACTCCCCACGCACTTCCGCACCACCCTCGAGAACCTCTTCCCCGCGCTCACCTGGCAGATCCAGCGCAGTTTCTGCTTCCATCGCGACATCTCCCCCGAGGACTGCGCCGACGAGGCCGCGTCCGCGGCGTCGGCGTTCCTGACGCGCCTCCCCGACCTCCGCAGCCGCCTCGCGCTCGACGTGCAGGCCGCCCTCGACGGCGACCCCGCGGCGCGCGGCCCCGAGGAAACCGTCCTCTGCTACCCGGGCGTCCTCGCCATCACGTCCCACCGCATCGCCCACGAGCTCTTCCGCCTTGGCGTCCCCATCCTGCCCCGCCTCATCGCCGAGCACGCGCACGGCGCGACCGGCATCGACATCCACCCCGGCGCGACGATCGGGAAGCGGTTCTTCATCGACCACGGCACCGGCGTCGTCATCGGCGAGACCGCGGTCATCGGCGACAACGTGCGCCTCTACCAGGGCGTCACGCTCGGCGCGAAGTCGTTCCCGGTGGACGGGACGGGCGCGGTCGTGAAGGGCCTTCCGCGCCACCCGGTCGTCGAGGACGACGTCGTCATCTACTCCGGCGCGACCGTGCTCGGCCGCATCACGATCGGCCGCGGCTCCGTCATCGGCGGGAACGTCTGGGTGACGAAGAGCGTGCCGCCGGGGACGCGGGTGACGCAGGCCGTGGCCGGACGCGAGTCGTGGGCGGAGGGCGGGGGAATCTAGACCCGGTCCGGAAATCCCCCGCGGCGTGGCAGAATGCCGCCATGCGCAAGCACTTCGCCGGCCTCGCGTTTCTTGCCGGGACGTTCTTCGCTTCCGTCGCCCACGCGGACGGACTGACCGTCCGGCTGGACAAGGACGGCGGCCTCTCGCTCGACGACAAGGCCGTGGACGCCGCGGGCTGGCGCGCGGCGCTGGCGAAGGCGGCGCACCCGGACGGCCAGGACGGGCCGTCGTTCCTGGAGCTGACGCTCGCGTGCGACCCCGCCACGCGCTGGTCCGCCCTCCGCGGCTGCCTCACCGACGCGGCCGCCACCGGCGTCTGGGACGTGCGCCTCGCCGTGGGCGACAAGACGGTGCCCATCCCACTCCCCCGCGACACAGGCCTGCCGAGCCGCGAACCCGAACCCCCGGACGCGCGAGCCGCCGTAAGCCTCGTCGTGACCGTCGTCGCGCCGAAGGACGGCAAGGGCGACCCCGAGGTCAAGCTTGCCGTCGACGGCAAGGACTTCGGCGCTCTCTCGGCGGAGGCCGCGGCGGAAGCGGCGAAGGCCGTCGCGGAGAAGACCGGCGGCGAGAAGGGAAAGACGCCCGCCGTCCTGAACCTCGACGCGGCCCTCGAGGCCCGGCACCTGCTCCTGCTGGTGCAGGCGCTGCGCGACGCGAAGGTGGCGACGAGCCTGTTCTCGGCTGGAAAGTAGGAACGCGTTCTTGTCCGGCAGTCCCGCTTGATCGAGGCTCCCCGCGAGTCCCAGACTCAGGACCGTCGGTTCGAGACCGGAACCCGCCGCCCGACCGGAGTCGTGAGCGATGCCCGAATCGCAGCCGCCCCCAACGAGCGCGTCGCCCGATCCCCCGCCGACGCACGAGCCGCGCCGGAGCTGGCGGATTCTGCTGCCGGGGAGCGCGCTGCTCGCCGCGCTGCTGGCCCTGGGGATCCGGGGCTGGTGGCAGCACCGGAACGAGGACCTGTTCCGGCTCGCGGAAACCACGGACTGGACCGGCGAGATCTGGGAGCCGAAGTCGGACCGATGGCACCCGCTGGGCGCGGAGGAGGCCCAGGTCCTCGTTCGCCAGTTTTCGCGAGCTCACGACTTCCGTCCGCTTCCCACGATCAGCTGCGGCACTGTGATGGTGAACTACGGAAGTCCGAGATACTTCGTCCGCTTGTCAGCGCCGACGAGAACCACGCTGGTGTTCGGCGTGTGGGCATCCGGACAGAGGGCCTACGTGTGGCTGGGGCAACCCTACGGGCCCAGGTCGCGGTGGGTTGAATTCGGTGGCGACTCGGAAACGATCGCGGCGATTCTCAAGTCGGCAGCGGAGCGGTTCAAGATCACTCGCTGACGCACCGGGCGGAACTCGGCACGAGTTGACCGTCGGTCTACGCCAACCCCCGCCTCGCCAGCACGCGCTTCTCCACCACCCCGAACGCGAGCCGGTCCACCGCCACGCCGAGCGTGAGGATGAGGAGCATCACCGCAAAAACCTGGTTCGCGTCGCCGGCGTCCCTTCCCGCAGTGAGCGACCTTCCCAGGCCCGCCGACGCGTAGATCAACTCGCCGGCCATGAGGGCGCGCCAGCCGAAGGACCAGCCCTGTTTCAGCCCGGCGAGGATGGCGGGGAGGGCGGCGGGGATGGTGATGTGCGTGATCTGCTGCCAGCGGGTGAGGCCGAAGGTCTGGCCGACGCGGCGCAGGAGGGGCGGGACCTGGGCGAGGCCGTCGCGAACGCCGAGGGCGACGGCGAAGAGGGAGCCGACGACGACGCAGAAGAGGACGGCGGCCTCGGAGCGGCCGAACCAGAGGAGGGCGACGGGGAGCCAGCAGACGGCGGGGAGGGCCTGGACGCCGGTGGTGAGGGGGCCGCAGAGGCGGCGGACGGGCGCGAAGGCGGCCTGGAGGATGCCGAGGGCGCCGCCGAGGAGGGCGGCGAGGGCGAAGCCGGCGGCGATGCGGAGGGCGGAGGCGCCGAGGGCCTTGAGGTAGACGCCGGAGGCGAAGCCGTGGGCGAGGTTGCGGGCGATGCCCGCGGGGGACGGGGAAGCGGCTTCGGCGGCGGCGGCGAGGAAAGCGAAGAGGACGAGGAGGGGGATGCGGGGTCTCACCGGCGCCACCCTTCGTCGCCCTCGCGGCGGGCAAGTTTCGCGAGTTCGTCGCGCATCTCCTCGCGGATCGCGGCGCGCAGCTCGGCCACCTCGGGGGAGTTGAAGTCGCGCGGGTGCGGCAGGTCCACGTCGAGGACGCGGCGGATGCGGCCGGGCTGGGTGGCCATGATGGCGATGCGGTCGGAGAGGCGGACGGCCTCCTCCACGGAGTGCGTCACGAACACGACGGTCTTGTGGAGGCCGAGCCAGAGGCGCTGGAGCTCGAGGTGAAGCAGCTCGCGCGTCTGGGGGTCGAGCGCCGCGAACGGCTCGTCCATGAGAAGGACCTGCGGGTCGACGGCGAGGGCCCGGGCGAGCGCGACGCGCTGCTTCATGCCGCCGGACAGCTCGTGCGGCCGCAGGTGCGCGAACTTCTCGAGGTGCACGAGCCTCAGCAGCAGGCCGACGGTCTCCTCGTAGAGCTCGCGCGGCTTCTTCGGCAGCCCGAACCCGATGTTGTCCGCAACGGTGAGCCACGGGAGGAGCGCCGGGTCCTGGAAGATCACGAGCCGGTCGGGCCCCGGCCCGGCGATCGGGCGGCCGTCCATCAGCGCCGCCCCGTCGTCGGGCTTCTCGAACCCCGCCAGCAGGTGCAGCAGCGTGGACTTCCCGCACCCGCTCGGCCCCACGAGCGACAGGAACTCGCCGCGTCGCACGTCCAGCGAGACGTCCGCGAGCGCGACGAGCCCTCCGAACCGCTTTGAAGCGCCTCGAAGCGAGAGCTTCGGCGCCTCGAGGGCGGCGGGCCGGACGGGGGGATCGTGGAGGGCGAAGGGCATGGCTAGAGGATTTCTCCCCCGTGTCGGCCCCAGAGGGCGGCGGCGACGGCGAGGAGGAGGGCGAGGGCGAGAAGGGCGAGCATGGGCGGTGTCTCCGGGTTGGCGGTCGGGGGAAGGGCGAGGCAGCCGGGAAGGGCCGCGGCGGGGAGACGCTACGAGCGCGCGCCCCGGGTCGCGGCCCGGGGACAGCCCATGCGATGGAGGTGAAGGGCGCTCATGACGGGGTGGACGATAGGGAGGATCGGCGGGAGGCGCAAGAGAAACTTTACCATTTTGGTAATGATTGTGCGCCACCCCCTTCCCGCTTATCATCCCTCCCCTTCGCCACCGCGAGCACACACACACCATGCCCAGCACCTACGACCAGCTCGAACCCCGCGCCGTCTGGAAACTCTTCGCCGACATCGACCGCGTCCCCCGCGGCTCCGGGAACGAAACCGCCGTCATGGCCATGCTCGAGAAACGCGCCAAGGCGCTCGGGCACCGGACGAAACGCGACAAGGTCGGCAACCTGCTCATCTCCGTCCCCGCGACGAAAGGCCGCGAGAAGTCCCCGACCGTCGTCCTGCAGGGGCACGTCGACATGGTCTGCGAGAAGAATGCCTCGTCGTCGCACGACTTCTCGAAGGACCCGATCGTCCCGCGCGTGAAGGGAGAGTGGGTCGTCGCGGACGGCACGACGCTCGGTGCCGACAACGCGATCGGCGTCTCCCTGGCCCTCGCCGCCGCCGAGGACCCCGCCGTCGCCCACGGCCCCCTCGAGATCCTCCTCACCGTCGACGAGGAGCGCGGCCTCACCGGCGCGCAGAAGATCGCCCCCGCGTTCGTCTCCGGGCGCACGCTCATCAACATCGACAGCGAGGACGACCGCACGGTCACCATCTCCTGCGCCGGCATGCAGGAGTCGCTGCTCGAATTCGAGGCTCCTCGCGCGAGGGTGGCCGCCGGCTGGAAGGGGCTGGAGGTGTTCGTGACGGGGCTGAAGGGCGGGCATTCCGGGCTGGAGATCAACCGGAATCACGGCAACGCGATCCGGATCCTGGCGCGGGCTCTCCTGGCCGGCGCCGCGAAGACGCCGCTGCGCATCGCGTCGGTGGACGGCGGCAACAAGCGCAACGCGATCCCGCGGGAGGCGAAGGCGGTCGTGTGCGTGCCCGCGAAAGGCGCCGCTGCGCTGAAGAAGGCCGCCGAGTCCGCCGTCGCGACGATCCGCGCCGAGGAGGTCGCCGGCATCGACGACGGCCTCGAGATCCGCTTCGCCGACGCCGCCCCGAAGGACGCGTGGAGCGAGAAGGACTCCGCGCGCCTGTCCTCCCTGCTGGGGGCGCTTCCCCACGGCGTCGTCGCGATGTCGGCGACGGTGCCGAATTTCGTGGAGTCGAGCACGAACCTCGCGGTCGTCGCGACGCGCGGGAAGAAGGCGGAGATCTGCTGCACGAGCCGGTCGTCGGTGAATTCCTCGCTGGACCAGATGGCGCTTCAGCACGCGTCGATCGCGGCGCTGGCGGGGGTGAAGTGCCGGCAGGCGGGGCGGACGCCGGGGTGGAAGCCGGATCCGGGGAGCGCGGTGCTGGGGGTGGTGAAGGCGCAGTACGAGCGGGTCTTCGGGCGTCCGGCGGAGGTGGTCGGCGTGCACGCGGGGCTGGAGTGCGGGACGCTGCGGGAGAAGTATCCGGGCCTGGACGCGATCTCGTTCGGCCCGGACATCGAGGGGGCGCACTCGCCGGACGAGCGCGTGCGGGTCGAGAGCGTGGGGCGGATCTACCGGCTGCTGGCGGCGGTGCTCGGGGCGATGGCCTGAGGGACGTGCCTGCATTTCGGTGCTGTTTCGGATACGATTGCGGTTCAAACCTCCCGGTGAGGGTCAGTCGGACATGAGACGTCGCGGCTTCACGCTGATCGAGCTCCTGGTCGTCATCGCGATCATCGGCATCCTGGCGGGGCTCCTTCTTCCGGCGCTCATGGGCGCCAAGAAGTCGGCGAAGAAGAAGGATTGCATGAACAACCTGAAGGCGATCGGGTTGTACACGTTCCTCTACCACAACAAGTACCGCGACTACCCGACTCCGGGCGCGGCGACGTGGTTCGGGCTGCTGTGGGGCCCCGGCATCGCCGAGGACGGGAACCTGTTCCGGTGCGGCGTGCGGGGGAAGCGCGGGACCGGCACGCACTACCAGGGGCTTACGGGCACGGGGGTGACGTGGAGTTCGCCCTCGGAGCCGCCGTACACAATCCCGGCGACGGGCGTCCCCACGGGCGCGCCGGCGGAGATGCCGATCGGCTGCGACGACGTCGTGAACCACAACGGCGAGGACATCAACGTGCTGTTCTTCCAGGGCCGGGTGGACGTGCTGGCGCCGAGCTCGCCCTACTTCGCCGCGACGGACACGTTCCTCGGGCCCACGACTTGGGCCGCGCCCGCGGGGTCCGACTAGCCCCCTCCGTGCGCCGCGTCGCGATCGCCGCGATCCTCGCCTGCGCCGCCGCGGCGTCGGCCGAATCCCCCTTCCGCGCCGTCGACCTCCCGGGAGGCGGCGCGAATCCCTGCGTCGTGTCGGCAGCCGACGGGGCACTCCTGGCGGTCTACGGCGACGACGGGGCGGTCTGGTTCCGGCGGAGCGACGACGGGAAGACGTGGACGGAGCCCGTCAAGGTCGGGGAAGACTGCGAGTACCGGGGTGAGCGCGGCCCGCGGCTGGGAGACGCGGGCAACGGCACGCTCGGGTGCGTCTGGCAGGGCAAGGGGACGTTCGGGGCGGCGCTCTCGCGGGACGACGGGAAGACGTGGGCGGCGACGGCGCCGCGCGACGCCGGGGCGCGCGGAGGCGTGGACGTTCCCTCGATCGCGGGGGACGGCAAGGGGAAGCTCGTTGCGGCGTGGGTGGACGGGCGGGACGAAAAAGGCGGGGGCGCGGAGGGTGACGCCTACGCGGCGACCTGGTCGGGCGGGACGTGGTCGAAGAACGTGAAGGTGAATGCGGACATCCGGATCTGCCCCTGTTGCGCGTTCGCCATGGCGCGAGACGCCTCAGGGCTCGTCTTCCTCGCGTGCCGCACCGCGCGGAAGGACGTGCGGGAGATCGGCGTGTTCGTCACCAGGGACGCGGGAAAGTCGTGGTCCCGAGGCCAGGTCTCCAGCGACGGCTGGGAGATGAACGGCTGCCCGATGGCGGGGCCCTCGATCGGCGTATCGCCCGACGGGAAGACGGTCGCCCTCGCGTGGCGCTACCAGGGAGAAGCGCGGTGGGCGTTGTCGCGCGACGGCGGCGCGCGGTTCGCGCAGGGCGGAACGCTCGACACCGGTCTTGCGATGGGCGACTACCCGAAGGTGGCGGTCACCGACGCCGGAGCGGTCGTCCTCGCCTGGACGTCGGGCGGCGCGCAGCGCCTCGCGGTGAAAGCACCGGCCGGGGCGAGGGCGGCGAAAGTCGAGGATGCCGCCGTCACCTCCGCGCGCCTCCTCGCAGTCTCCGGAAAGGCCGAGGTGATCGTCGTACGCGTCGTGAAGTAAACGCGCGCTACTTCAGCCGGAACTCCACCGTCAGTTCCGCAGTGATCTTCGCCTCCCCCATGCCGCTGAAGATCGACTCGTGCGACGCCGGCTGTCCGGGCATCACGGGCTGGGCTTCCGCGCCCGGCAGGGAACTTTGCACCTCCTGCACCTTCGTCACCGCGCCGACCTCCCGCCCGAACCGCTTCGCGATCTCCGTCGCGCGCTTCTTCGCGTCCTCCGCCGCGGCGTCCCACGCCTTGGCAAGGGCCGCCTGCGGGTCGGACATCCGGAAGACGACGGTGGCGGGGACCAGGCCCCGGCCGGACCAGTCCCACTGGACGCCGCCGGAGTAGCTCGCGCCCGCGGCGACCGCCGCGTCCACGATCGCGGCCACGTGCTCCGCGACGTCGGCCTCCTTCATCGCGTCGATGCCGTTCACCGCCATCGTCAGCGTCCTCTGGAGCATCACTTCCCCGCTCCCCTCGTCTCCGCCGCCGCCCGGCATGATGACCATGCCCTCGTCGGAGCCCGGGGGCGCGCCGAACTCCAGCCCGCCCTCGGTCACCGACGCGGCGTCGAGCTTGCGGTCCTTCGCCGCCTCGGTGAGCGCGTTCTTCACCTTGGCCGCCTTCTCCCCGATTTTCGTCACGGCGTCGGCGGCTTTTTCGGCGCTTGCGGCGACCTGGAAGCGGAACTCGACGCGGTCGGGGCGGACGCGGGTTTCGCCGTGGCCGTTGACGACGATGGTGTCGTCGGCGAGGGCGGGGAGGGCGAGGAGGAGGGCGAGGGCGATCGGGCGCATCGGGGTGTCCTCAGGGATTGGGGCGGTCCATGGTATCCGGGGTCCTTCGAGCGGCGGGAACAAACGTCCGCGGCGGGGGGGCCGCCGAGAGGGCGTGCTGCGCGGCGTCCAGCAGCCCGGGCCGTTGCGCGAGCGACTTCCGGAGGAGGTCCGCGCCGCCGTCCCGGTGGGTCAGTTCCTGGAGCGCGGCGAAGACGGGGCCGTCGAGGGCCTGGAGCCGTCGGTCGCGGTCGAGGCGGGCGACCGTCTGCGGCTTGGCGAAGACCTGCACCAGCCGGCGGTCGCCGAGGTCCGCGAGCCAGGTCCACGCCGCGTCGTACAAGTCCACGACGGGGCGGAGATGGCCGTTGGAGAGGACGAGGGGGGACACGTAGAAGCGCTGGCGGAGGCGGCTCATCGAAGTCCGGCTGCGATGCGCTCGATGTTGGCGCGCATGGCGCCGTCGTAGGTCCCCTCGGGCTTCCCGGGCGCGTCGAGCGTGTCGGTCCAGAGCGGCCCGACGACGCGGCGTCCGTTCTTGAAGGAGAGGGCGCGGATCGCCTCCTCGTCGTGGCCCGCCTCGGTGAACATGCACGGCGTGCGCTCCTTCATGAGCCACGCCGAGGCTTCCTCGTTCATCTGCTCCGTCGGCGCGATGCCGACAGGGGCCAGCGCGCGCGCCTCGAACCCGTAGCGCGCGGCGAAGTACCGCATCGAGTCGTGCACCGTGAACAGGCGCCGCCGGACGAGCGGCATCGACTCCGTCTCCGACGTGATCCGGGCGTCGAGGGCCTTCAGGGTCTCGACGAGGGCGTCGGCCCTGGCACGGAAGTCGCCCTCGTGGTCGGGGTCGACGGAGATGAGCATGTCGCGGGCGTTTTCGACGTAGGCGACGGCGCGGCGCGGGTCGAGCCATGCGTGGGGGTCGGGCGCGCCGTTCTCCTGCATGAGCGGGGAAACCCCTTTCGTCGCGACCCAGCGCGGGTGTTCGCCCGGGGCGGCCTTGACGATGTCGTCGAGCCACGGCTCGAGGCCGAGGCCGTTCTCGAACACGGCCCAGGATTCGCCGACGGCGCGGACGAGCTCGGGCGTGGAGGCGAGGCGGTGCGGCGACTCGAGCGGGCCCGCGAGCGTGCGCACGTCCACGTGCGGCCCCGCGACCGTGCGCGCGAAGTCGGCGAGCACGGCGTTCGTGCAGGCGACGACGGGCTTCCCGGGCGGCCGCGAGGGACCACAGGACGTCACGCCGACGTGCAGCAGCACCGCCGCCACGCCGACCGACGCCAGGGAGATCCAGAGCCGCTTCACGCGGGGAATCATACGCGGGACCCGGACCTACGCGCGAGGAGGATCGGGGCGGACGCGCACGGCGTCCGCGGCGTCGTGGTCCAGCAGGACTTCGCCGCCCCCCTCGCGGGCGGCGACCCACGTGCGGCCGCCGTCGCGGCGCGGCGCCATCACGATGCGGTCCCCGGCGGCGAGCCCGCTCCCCGCCGGCGCGGAGACGACCGTCGCGCCGCGCCCCTCGCGCAGGAAGCTCGCGGGGACCGGCTGGCCGCCCTCCAGGTGCACGAAGTCCTCCGGGATCTGCGCGCCGTGCGGGTCCTTCTCCGGATGCCCGAGCAGGTCGTCGATGTAGTCCACCGCCTCCTCCTCGTGCACGTGCTCCAGCTGGTGCGCCTTCGCGTGCAGCTCCGCCGGCGGCACCCCCGCGCGCGCCAGGTACGTCTCCCACAGCCGGTGCGCCCGCTGCAGACGCCGCGCCTGCGCCAGCCCTTCCTCCGTCAGCGCCAGCCCCTCCGCCGACTCGCGCAGGAGGCCGTCGGCCTTCATGGTGGCGAGGGCGCGGGCGAAGCGGCTGCGGTCGGCGTGGACGTGGGAGGCGACGGCGGCGGGGGGGACGGGCTGGGGCCCGCGGAGGACGGAGCCGAGGATGTCCTCGAAGAGGGGCTGGGGGATCATGCGGCGGCGGCGGCGCCAGCCGGCGAGGAGGCCGTAGCGTGGGGCGAGGGCGAGGACGGCGAGGAACTGCGCGGTGCAGAACAGCATGATGGCGCCGCCGCCGGCCGAGTCGAGGGCGAGGGCGAGGGCGAGGCCGCCGGCGACGGAGGTGACGCCGAAGAGGGCGGCGAGGGCCATCATGCGGTCGAGGCGGTCGGAGAGGAGGTAGGCGGTGGCGGCGGGGGTGATGAGGAGGCCGACGACGAGGATGACGCCGACCATGGAGACGGCGGAGACGACGACGAGGGAGACGCAGAGCGTGAGGGCGAAGTCCACGGCGGCGACGGGGATCCCGGCGGCGCGCGCCGCGACCGGGTCGAACGACGCGAACTGGAAGGCGCGGAAGAAAAGGACGAGGACGGAGAGGACGGAGGCGCCGACGAGGGCCGCGATCCAGAGGTCGGCGTCGGTGACGCCGAGGACGTCGCCCATGATGAAGTGGACGATGTCGATGTGGATCCTGTCGCGGAAGACGGAGACGAGGACGACGCCGGCGGCGAAGACGCCGCAGTACATGATCCCGATGACGGTGTCTTCCTTGAGGCGCGAGACGCGGGAGACGAAGGCGATCATGCCGACGGTGTGGGCGGCGGCGATGAGGGAGCCGAGGAGCATCGCGGGGGCGTGGGCTTCGCGGCCGAAGACGAGCTTCATGAACAGGTAGCCGGCGCCGACGCCGGCGATCATGGCGTGGGAGAGGGCGTCGCCGAGGAAGGCCATGCGGCGGACGACGACGAGGCAGCCGACGACGCCGCAGACGACGGCGACGAGGGAGCCGCCGAGGAGGGCCTTCTGGAAGAAGGTCTCGGAGACGACCTGCGGGAGGAGGGCGGTCACCGCTTCTCCCCTTTCTTCAGGGTCCCGAAGACGCGCAGACGGCCCTCGTAGACCTCGGAGAGGAGGTCCTCCTGGAGGACGGCCTCGGGAGGGCCGTAGCCGTAGAGGCGCTGCTTGAGGAGGAGGAGGCGGTCGAAGGTCTCGGCGGCAGTGGCGAGGTCGTGATGGACGACGACGAGCGTGCGGCCGGCGGCGCGGGCCTGGCGGAGGACTTCGAGGAGGGCGCGCTCGGTGGCGGCGTCGACGCCGGCAAAGGGCTCGTCGAGGAGGAGGATGTCGGCGCCCTGGGCGAGGGCGCGGGCCATGAAGACGCGCTGCTGCTGACCGCCGGAGAGCTGGCCGATCTGGCGCGCGCGGAACTCGCCCATGCGGACGATGTCGAGCGCCTCGGCGACGGCGCGGCGGTCGTCCGCCGACGGCGAGCCCCACCAGGGGATGCGCCCGTAGCGACCCATCATCGCGACCTCTTCGACCGTGACCGGGTAGTCCCAGTCCACGGCGCCGCGCTGCGGCACGTAGGCCAGCCGCCCGAGCGCCTCCTCGACCGGCTGCCCGAAGATCTTCACCGTGCCGAAGTCGCGCTTCACGAAGCCCAGGATCGCCTTGACGAGCGTGGACTTGCCGGAGCCGTTGGGGCCGATGACGCCGACGAGGGTGCCGGGCTCGATGGCGACGGAGACGTCGAGGAGGGCGGGGCGCGGCCCGTAGGAGACGGTGAGGTTCTCGGCCTGGATGGCGGGGACGCGGGCATCAGTGATCATGCGCGTCCTCCTCCCGCGGCGCGGCGGGGACGTCGAGCGGGAAGGCGGCGGCGACGGGCGAGCCGGGCTCGCTCCAGAACGTGCGCTCGGCGACGGGCTCGCCGTCGCGGAGGACGCGCACGCGCACGGCGTGCCGGCGGGAGAGCTGGTCCTGAGGCGGGCTGGCCTCGATGAAGAGCTCGTTCTTCCCCTCGACGACGGCCGCGACCGGCTCGGCGCGAATCGCGACGCCGGGCTCGACCGTCGTCGAGCGGATCGCCTCCACGCCGTTCACGCGCACGACCAGCCCCGCCGCCTTCACGTCCCCCGTATCCAGCGCGAACGGGTCGGGCGACGCCGCGAACGACGCCGTCACCTCCACCGCGAACACCCCCTTCGCCGGCCCCCGCTCGAACGACACGACGGGGCCGCGCGCGTCGCGGCGCGCCGTGAAGAGCGCGACGCCGCCCGCGAAGGCGACCCAGATCGCGGCCGTGAGCAGGATGCGCATCAGCGGAGCGCCTTCACGATCGTGAGCACGTTCTCGCGCATCATCCCGATGTACGTCTCCCCCGCCGTCCCGGGGCCGCCCATCGAGTCGCTGTAGAGCTCCCCGCCGACCGCCACCCCCGCCTCCCGCGCCAGCTCCTGCACCATCTTCGGGTTCACGCTCGTCTCCACGAACACCGCCTTCACCCCGAACGACCGGATCGACTCGATCACCGACTTCCGCCGCTCCGGCGTCATCCCCGCCCCCACCTCGCTGCCCGTCGACCACCCCACCGGCGCGGCCGACCTGAAGCCGTAGTCGCGGCAGAAGTAGTTGAACGCGTCGTGGCTCGTCACCAGGATCCGCTTCTCCGGCAGGATCGCGTTGAACTGCTCCTTGATCCACGCGTCCAGCGTCCGCAGCTGCTGCAGGTACAGCTTCGCCCGCGCCTCGTACTCCCCCTTCCCCGCCGCGTCCAGCTTCGACAGCGCGGCCGTGATGTTGTTCACGTAGCGCGCCGCGTTCACCGGCGAGAACCACGCGTGCGGGTCGCGCACCTTCTCCCCGTCCGACTCCAGCTCCAGCGGCGCGATCCCCTCCGTGCACGTGGCGATCGGCTTTCCCCGGTCCTTCGCCAGCGTCGCCATCCAGTTCTTTCCCTCGAGGTGCAGCCCGTTCTCGAGGCACAGGTCCGCCGTCGCCACGATCTCCGCGTCCCCCGGCGTCGGCTGGTACGTGTGCGGGTCCGCCCCCGGCGCCAGGATGCATTTCACGACGCACCGGTCCCCCGCCACCTGCCGGGCGAAGTCGGCGATCTGCGTCGTCGAGCAGACGATCACCGGCCGGCGCGTCTCCTCCGCGGCGGCCGGCACGGCGAGGGCAAGCAGGGCCAGGGACAACAGGCGGTTCATCGGCGTTTCTCCGGGTTGGGGCGCCCGCCGGCATGGACGTGCGGGTCGCCGGCGCCGACGCGCACCTCGTCGCGGTCGTCGCGGGGTTCGGGAAGGGCCTGGAGGCGGCGCGCGAGGGCGCGGCGCCAGGCGGCGGAGGAGGGGGAAGCGGCGTGGGCGGCGAGGACCTCGAGGCGCTGGAGGACCTCGGCGCCGACGGAGTGCTCGAGGCGGCAGACCTCGGCGGCGGCGCGCGAGGGCGGCATGCCGAGGACGTCCACGAGGAGACGCGTGAGGCAGTCGTCCCGCCGCGCGACCAGCTCCGCGGCGCGCAGCCCCTTCGGCGTGATCTCCACGCGCCCGTAGGCCTCGTGCCGGGCGAGCCCCGACTCCACGAGGCGCGCGATCGCCTTCGACACGCTGGGAAGCCGGACCCCCGCGGCCTCGGCGATGTCGCGGACGCGGACGGGAGCGTTCCCGCCGAGCCTGTAGATGTGCTCGAGGTAGTTCTCCTGGCTGGCGGTGAGGCGTGTGGTCACAAGAAGTTTCCCTTCACTAACTTTCAGGCCCGGAAAAAAGGGGCGCCCGGACGTTCTCGCCCCCGTTGTTTCCTATGGCTAACTCCTACAGCCTACCCCCCGCCGCATCCGCAGGTCAAGCCGCATTTCCCCCGCCCTCCCGCGTACCCGCCCTCCCGCGTACCCCCGCCCCCCCTCCGTATCATCGCTCCCCCTCTCCAAGGAGCCACCGCCTTCAGCCAGACCTCTCCCGCCCCCGCCCTCCCCCTCCCCCTCTCCCGCTTCACGGGCGTCGGCTCCACCTTCCACGCCACCGCCACGGACGCCGCGGAGTTCGTCCGCCAGCGCTTCCGCGACTTCCTCTTCTGGCCCCAGCTCAGGGGCGAGTCCATGCTCGACCAGGCGCTCGCCCCGCCGTCGGCCGGCTCGCTCCCGGGCCTCTACGAGCTGCTCCGGGACGTCACGGGCCCGTCGCCGTGGGTGAAGGGGCAGGTCGCGGGGCCCGTGTGCCTCGCGGCGGCCGGGAAGGGCGACTTCGCGGCGATGGCGGCGAAGGTGACGACGATGGCGCGGTGGCAGGCGGCGCAGATCCGCGTGCGGGGGAAGCTGGCGGTGATCTCGGTGGACGAGCCGTCGTGGACGCAGGCGCTGGGGGAGGCGGAGCGGGTGGCGGCAGCGAAGATGGTGGCGGAGATCCGCGCGGGGGGCGCGGTGGTGGGATTCCACTGCTGCGGCAAGGGCGCGTGGGGGGACGTGCTGGCGCTCAAGCCCGACTTCGTGAACCCCGACGTGTCCGGGGGCGTGAAGGCGTGGGTGGCCGAGTTCGAGAGGCCGCTGGCCGCGCACGTCGCGGGGGGCGGGTGGATCGGCTGGGGGATCGTGCCGACGGACCGCGCGGTGCCGCTGGGGCACTCGCGGGCGGTGCTCAAGGAGTTCCTGGCCGCGATCGCGCCGCTGGGCGACAAGAAGAAGGTGCTGGAGCAGTCGTTCTTCACGCCGGCGTGCGGGCTGGCGGGGCTGACGCCGCAGCAGGCGGAGGACGTCCTGCGGGCGCTGTACGAGATTTCGAGGTTCTGCCGGCTGGACCACCTGGGGTTGAAAGCGGGGTAGGAACCGAGTTCTCCTGGGCCCTGTCATCCGTTTTCATCCCCTTTCATCCGCGACCCCGCCGTTGTCCTATCCCTTCCTATCCCATCCCTCCAGGAGCCCTCCCTTCCCGATCATGACGCCGTCCCGCCCTTCGCTGCTGGAATCCCTGAAATCCCGCGTCCTCGTCTGGGACGGCGCGATGGGCACCACTCTGCAGCGCTACAAGTTCAAGGCCGCCGACTTCGGCGGCGCCGCGATGGAAGGCTGCAACGACTGGCTCTGCCAGACGAAGCCCGACGTGATCACCGAGATCCACTCGAAGTATCTCGAAGCCGGCGCCGACGGCGTCGAGACCAACACGTTCGGTTCGAACTGGTTCAAGATGGACGAGTACAAGCAAGGCGACCGCACCTACGAGCAGAACGTGCAGGCCGCGCGGCTGGCCCGCGCCGCCTGCGACCGCTTCGAGAAACCCGGCCAGCCGAAGTACGTCGCCGGCTCCATCGGCCCGTCCGGCTTCCTCCCGTCCTCCGAGGACCCCTCCCTCGGCAACATCGCCTTCGACAAGATCGTCCAGGGCTTCGTCGACCAGGTCCGCGGCCTCGCCGACGGCGGCGCCGACGCGTTCCTCATCGAGACGTCGCAGGACATCCTCGAGGTCAAGGCGCAGATCTTCGCCATCCGCCGCTGGATGAAGGAGTCAGGGAAGCGCCTCCCGATCATGGCGCAGGTGACGCTCGACCGCACGGGGCGCATGCTCCTCGGCACCGACATCGGCGCCTCCCTCACGACCCTCCAGTCCCTCGGCGCCGACATCGTCGGCCTCAACTGCTCGACCGGCCCCGAGGAGATGCGCGACTCCGTCCGCTACCTCTGCGAGCGCTGCCCCGTCCCGATCTCGATCATGCCCAACGCCGGCATCCCGGCCAACGAGGGCACCGGCGACGCCGTCTACCCGCTCGGCCCCGAGGACTTCGCCGACGCGATGGAGGAATTCGTCAAGTCGCGCGGCATCGCCATCGACGGCGGCTGCTGCGGCACGACGTACGAGCACATCCGGCTGCTCGCGGAGCGCGTGAAGGGTCTCAAGCCGGTGCCGCGCGAGGTCCCGTACGAGCCCGCGATCAGCTCGATGATGAAGTCGGTTCCCCTTCACCAGTACCCCAAGCCCCTCATCGTCGGCGAGCGCGTCAACGCGCAGGGCTCGAAGAAGGTGAAGGAGATGCTCATCAAGGACGACTGGGCGTCGATCGTCCAGATCGCCCGCGCCCAGGTCGAGGGCGGCAGCCACGCGCTCGACGTCTGCGTCGCCCTCAACGAGCGCGACGACGAGAAGGCGCAGATGACGACGCTTCTCCGGAAGCTCGCCCACGCCGTGGACGCGCCGATCGTGATCGACTCGACGGAATACGACGTGATCAACGAGGCGATGA
>JADLHC010000052.1 GCA_020849035.1 Planctomycetia bacterium
ACTCGGCCGGCAACACGTTCAAGGCGACGGCCAAACCCGTGCTCATCGGCACCGCGGTCGTCGGCGCGACCACGATGATCTTCTCGATCATCCTCCTGCTCCAGAAGGCCGGCATGCTCAAGCTGAGCCTCACCGATGCCCCCGTCCTCCTCGGGTTCATGTGCGGCGGAGCCGTCATCTACTGGTTCAGCGGCGCCTCGATGCAGGCCGTCACCACCGGAGCCTACCGCGCCGTCGAGTTCATCAAGAAGAACATGCGCCTCGACAAGTCCGAGGCTGACATCGAGGACTCCAAGACCGTCGTCCGGATCTGCACGCAGTACGCCCAGAGCGGCATGTGGAACATCTTCATCGCCCTCATGACCCTCACCCTCGCCTTCGCCTTCTTCGACCCCAACTTCTTCGTCGCCTACCTCGTCTCCATCGCCGTCTTCGGCCTCTACCAGGCCATCTTCATGGCCAACGCCGGCGGCTCGTGGGACAACGCCAAGAAGCTCGTGGAAGTGGACTTCAAGGAGAAGGGCACTCCCGTCCACGCCGCGACCGTCGTCGGCGACACGGTCGGCGACCCGTTCAAGGACACGACCTCCGTCGCGCTCAACCCGATCATCAAGTTCTCGACCCTCTTCGGCCTCCTCGCGGTCGAGATCGCGCTCGAGATCAAGCGTTCGGCGCATGAGCACTCCTCGTTCGACTACACGCCGGTCGTCGGCGGCATCATGTTCCTCGTCGGCCTCCTGTTCGTCTGGCGCTCCTTCTACGCGATGCGCATCCCGCCGCGCGAAGGGCAGCCGGCCGCCAAGGCTCACTAGATTCGACCGCGGGCCGGAAGCAGGGCAGTCCCGCTTCCGGCCCGCGTTGTTTCCGCAGCGTCCGCTCGATGGCTGGTTGCACAGCCCCGTCCGCGCCCGGTTCCGGCTCCCGGCCCTATCCAGGCCGCGCGGTCCGCCCGTCCTCCAGGACCTCCCAGACCTTCTTCAGCAGCCCTCTCGGCGAGAACGGCTTGGCGAGGAACGCGTGCCCCTCACGGCCGACGATCTCCTGGGCCAGCGTCTCTTCCGTGTATCCCGAGATGAACAGCACGCCCAGGTCCGGGCGCTTCTCCTTCAGCAGTCGCGCCGCCTCTCCGCCGCCGAGGCGGGGCATGATGAGGTCGGTCACCAGGAGCCGGATGGCGCCGGGTTCGGCGCCGGCCAGCTCCAGCGCTTCCTGCCCGTCGTGCGCGGCCAGGACGCGGAATCCGGCGCTTTCCAGCGTCTCCACGACGAGCCTGCGCACGAGGTCTTCGTCCTCGGCGACGAGCACGGTTCCGGTGCCGCGTTTGTTCCTCGATGCCGCGTCCTCGGACCTGAAGGACGTGCGGGGCGCATGGTCCGAGACCGGCAGGTAGAACGTGATCTTCGTGCCGCGCCCCGTCGCGCTCTCGACCGTGATGCCCCCGCCGCTCTGCTTCAGGATGCCGTGCACCATAGCCAGTCCCAGGCCGGTTCCCTTGCCCGGCGACTTGGTCGTGTAGAAGGGCTCGAAGAGGTGGGCTTTGACCTCCTCGGTCATTCCGGAGCCGGAGTCGGCGACTTCGACCCGCACGTGCCGTCCGGGGGGCGGGGCGAAGCCGTGATCGGCGACCCGGGTCCGCACGACGGTCTCGGCCATCGAGATCCTCAGGGCCCCGCCGCCGGGCATGGCGTCGCGGGCGTTCACGGCCAGGTTCATCAGCACCTGCTCGACCTGCCCCCGGTCCGCCCAGACCGGCGGCAGGCCCTGGGCGACCGCGACCTCGAGCGAGACATCCTCCCCGATCAGGCGGCGCACCATCGGCTCCAGGTCCTTCGCGACGTGGCCGAGGTCCAGCGGTTCGGGATCCAGCATCTGCTTCCGGCTGAAGGCGAGGAGCCGCCGGGTCAGCTCGGCGGCCCGCCGGCCGGCCTTGAGCACCTCCGCCAGGCAAGCCCGCATGGCCGAGTTGGCGGGGATGCCGTCCTCGAGCAGCTCGCCGTAGCCCAGGATGGCCGTGAGCATGTTGTTGAAGTCGTGCGCCACGCCTCCGGCCAGTCTCCCGATCGCCTCCATCTTCTGCGCCTGCCGGAGCAGCGACTCGCTCTGCGCCAGTTCCCGTTCCTTCGTCCGGAATTCTGTCACGTCCCGAAGCGTTCCCGCGAATCGCACGGGCTCGCCGTGGACGTCGCGCACGAGCCAGGCCTTCGCCTGCAGTTCGCGCAACTCGCCGTCGGCCCGATGGATCCGGTAGCTCAATTCGATGTCGCCGGAGAAGCTCTCCTGGTCCAGCAGCGCTCCGATGCGTGGCCGGTCTTCTTCCAGCACCGGGGTCAGGATGGCGCGCGTCTTCTCCAGGAGATCCTGGGTCGGGAACCCCGTGATGCGTTCGTAGGTGGGGCTCACGTACAGGAACTTCCGCGATCGGATGTCCACGAGGAACGCGACGTCCCCGAGACTCTCGAGGATCTGCTCGAAGACGCCCTGCTGCTCCGAGGAGTCCCGCGCGCTGTTCAGGCGATCCGAAACGTCTCGCCCGATGGAGACGAAATGACTGACGCGGCCCGAGCCGTCCTTCACCGGGGAGATGTTGAGCTGCTGGGGAAAGAACTCCCCGTTCTTCCGTCGATTCAGGAGCGTTCCGCTCCAGGTGCCCCCGCCGAGGAGCGTGCCCCAGAGCGTCCTGTAGAAGTCGACCGGATGGGCCCCCGACTTCAGGATGCGCGGCGTTTTTCCCAGCGCCTCCGACGAGCTCCAGCCGGAGACGCGCTCGAAGGCCGGGTTCACGAACACGATGGTCCCTTCGCGATCCGTGATCACGATGGAGTCGAACGCAGCCCCTGCGGCGACCCTGAGGAGTTCCAGCTCCCGGGCGTCGAAGCCGGGCGACGGCGAAATTCGGCCCGGCGGTGAGGCATTTTCCACAGGCAACCCCTCCCTGATGCTCGGTGCCCGGGCGCCCCGCAAGCTGCAAGATGGATGGCTGCAAGTCGGCCCACCGCGACGCCCATACTGACCTCGGCGGGCCATTATATCGTCTTCTGTCCCGAAACTGCGGGAATCCTCGGGTGAACGCGGCGCCGGCACGCACTCCGACACGTCCGCGTGTGCCCCATCGGCCCCGAAGGGCGACTCGGAAGCGCGCTGTTCGAGGCCGCCGCTACCTCGGCTGGGGGACCACTCGCAGGTACGGCTTCATCGTCTTCCAGCCGTTCGGGAATTTCTGCTTCGCCTCGTCGTCCGACACCGCCGGGACGATGATCACGTCCTCGCCCTGCTTCCAGTTCACCGGGGTCGCGACCTTGTGCTTCGCCGTCAGCTGGATCGAGTCGAGCACGCGCAGCACCTCGTCGAAGTTCCGCCCCGTGCTCATCGGGTAGCTGAGCATCAGCTTGATCTTCCTGTCCGGCCCCACCACGAACACCGTCCGCACCGTCGCGTTGTTCGCAGCCGTCCGGCCGTCGCAGGACGTCCCCGCGTCCGCAGGCAGCATGTCGTACAGCTTCGCCACCTTCAGCTCCGGGTCGCCGATCATCGGGTAGTTCACCTTCGCGCCCTGCGTCTCCTCGATGTCCTTCTCCCACTTCGCATGGCTCGCCACCGGATCCACAGAGAGCCCGATCACCTTCGTGTTCCGCTTCGCGAACTCCGGCGCCAGCTTCGCCATGTACCCCAGCTCCGTCGTGCAGACCGGCGTGAAGTCCTTCGGGTGCGAGAAGAGAATCGCCCAGCCGTCGCCGATCCACTTGTGGAACTCGATGGGGCCCTGCGTGGTATCGGCAGTGAAGTTGGGGGCGTCGTCGTTGATGCGCAGCGTCATGGTTTTCTCCTTGGATCGCCGGTGGCGGGTCGCGTTTCGAGGATGGGAGTATTCCCGGTAACGCGGGCGCGTCAACGACGAAGTGGAGTTCCCCGGCGGGATCGGCCGATGCGGGATCGCGCCAGGACGGGCGCAGGAAATGTCCGGCCGGGGGGCGCGGGCGTTGACTACCATGGCCGTCCGTGGCGGAAACACCAAGAAGCCTGCGGCGCCCGAAGCTGCTGATCGTCTCGCTGTCGCCCGGTTGGCTCGCGCCCTGCCGCATGCCTCCACGGCTCTCGGCCGCGGGGATCGACGTCCATGCCCTCGCGCTCCGGGGGGATTTCCTGCTCGACTCCGGCCACCTGGCGGGGAGCCACCATCTGCACCCGCAGGAGAGCCCGGCGTCCGCCCTCGCCGGCGTCTGCCGGGACGTCGAGCCCGACTTTGTCCTCCCCGGTTGCGACGCCTCCGCCGCGTTCCTCCATTCCCTCGCACTGGACCCGCAGGCGCCACCGGCGCTCGCGACGACCCTCCGGCGCTCCCTCGGCGACCCCGGGTCCCTCCGCGCTTCCCGCAGCAAACGGCTCACGGTCTCCATCGCGCGCGAAGCCGGGGTCCGCGTCCCGGCCGAGCGCGACGCGGCTTCCGCGGAGGACGTGCGGCGCTTCGCGGCGCAGCACGGCTGGCCGGTCGTCCTGAAGAAGGAGTTCGGCGCGGCCGGGCGCGGCGTCCGGATCTGCGGTGGGGAGGCGGAGATCGCGGGCGCCCTCGCGGCCCTCAGCGCCCGCGGTCCGTCCCGTGAGCTGCCGGCCATCTCGGTGCAGGAGTTCCTCGACGGGCCGGTCGCCATGCAGGCCGTCTTCGCGGTCGGCGGCGTTGTCCACGAGCGCCTGGCGGCCCGGAAGCTCGAGCAGCACCCCCGGCCCACCGGCCCCAGCAGCGTCGTCCAGCTTCTCCACGACCCGGGCGTCGACGAGGCCGTCGCCCGCCTCGTCCGCGCCTTCGGCTTCACCGGCGTCGGCGCCGCCGACCTCGTCCTCGACGCCGCAGGCGGTCCCCCGTGGCTCCTTGAGTTCAACCCGCGTCCCACGCCGATCGTGCACGCCGGCCACCGCGTCGGAAGAGACCTCCTTGCGGCCATCGCGGCGCACCTCCGGGGGGTGCCCTACGCCAGCGGGCCGTGGCCGTCGTCCCCGGTCACCCTCGCCCTGTTTCCCCAGGAACGCATCCGCGACGCCGCGAGCCCGTGGCTGGCGCGCGGGCTCGAGGATCTGCCGGAAGACGACCCCGGGCTGCGCGAGGCGCTTGAGCGGCGTGCGGACGGCAGGCCCGGCTGGGCACACCAGTTCGTCAGGGACGATCGATGACGTAACCGCCCCGGCTGCGACAGGAATTCCTGTCAGACCTGGATCGGCCGTTTCGAAAGAATCTCCCGAATGCGCGCCGCCAGCGTCCCGGCCGTGAACGGCTTCTGGAGGAATGAGGCGACCGGGGCACTCAGGCCCGCCTGGGAGACGGCGTCGTCCGTGTAACCGGAGATGAAGAGGACCGGCGCCGTCCAGCCGAAGCGTTCGAGCTGAAGCGCGAGCTCGGGGCCGGTCATCCGGGGCATGACGACGTCGGTGATGAGCAGTTGGACCTTCGACATGTGCCCGCGGAGCAGTTCGATGGCCTCGGGACCGTCGCGCGCCTCGAGGACAGTGTAGCCGAGGCTCTGCAGCGTCTCGCTCAGGCTCTTGCGCACCACGTCCTCGTCCTCGACGAGCAGGATGGTCTCGGTGCCGGAGGCGGCGGCCAGGGGTGCGTCGGGCGGCGCGGCCGCCGCTGCGGGGACGTCGACGCGCGGGAGCAGGATGCGGAAGGTCGCGCCGAGGCCGGGGGCGCTTTCCACGCCGATGTGCCCGCCGCTCTGCTGCACGATGGTGCGGACCGTGGGGAGACCGAGGCCCGTTCCCTTGCCGGGCGCCTTGGTCGTGTAGAACGGCTCGAAGATGCGGGCGAGCGTGGCGGCGTCCATGCCGCAGCCCGTGTCGCTCACGGACAGCGCCACGTACGGCCCCGCCGGGATTCCCGTTCCGCCGACGACCTCCTGGTTCGCGGTCCGGATCGTCACCCGGCCGCCCCGCGGCATCGCGTCCCGCGCGTTCACCGCCAGGTTCATCAGCACCTGCTCGACGTGCCCGGGGTCCGCACGCACGAACCCGAGCTCCGGCGACAGCGCCAGCGCCAGCTCGACGTCCTCCCCGATCAGGCTCCGCAGCATCTTCTGCACGTCCGTCACCGCCGCGTTCAGGTCCAGCACCTGCGGCCGCACCTCCTGCTTGCGCACGAACGACAGCAGTTGCTGCGTCAGCCGCGACCCGCGCTTCGCCAGCTCCCCCAACTCGTCCAGCACCGGCTGCATCCCCGTCTCCGGGGTCGTCAGCGGCCCCAGCAGGTGCACCGCGCTCATGATCGCCGTCAGCAGGTTGTTGAAGTCGTGCGTCACGCCCCCGACGACGTGGCCGGCGACTTCCATCTTCTGCGCCTGGAAGAGCTGGTCCTCGACGAGGCGCTGGCTCGTGACGTCCTCGAGCGACCCCTCGACGCTGAGGATGCGCCCCGACTCGTCCACCTGCGCCCGCGCGCTGTCCCGGACGCGGATCTCGGTGCCGTCGAAGCGGCGCAGCCTTAACTCGCGGCCGAGCGACACGTGGTCGCGCTCGAGCGCCTTCGCCCGCCCCGCCAACTCCTCGGGGTCGAGGCACAGGTCCTTGAGCCCGACGGTGCGAAGGGCCTCCCGGTCCGGGTAGCCCAGCAGGTTGACGAGCGGCAGGTTTGCGTCGAGGAACAGCCCGTGCGCTCCCGTCCTGTACAGCCCCACCGGCACGCCATCGAACATCCGGCGGTAGCGCAGGTCGCTTTCGCGCAGCACGTCCTCGACCCGCTGGCCGGGCAAAAGGAGCCGGAACTCCGCGCATTCCTCCGAGCGGACTTTCTTGAAGAACTCGCAGGCGACGCACTGCAGTTCCTTCTGCGCGAACGCTCCCTGCACCTTCCCGCCGCACAATGTCCCCGTGACCGCCCAGCAGATTCGCCCGCCGGCGACGCCGTGGTTCACGCCCGTGCCGGCTTCGCCCTGCGCCGCCGGGCAGGCGCCCGAGCCGCCCGAGGACGGCGGGCCCTTCCCGCAGCCCATGAAGTCCCAGCAGTTGTGGCTCATCCGACCCCCTGGGGCAGCCCGACGAGCGGGCAGATTACGGCGTTGCGCCGGACGGTCGCCCACGGAGTTTACCTTTCCCGGGGCAATTTGTGTCGTCGTTCCCCGGGCACGGCGGCAACACGACCTCGAGCGCGACGTCGTCCGCCGGGTGCGGCGCCACTCGTGCCCCGCTTCCGGCCGCCAGTGGCGGCGAATCCGGGGGCCGTCCGCCGGCCGGTCCTGGCGGTGTCGTCCGCGCAAGTCACAACCTGCGGCCGCCGGGACCTGCCGCTCAATGCAGGAAATGGGATGCGAAGATCGCGGCGATCAGCACAAGGCCGACCGCCAGCGCCAGGTAGCCGAAGATCTTGCTCCGCCGGACGACCGCAGGGGTCGGCGCGTCCGTCAGGATCTCGTTCAGGCGGCCTTCCCGCACCAGCCGCTCGTACTCCACCGCGCGTTCCTCCTTGAACCGCTCGAGCGGCAGTTTCCCGGTGAAAACAGTGGTGTCGATGGGGAAGTTCTCGAGCCGAAGGTGGTTGTGATAGAAGTGGAACGTGAAAATGAAGCCCGTCGCCAGCAGGGCCTCCTCGCTGTGGATCAACGCGGCCACGTTGAACAGCTCGCCGGGCAGGAATCGTGCGAAGAAACCGGGGAACCAGAGCAGAAGCCCCGTGCTCCCCAGGATCGGCACGCCCCAGAAGACGGCGAAGTAGTCGAATTTCTCGAAGTACGTCCAGCGTTCCAGCCGCGGCTTCGGCTTCACATAGAAGAACCACCCCAGCATTCTCAGGAGGTCGACCACGTCCCGGGGTTGCGGAACCATCGAATCCGGCCCCTTCAGGATCCCCAGCCGCCGCCGGAGCACGAGCTCCTTCGCAACGAGCCACAGGTTGTAGAAGAAGTACCCGAACGTGGCCAGGGCGAAGAGCCGGTGCCAGAAACGGGTGACTTCCACGCCCCCGAGGAGCTGGCCCAACAGCCTGGCCCAGCGACCGTCGCTGTACTTCAGCGGCAATCCAGTCAGCGTCAGCCCCAGGAACGAAACAACCACGATGATGTGCAGGACGATGAAGACACGCGCAAAACGCCGGACGTACGGACCGCCCGCCGGCACGTGTCCGTGCTCCTTGCGAAGGAACGCCACGATCGAGCGCTGCAACCACAGCGCGGTGTGAATCCCGAAGAAGAGAAACGTGCCGAGCAACAGCAGTTTCATGAACCGGCCCGAGTAGTACACCAGGGGCGACTTGGCCTTGTCGTGCGGGTCCGCGTGCGGATCGTACTTCACGAACTGGCCGTTGGCCTCGGGATGGCAACGTCCGCAGGTTTCCACGAGCCTGGCGGGATTCACCGTGGATTGCGGGTGGTCCTCGGGGAGGTTCCTGTGCGCCGTGTGGCAATCGGAGCACTTGGCGGCAACCACGTATCCCAGCGAGGTCGACTTGCCGTGGAACGTGTCCTTGTAGGTTCCCAGCTCGTCCTTGTGGCAGTGTCCGCACTGGTTGGAACTGCCCGCCCGGAAGGCCGATGTGCTGACGTCCGTGACCTCGTGCGGCGGGTGACAGACCGAGCAGACGGGCCCTTTCGAATCCGACTTTTTCCAGAGCTCGCCGTGCGCACTCTTCTCGAATTCGGTGAAGATGCCCGGGTGACACTGCCCGCAGGTCTTCGGCACGTTGAGGGGATGGATCGGCGACGCGGTGTCGGACCTGGGCCGGATCGCGTGGTGCCCGTGGCAGTCGGTGCAGGTGGCAGAAACCGACAGACCCTTGAGGTGAACGCCCCGGCCGTGCGCGCTCATGCTGTAGTTCTTCAGCATGGCGGGATCCGCCATGTTCGGGTGGCGCGCCTTGATCTCCTCCGAGGCATGGCACTTCAGGCACAGCGCGTCCACTTGCTGGTGATTCACCAGCGAACGGAGATCGGACTTCTGGTAGACGTCGTGTTTGCCGTGACAGGCCTTGCAGTCAGGCAGGTCCTTCTCGCCCTTCTTGCTCAGTTCGGCGTGGATGCCCAGGGCGAACGAAGCCCGGGCGTCCTCATGACACGACTTGCAGTTGACCGGCTTGCGGTTTTTGGGATGCGGGAATTCCTCGTCGCTCGCATGGCATTCGGTGCATTGCAGTTTGCCATGGACGGAACCCGCGATGAGGGTCGGATCGAACTCCGGCTTCTCCTTGACGTGACACTCGATGCACGCCTGTTTCGCCGCTTCTCCGTCCGCGCGCGCGCGCAAGGGGTCGGCGAGCAGAGCCGACAACACAATCGCAGCGAAGACGATCGGTGTTCTTCTCACGGTGTCGCTCTCCCGACTCACAGCAACCGGGGTTTCGACCATCACCTTTCGGCAGGGTGTCGATGGCTGACACGCGAAAAGCGGGCCGGGCGGGCGAGGGGCGTGGAGCGGAGGTTGCGCGTGCGTGCGACCGTCGAGGTGGGGAAGCGGGTGCCGTGAGGGCGCTCGGAGGTGGGTGATTTTCCCCTGCTCAGGGTATGGATTCCCTATCGCAGGGTCGATCAGACGCCCCCTTCCGCGGCCTGTTCGGGTCCGCCTGCCCCTCGCCGCCCTCCCACGAGTCGATCAGGTTCCGCATCGCCGATCCGGCGACGAGTGCGGATCGGACCCCGAGCCGCGCGCGGCTCAGGGAACGTTCCTCAGACTCTTAATGCCCCGCGCGGGCCAGGCCGGCCGGGGGAGCCTCCGGACCTGTCCCGACGACGGCCTTGTCGCCAAGATCGGTGACCCTGAACTCACCGAGCATGACCGGCACGACTACCTTGAGCAGAATCGTGTAGATGAGGAAGCCAAGGGAGAAAGTCCCTGCCGCGACGAGAACCTCCGTCGTCGACGGCGTGTACTCGTAAATCTCGCCGAGCCCGTCCGGCGTCATCCCCGGAATCAGCAGGCCGATCCCCTTCTCGATGTAGCAACTCGCGTAGATGAGGATGCACCCCGCGTTCAGCGTCACGACGTTTTTCCGGGTGGCCGGGATCATGAAGAGCAGGAAAGCCACGACCCCGAAGAAGAGGGACATCCAGGCGTACGGGACGATCGCCCGGTGGGCGCCGATCCCGAAGTAGAAATACTGGGTGTGGATCGCGTGATGCGCGTGGGAGTAGAAGTCCTTGAAGATCTCGGCGCCGGTAAAGAAGAGGTTGATCCCCATCGCATAGGCCATCAGTTCGGCGATCTTCCAGATCGCGGCGTCCTGGATCTTCAGCCGGGTCATCTTCCGCAGGATCTGAAGCACGATCAGGAGCACGGCGGGCCCGGAACAGAACGCCGACGCGAGGAACTTCGGCGCGAGGATGGACGCGTTCCAGTACGGCCGGGCGACCATGCCGTTGTAGATGAAGGCCGTGACGGTGTGGATGCTGATGGCGAAGGGGATGGAGAAGATGACGAGCGGCCAGGTGAAGTGATGGTTGGGCTCCCTGCCCATGAACGCGGAGTAGACCATGTAGGTCACGATCGTCAGGTTCAGGAGGAGATAAGCGTTCAGCACGACCACGTCCCAGGACAGCAGCGCACCCGGGAAGTTCAGCTTGCCGACGATCGGCATCAGGTGCCAGAACCGGTCGGGGCGCCCCATGTCGACCGTGACGAAGATCAGGCACATGATGCAGGCGCTGATGGCCAGCAACTCACCCAGGATCACGATCTCCTTGATCGGTCCCCAGTCGTAGAGATAGGCGGGGATGACCAGCATCACGGCGGCGGCGGCGACGCCGACCAGGAACGTGAAGTTCCCGATGTAGAACGCCCATGTGACGCTGTCCCGCATCTTCGTGACGACGAGTCCATCGCGCAGCTGGGTCGCGTACGCCCCTGCGCCGACGAAGACGAGCACGAGCAGGAGGGCGCACCAGGCGTAGTACAGCCTGTTGCCCCGCACGACCAGCCCTGCCGCACCGCCGAGAAACCGGAGGAATGTCACGGCTGCTCCTTCTGTGGATGATTCGCCACGATCACCGACCGCTAGGTCGCGTAGAAATAGAAGAACTTCGGCTGCGTGTTCAGTTCTTCCTTCAGGATGAACACGCGCTTCTCCCGCATGATGTGCCGGATCTCGCTCTCTCCATCCAGGAGGTTTCCGAACTTGCGGGCCCCGACCGGGCAGATTTCCACGCACGCCGGGTACCTTCCGTGCTCCTCCCGGACCCGCTGGATGCAGAACGTGCACTTTTCGACGACTCCGCGGTACCGGGGCCGGTTTCCCAGGTAGTGCGTGTCCGGGTTGACCTGGTCCGGCGGGATCACGGGGTCGCGCCAGTTGAAGCGTCTCGCCTGGTACGGACAGGCCGACATGCAGCACCGGCAGCCGATGCACCAGTTGTAGTCGATCACCACGATCCCGTCCGGCTCCTTGTAGGTGGCCTGGACGGGACAGACCGCGACGCACGCCGGCTGCTCGCATTGCTGGCAGGCGACGGGCAGGTAGAAGGCGTCGGGCTCGGGAACCTCGGGCGGGTTGTAGTAGGGATCCGAGTGGGTCAGGTCGATGCCGCGTTCCTTGTCCATCCTGAGCACGCGGATCCACTGGATCTCAGGATCCCGCGACTGGTTGTTCTCCTTCACGCAGGCGTGAACGCACCTGCGACAGCCGATGCAGCGCGAAATGTCGAGTCCGTAGCCGAACAGGACTCCCTCCTGCGCCCCCGTCGTTTTCACCTTGATCCCGGTCTTGAACTTCTCCTTGTTCTCCCGTTCCAGCCGGGCGATGACAGCCTCGAGCTCCGCCCCGGTGAGTTCCTTGAAGCGCTTCTGGAGGAAAGCCTCCCTCTGTTCGGGCGTGCAGCTCGCAAGGACCGCCGAGACTGCGGCGGCGGCGCATCCGCCGATGAAATCGCGGCGGGTCACTCCGGCCGGTCCCTGCTCCTGGGGTGTCTGCTCGGTGTTCATCGGATCTGCTCGGGCCTCACAGGGGGGGGCATCGGGGCGACCGGCTTGAATTTGGGGGAGTGGGGGTTATGACAGTGCACGCACAGGAGATACTCCTTCTTGCCGTTCCACTCCCCGGTGCGCTTCCCGTGAATCCCGATCCGCCAGTCGCGCAGTTTGTCGCCGTGGCACTGGCCGCACAGCCTGAACGACTCCTCGAACTTGATCGGTTCGCCGGACGCGCTCCGCAGCTGATCGCGGTTGTCGGAGTCATGGCAGTCGAGGCACCAGCGGTGTTCCTGGTCGTGCTGCAGCACGATGTCCTTGTGCTCCATCTTGAGCTTCCGCCGCTTCTTGTTTGTCGGCTGGTCTTCGTTGTGGCACTGGCTGCACGGGAAGATCTCCGGCGAGAACGGTGGGGGCGGAACGGCGAAGTCGCCCGGCACGGGGGGCAAGGAGGTGGCTTTGGCCGGCGGCAGGCGATGCTCGGGAGGGTGAGGCAGAAGGAGGGGCACCCGGAGCGCCACGAGAACGCCGGCCGAGATCAGCACGGTCAGGAGTATCAGGCGTACGTTGTTGGTCAAGGGTGGATTCAGCCTAGGGATGGAAGCCGTTCCGTGCATCGGTCGCCGGCATCAACGGACCCGACGTGCGTGAAGGCAAGTTCTGGCGGGGAATGCCGCAGGGTTCAGACAGGCGCCGTTCCCCGGACATCACGGGCTGTCCACGCAGGTTGATGAACTGACTTAAACTCATGGGTGCGCAGGAAAACGGGCGCATCGCAAATTGGAGGCCTCGTGGGCGGTCGGGAATACGCCTCGCCACCGTCAGAGTTGGGGAATGTTGCGCGCTTCCAGTGCTTTTGACCCGCCTGGCTCAGGGCGGAGGGGGGGCGCGACGGCGGGAACGCGGCGGGGAAAACCGGCGTCCGGGCTGGGTTTGTGTGCGATCCTGTCCTTACCGTTCCGGGCGGACCCACCTGGGAACGGCGAGGAGCGACCCGCCGTACAGGGCCAGGCCAAGGAACCACGTCGCGGGCCGTCCTCCCGGCAGGTCCTCGAGGACGAGCTTCGCGGCCCCGACGACGAGGAGCGCGTAGGTGAGCCAGCGCAGTTCCGGGCGGGCGAGCCGTTTGGCGAGGGCGGCGAGGGCGACGCAAAGCGCGGCGAGCGTCCCGGTGCGCAGGGCGGCGGCGGCCCCTGTGTCGGCGGCGGGCCCGGGTGCTCCGGCCACGGAGGGCAGCAGCAGTCGCGCCGTGCCGCCCGCCAGCCCGAGTCCCGCCCAGGCCGCGAGCACAGCCTCGGGGATTCGCGTGTACCAGCCCGCCTCCTCCCGCCTCCTTTTGAACAGCAGCATGATGGCGTAGCACACCAGGGAGAGCAGCACCACGGCTCCCGAGAGCCTGTCGAAGGGAGGCCAGGTGCCGAGGGCGTTCCCGAACAGGCCCTGGGCGCAGCGCGCGGCCATGGGACCCGACAGCGCGACCACGCTGAGGTAGACGGCGGCATGCAGGCGCAAGCTTGCCCGGTCGTACCTGGCCCCGAGCAGGCTGGTCAGGACCGCCAGGCCAAGGCAGCAGGCGCCCAGGGCGACCTCGCCAAGCAGCAGCCTCGCGCCGGAGACCGCGAGAACGAGCGCCGCCCCGGCGAAGTAGTGGAAAGCAGCTCCGCTTCCGTGCCGGCGGTCGATGAACCAGAAGGCGCCGGCGTAGCAGAGCACGGCGAAGGTGGCCTGCAGGGTGCCCACCGCCCAGCCCGCAGGACTCGCCGCCGATCCGTATCCGAGGACCAGGACCAGGGCGGCCGGATGGAGGCCGTCCAGGATTGCAAGGGGTCGGCCCAGGCGCAGGGTGCGCCGGGCGACGGCGCCCAGGTGGGCGACCAGGGCGACGGATCCGAGGGCGAGGATGAGGTTGGGACTGAAGGGTGCGTATCCTTCGGGCGGCCCGCCGGCGCGGGTGCTCACCGCGAGGGCGAAGAACAGCACCGCGTCGAGGGCCAGGGCGGGCGGCCACCGCCACGACCCTCCCCGGGTGGGGTGGGCGACGACCTCGAGGGAGAACAGGAGGGCCAGGAGAGCCAGGGCGGGCCGTGGCAGGTCGTGCGTGCCGACGGCGATGACCAGCACGGCGGCCACGGCACCCAGCAGGCCCATCCAGGCGATGAGGGACGAGGCGAGTCGTCGTGCGACCAGAGCCATCAGGATCCCGAAAGAGGCCACCAGGCCGCAGGCGAGCGGAACTTCGAGCACCCGGAATCCGACGGTCGTCTCCGCCAGGAGCGGAAATGCGAGCGCCGCGGCCCCGAGCGAGTGGAACACCGCGCTCGCCAGTCCCGACTCGGGCCTGCTTCGTGCCGCGAGGAGCAACCACAGGCCGGCATAGGCCAGCCCCAGCACTACGCCGACGCGGACAGGCAGCACCCCGGAGTCCGCCAGGGCGCGGAGCAGGAACCCACCCCCGAGCGCGACGAGCGTGCGACCGGCCAACGGAGCGAACCGGATGAGGACGGTCGGATCCGTCAGCGCGGCCGACAGGAAGTCCTCCCCCTCCGGCAACGCCGGAACCCCGCCGGCCGCAGCGGGGGCGGGGGCCGTCTCCACCCCGGGAGCGCGGGCGCCCTGCTCGCCGACAGGCCCGGGCGCCGGCACGGGCGCAGACTCCGGGGCCGTCGCAGGGGAGGGGACGGGCGCAGGGGAGGGCGCAGGCGCCGGCGCGGGGAATGACTCCAGCCGCGAGACGCGCTCCGCCAGCGTCCGCTGCGCCAGCGTCAGCTCCTCCAGTCTCCGGAACAGCTCTTCGAGGCGAGGATCCGCGGGATCAGTCATTCGCGCTCCTCCCTGCAGACTTCGGCCCCGCGCGTTTCTCCCGCCGCCCCCGGCCGCCGTCGCCGGCGCACGTCCCGCCCTCCGCCGGATTCCGCACCGCCCCGCGAGGCAGGGAATCGGCGAGTCCGGGCGGCGGCCCGGGGAGAAAGGCGCAAATCCGGGGAATCGAGGCCGGTCGTAGCGCTCTTCCCGAGAGTTGCCGTCACCGCGAGGCGACGCGGCGAGCAGCGTGACGTGGCGGGTTTGCGTGTCACCAGCCCGGCGAACGACTTCGAACTCACGCCGCCGGGACCCGGCGATTTCCAGCGTCCGGCAGATCCTCCTCCGCAGGGCACTCCACGAGCGAATACTGTACCGCCAGGGAGCACACCGATGCCACTGCAGCGAAGACCGGGCCTACTTGTCCCGTGCGTGGCACGATGAGCAGGTCTTCTTCAGGCTGACCGGGTCTTCGGGATGCTCGAACTCGCACAGCCCATACTCCAGCTTCCCCATCTCCGCAGCGCCACGCGCCTGCCCGACGATCAGGTGGCAGTTGGCGCACTCGTGACTGATCGCCTTCGTTCCCTCGGCGTTCTTGTGCTTCCCATCGTGGCAACGCTCGCAGCCCTTGAACTCGAAGTGGCCGAGGTTGTCGACAAACGCGCGATGGTCCACGCCGTGCTCGGGGAAGTAGTTCGACTCGTAGAGCCGCCGCAGGTGCGGGCGCGCCGAGGCCAGCAGCGCCTGCTGATCGGCCGTCAACGCCCTCTCCTTCGCATACGCGTCCAGGCCGGCGTCGATGGCCTTGAAGGCGTCGGCCTTCGTCTTGTACGCAGCTTCCAGCAGCTCCTCCGCCGTCTTCTTGATGCCCGGCAGCGAGGGTGAGATCTGGTCCTTGGCCATGGCCTCGTTGAGCAGCCGATTGGCCGACTTGAAGATGTGGGAGGGCCGGGTGTGGCAATCCAGGCAGTCCATCTTGAGCAGCCGACGCTCGTCGAGGGTGGTCCGGTCGAAGCCCGGTCGGGCGAACTCCTCGACGCGTCCGTCCTTGTACTTGACGCGCACGTAGGGGATGTCCTGCCGTCGTTCGTCCAGGGGAAGATACTGGACCGTCCACTCGTTGCTGACGTGCCAGTGCGCGCCGCCCACCTTGCCCTTGTCGGCGTGGCCGCCGCCGACCTTCATCAGCAGGTGGTACCGGGTCGGCGTATTCGCCTCGTCCTTGGAAAAGTGCGTGATGATCCGTTCGACCGATCCCGAGAAACGCTCCGGCCAGTGGCAGTGTTCGCAGGTGTCCTGTGCCGGCCGGAGGTTGTGGACCGGCGTCTTGATCGGCGTCTTGTAGCTCTTCACTGTCACGGCCCAGAGCTGGCCCATGCCGGTGATCTTGGACTTCACGAACCAGTCCGCGCCGGGACCGATGTGGCACTCCACGCAGCTCACCTTCGCGTGAGGCGATTGCAGATAGGCCATGTACTCTGGCTCCATCACCTGGTGGCAGGCCAGTCCGCAGAAGGCGGTCGATTCGGTGTACTGGTACGCCTTGTAGGTTCCGAACAACGAGAGCAGCAGCCATCCGCACGTCGCTCCCGCCGCCGTCGCAAGGGCCATGTATCGCCGCCTCGGATTCATGCCGGGGAGGATGCCGACCTGGAGGCCATGTTTGCGCGTCACACGCCATTTCAGGAACATCCCGATGCCCGCGAAGACGAGGCTGGCGGTGAAGAAACCGGGGAGCAGGATGTAGGTGACCAGCCCCTGGTAGGCGCTGCCGTTCGCGCCGTAGCCGGCGACGTCCATGCCCACGCGGACCAGCAGGACGAGGCCGAAGCAGAACGCCCCGAGGAACCCCATCAGGCTGATCAGGTTCTGTGCAAGGTAGAACACCCCCTGCCGTGAGGCGACGGGCGGGACGGGAGGGGGAGCCGCGGGCGGAATGTCGGGCGTCCGGGATTCGTCACTCATGGTGTACTCCCGATCAAGGTGGCGGATCTAGGTTGCCGGTCGCGGGAGGAGCGCAAAGCTGGCCCTGGCTCGCGAACACGGCCGCGGCAAACGAGGCCACGTGAATCCGAAGCGCGTCCCGATCACGCCGGCCCGGCGGTCGCAGCCCATGCCTGTTCGTCAGGTCGTTAAGCCGCTTCACCGGATTGCAGTGGAGTCTCTGGATGGAGAATCGTCAAGCACCAGTGTGCCTCGCGGGAACGAACCGGCTGCTCACGCCGCCGGCGACGGCCTGTCGTCGACCGGTTGGTTGGCGACGCCCCAAGCGACGCCGGCCACGATCACCAGGGCCTCCACGGCGAAGTATCCGAAGAGAGCGAGGAGGATGCCGCTGGTGAACCCGTAGGAGTGGAGGCCGACCCCGAGGAGGTTCACGCCCCACCAGGAGGCCGCCACGACGACCGCGCAGAAGACGCTGGAGATCGCGAGCCCCTGCTCGCGGATGTAGCCGCCGTAGAGCGCGTGCAGGACGATCAGCTTCCACAGCACGATCGCCAGGGCGCCGTTCTCCTTCGGGTCCCAGCCCCAGAACCGCCCCCAGCTTTCGTTCGCCCAGATCCCCCCGAGCACGGTTCCCACCACCGAAAACAGCAGCCCGAAGCAGAGGACGCCGTATGTCATCGAGGCCAGCGACTTGTAGAACCCCTCGTCGTGTCGCTTCAGGCCAAACAGCCTCCCCAGGATGGTCACGTGCCCGATCGCGCCCGCGAGCAGCCCGGCGCCGTACCCGATGGTGACCGTGGTGACGTGGGAGGCGAGCCAGAAGTTGGTGTCGAGCACCGCCACGAGGGACGGCATCGTGTCCACTCCCTCCTGCAACTCGTACCGGTCCGCCAGGAGCAACCCAGCGGCTCCGAGCACGGTTGCCAGGGCCAGCGCGATCCCCTGGCGGTGCAGGAACTCCGCCGCCAGCGAGACCACGACCGAGATTCCGGTCGCGAACAGAACGGACTCGTACAGCGTGGTGACCGGCGGCCGGCCGCGGATGACGCAGCGCAGCGTGATTCCGATCGCGAGCAGCAGCGTGGCGACGATCACCGATCCCAGGGACAGCCGCGGAAGCGCCTTCCCCGTCCGGAACCAGGCGAATGCCGCGAGCACGAATCCGATCGCATACGCCGCCTGCGCCCAGGTGAACAGGTTCGCGCGGTAGAACGCCGCCTCGAGCGGGATCTTCGCGTACTCCCCGCGCTGCCCGGCGGCGGCGACCACTCTGCCGCGGAAGGACTCTGCCCTCGCCGCGAAACCGGCCCGGTCGTCCCGCAGCCGCAGCATCGCCTCGAGATCCGCCAGCGCCGCGAGCTGGTCGGGAAGGGCCGCGCCGCGGAAGAGGGTGTCGTCCACGAGGTCGCCGACCCGCAGCCAGGCCGCGTGAGGCGGCGCCGAGGCGAGGGGGGGGAACAGCGCGATGCCGCGGGCGCCCATGGAGAAGCTCCGTGCCCAGGCCGCCAGCGGGTCGCTCCCCGGGGTGCCGCCGGGGCCGTGCGGGTCGTCCGGTGTCCCCTCCAGCCAGGGTTTGAGTTCCCCGGCTTTCCCGAGGATCTCAGCCAGGCCCGGCCTCGCCTCCGCCCCGAACACCGCAGCGATCGCCCGCGACTCGGCCGCGTCGGGCATCGACCCCAGGACCGACAGGAATCCCGCCAGCTTCTCGAACTGCGAGACGTTCCGCGCGAGGTTCACTACCTGTGCCTGCACCGGGTTCCGCCGCCGGGCGTCGATCCCTTCGTACTGCGCCCCCAGCCCGAACAGCTTCTCCCTCGCCGGCTCCAGGTCGGCGTAGCTGTACCGGTCCCGCCGCTGTTTCCCCTCGTGCCCCAGCCCCAGGCCGTCCAGGACGCCCGCGTCCTGGATCAGGAAGCACGGATAGTGGACGGCCTCTTCCGTGTAGAAGAAGCAGTCCATCAGCCACTCCGTCGGCGTCAGTTGCTCGCCCCCCGGGGTTGCGCAGCCCCGCCGTCCGTTGAGCGCCAGCAGCGTGAAGTTCGCGAACGTCGAAAGTGGCTTGACTCGCCCGCCGTCCTGCACCGGCAGCCGCGCGAACAGGTCCACCAGCTCCGGACTCCACCGAACATGCGTCCGCATCGGCGCCTGCAGCCGCTCCGCGCCTTCCTCTCCCGGCGAGCTCCCCGCCGCCGCCGCCACGATCGCCACGCACGCAAGGATCCGCTTCATGCAGACCTCCACGCGGCCGCCCGCTGCGACCGCATGTGGCGGATCAGCTTCTGGGAGAAGTGCAGGAGGAGACCGGCGGCGATGACGATGCACGACCAGAGGGGAACGCCGTCCGCCGGGTTCTTGACCACGGAGAACGTCGAGATCCACCGTCCCCCGCGGCTCGCCGGCTGGCCGAACCCCGACTGGTACAGCGTGTACCCGCTCTCGCGCAGGGGCTGGTTCATGCTGATCTTCACTCTCTGGGCCGCGCCGTCGCGCGTCAGGATGACGTCGCTCTCGAAGGACTTCGCCATCCCGGTTCCCGGATGGAACTGCTGGCGGAAGTCCTCGAGCCGGATCGAGAACGGCAGCTGCCACCGCCGGTGAAACAGCCCGATCGTCCAGCGCCGCCCGTCCACGACCGCGGACATCGGCGCCTGTTCCATGCCCCAAAGCAGCCCCTCGATGGGCCCGCCCCCGGACTTCGGCCGCACCGCCACGAACGCCCCCGCCACGTCTTTCCCCGAGTCCTTCCCGGGCGGTCTCTCCAGCAGCGTCATCCCGTCCACGCCGCCCCCGCCGGGCGCCGGGCCGGGCTCGCAGTTCGCAAAGACCCGCCGCACCTCGAGCTCGAAGGGGATGTCGGGGGACGTGAAGCGCGCGGTCCTCCCGTCCCTGAGCTCCATGAACTGCCAGCCGGGAATAACGAGCTCGGTGACCGGCCCCGAGTCCTTCGCCTCCGCGATGGCGATCTCCCACTCACGGTCGCTCGTGAACTCCGCGCCCTCTTCACCCTCGGACAGCGTCAGGCGACCCTTCTGCGACCACAGGTACTCGATTCCCGAGCCCGCGAGCAGGATCAGGATCCCGGCGTGGCAGACGATGACACCCCAGGTCGTGCTGTCCTTGCGGATCCGGACGACCCCGCCGAGGACCAGGTTGATCGCGAGCAGCACGAGGAGCAGGGAGACGCCGGGAAGCGGCAGGGGGATTCCGGAGAAATCGTGGACGACGAAGAGCGATTCGAAGTACCGCCGCTGGACTTCGTAAAGGCTGGTGCGCATCTGCTCCAGCGTCCCGAGGATCGTCAGGAGGAGGAGGAACGACAGGATCACGAGCGCCAGCCCGGTCGAGGCCAGCGTCTCCCAGGTCCGGAGCAGGATCTTCCTCACCGTCCGGACTCCCGGGACAGCGACCTGCAGAAGGCGATGAAGTTCTCGCGCTCCTCTCGGAGCGCTCCGGCGGGCCCGGTCATCTTGATGAACACCGTCTCCGCGCCGAGCTCGCACACGACCCCGAGGAGCCCGGATCCGTCGTTCTCCACTTCGACCAGGCGTGCCGGGTGGCCGAGGACGGAGAGGGTGGGAAGGGCCGCGAACTCCGCGGCGCCGAGTGCGGTGAGGCCGAGCTGGCCGCGCCAGCGGTTGACGTTCGCGGCGAGCCCTCCTCCGGCTCCCGAGAGCAGCGTCACCGAGCACTCGAGCCCGGGACGGGAGGGAACGACGAAGCTCCCGACCCTCGGTTGCGTCGGCGGGTGTTCCTTCCAGCCCGGGGGAAGCTCCCAGGCCAGGCCGGCCCCCGGCGCCTCCCGCCCC
>JADLHC010000053.1 GCA_020849035.1 Planctomycetia bacterium
GGGGGCCCGGGGGGGGTGGGGGGGGGGGGGGGGGGGGGGGGCGACCGCGCGACGGCGACGGGAGACGCGGTGAACGTCGCGCAGCGGCTGGAGAGCGCCGCGCCGCCCGGGGCGATCCTGGTGTCCGACGCCGTGCGCGCCGCCGCCGCGGGACGGGCGGCGTTCCGCGACGCGGGGGAACTGGCGCTGAAGGGGCGCCGCGAGCCGGTGCGGGCGCACGTCGCGACCGCGGAGGAGCCCGGCAGCTCGGAGTCGGTGATCCTGGAGGCCGCGGGAGGAGCCCTGTTCGGGCGGTCGGAGGACATCGAGTCGCTCGAGGCGGCGTGGCGCGCGGGAAGCGGCCGGCTGCTCGTCGTGGAAGGCGAGGCGGGGATCGGGAAGAGCCGCCAGCTGGCGGAGCTCCGGCGCCGGGCGAGGGCCTCGGGGGGCCTCGTGCTGGCGGGCCGGGCGCTGCAGGAAGCGCGGCTGCCACTGTCCGCGCTGGCGGAAATCGGGCGGCGCGTCGGCGGCCCGGACGGGGCGGCCTGGTTCGCAGCGGCGATGGGGGAGGGGCCCGTCGCGGCGCGGCGCGGCGACGTGATCGCCCTCTCCCTCGGCCTGCCCCTTCCGCCGGAGCGCCGCGCGGCGATCGCCGGCGCGGCGGCGCTCTCGGAAACAGTGCCGGCGTGGGAAGCGTGGTTCGCGGCGCGGGCGGCGCGGCAGCGCGTCCTGCTCTGCCTCGAGGACCTGCACTGGGCCGGGCCGGGAACGGTGGAGCTGGCCGCGCGCCTCGCGGCCGCGGCCCCGGCCGGGCGCGCGCTCGTCGTCGCCAGCACCCGGCCGTGCGGTCACGCGTTCCCCGGGGAGACGCGTCTCCTCCGCGAGCTCGATCCTCCCGCCGTCCGCTCCGTGGCGGAGGCCGTGCTGCGCGAGCCCGTTTCGGACGCCCTGGCCGCCTTCCTCGCACGCCAGACCGGCGGCAACCCCTACTACGCCGCGGAACTCGCCCGTCACCTGCGCCGCCACGGCCTCCTCGCCGGCAGGCCCCTCGGGCTGTCCACCACCCCGGACCGCATCCCGGACTCGCTCCTCGGCGTCCTCGTGGCCCGCATCGACGCCCAGTCCGCCGCGTGCCACGAAGCCCTCAAGGCGGCGGCCGTCCTGGGGCGCGTGTTCTGGCCGGCCCTTCTGCCTCCCGCGACCGCCTCGGGGGTCGAAGAAGCGCGGGATGCCGGCCTCGTCCTGGCATCCCCCGACTCCGTCCTGCACGGCGAACCGGCCCTCCAGTTCCGCCACGCCCTCCTCCGCGACGCGGCCTACGGGCTGCTGACGAAGCGCGACCGCGCCGCGTCGCACTCCGCGGCAGCGGCGGCGCTCGAGGCGACGGCCGCGCGGGCGGGCCGCGCGGCGCTGACGCTCGCGGCCGGGCACAGGGAGGAGGCCGGGGAGCTCGACGAGGCCGCCCGGTTGCACGCGCGCGTCTCCGAGGAGTCCGTCTTGGAAAACGCGCGGGAGGCCCTCACCGCCGGCCAGAATGCGGTCCGCCTGCGCGACAGCGCCACCGCCCGGCTGCACATCGGCTTCGCTCACTTCATCCTCGGGGAGATCGAGCCGGCCGAGCGCGAGGCCCTGGCCGCCCGGGAGTTTCCGGGGGCGACCGACGACGAACGCGCCCGCGCCTCCGTCGTCCTCGCCAACGTCACCTACCAGCGCGGGGATTTCGAGGAAGCGCTTCGCCACGCCACCGAGGGGATCCCGGCCGGGAAGGGCGTGGAGATGGAACTTCAGCGGCGGGCGCTGCGCTGCCGGGCTCTGGTGGCCCTCGGCCGGGTCGAGGAGGGCCTTCGCGAGACGATGGAAACCCGTGACGACGAGCCCGGCGACCGGGGCACGCGAGTAGCGAGGGCGTTCGTGCTGGGGGAGCGCGGCGGCACATTGATGCGTCTCCTGCGCTTCGAGGAGGCCCTGGCCGCCCACCGCCGCGCGCGAGAGATCCACATCGAGACCGGGAATCCGCTCGGGGTGTCCACCTCGGCGAACAACGTCGCCGGTGCGCTGGTCCGGCTGGGGCGCGTCGAGGAGGCCCTGCTGGGTCTCGAGTCCGCACTCGAGTCCGCGCGGAAGCTGGGGGCGCCGCACGGGCTGGCGGTCGTGCTCTCGAACCTCGGGGCGCTGCTCAATCACCAGGGGCGCTGGCGGGAGGCCGAGGAGCGCCTGCGAGAGGCGCTGGCGATCCGCGAGGAGATGGGGGGACCGGTGGGCGTCGGGGGGATCGCCGTCAACCTGGGACGGTCCCTCGCCGGGCAGGGCCGGCTTGCCGAGAGCGCGGCTGTCCTGGAGCGTGGGCGCGCGCGGTGCGCCGGGCTGCAGGACTCCTTCAGCGGGCTGCGGCTCACCGTCCAGCTCGCCGCCCTGCAGATGGACCGCGCGGATCCGTCCGTCGAGTCCCTCCTCGCGGAGGCCGAGCGCGGCTTCGCCGCCGATCCCGCCTTCGCCGCGGAACCCGCCGGGCGCAACCTCCTCCTGGTTCTCCAAGTGGTCCGCGCGCTTCACGAGGCGCGGTCGGGCCGGCCGGCGGCGGCCCTGGCCCGTCTCGCGGAGCATCTGCCGGCCCTGGAGGGGACCGACGCGGCGCTCGACATCGTGGGCGCCCGCATCCTCATGGCCGGCCTGGATCCGGAGCGGACCGCGGAGCACCTGGAGCGCGCCGTGGAGACGGCGCGCCTCTGCGGGAACGGGCAGCTCCTCGCCCGCGCGCTCGCGGCGCGGGCGGCCTGGAGGGCGCGGCAGGGCCGGCGCGAGGATGCCTCGACCGATCTCGCGGAGTCGCTCCGCACGCCGGCATCGCCCGGGACCCCGGCCGTCGAGGCGATCCGCTGCCTCCGCGAGCAGGCGGCCGCGCACGAGGCCCTGGGCGAGGCGGCGGAGGCGGCCGCCCTCCGCGCGAAGCTGGACGCGCTCGTTGCGGCGACCGGCGCGCACGGCGCCTAGTCCGCGAACAGGTCCCGCACGTCGCGCTCCGTCAGGCTCCGCGCGAACGCCTCGTCGCTCCCGAGCACGCCCTCCGCCAGCGCCTTCTTCTTCTCCTGAAGCGCGATCACCTTCTCCTCGATCGTGTTGCGCGCCACGAACTTGTAGACCATCACCGGCCGTTTCTGTCCGATCCGGTGCGCGCGGTCGGTCGCCTGCTCCTCCGCCGCCGGGTTCCACCACGGGTCGAGGTGGAACACGTAGTCCGCGCCTGTCAGGTTCAGCCCCGCGCCGCCGGCCTTGAGCGAGATCAGGAAGAACGGCGCGTCCCCGCCCTGGAACTTCGCGACTTCCTCGTCCCGCTTCCGCGTCGCCCCGTCGAGGTAGCAGTACTTCAGCCCCGCCGCGTCGAGCCGCTCGCGCACGAGGCCCAGGAACTCCGTGAACTGCGAGAACACCAGCGCGCGGTGGCCGTTCGCGACGAGGTCCTTCGCGAGCCCGTCCATCTCGTCGAGCTTGGCGGAGAGCGAGAGCTTCTGGCCGGGGAGCTTGACCATGGCGGTGTGAAGCGCCGCCTGGCGGAGCCGGAGGAGGGCCTCGAGGACGGCGAAGCGGGCGCCGTCGAGGCCGTCGCGGTCGATGGCCTTCAAGACCTTTTCGCGGGTGAGGAGCAGGAGGCGCTCGTAGAACTCGCGGTGCGCCGGGGCGAGCTCGCAGTGGAGGAGCGACTCGGTCTTGGGCGGCAGGTCCCTGGCGACCTCCTCCTTCACGCGCCGCAGGATGAACGGGCGGACGCGGCGGCGGAGCGAAGCCATCGCCTCCTGGTCGGCGGCCTTGTGGATCGGGAGGGCGTAACGCTCGCGGAAGGCCTCCTCGGAGCCGAGGAGTTCCGGCATGAGGAAGCGGAACTGGCTCCAGAGCTCGTACAGGTTGTTCTCGATGGGGGTGCCGGAGAGGCAGAGGCGGTGGTCGGCGCGGAGGAGGCGGGCGGCGCGGGACGTCTGGGAGTCCGATGTTTTTATTTGCTGGGCCTCGTCGAGGATCGCGAAGCGGAACGGAAACCCGGAGAGCGTCTCGGCGTCGCGGCGCAGGACCCCGTAGGTCGTCAGCACCAGGTCGTGCTCCGGGATCCTCGCGAGCAGCTTCTCGCGCGACCCGGCCTCGAAACGCAGCACCTTGAACTGCGGCACGAACTTCGCCGCCTCGGCGGCCCAGTTCCCGACCACCGACGTCGGCGCCACGATCAGGTTCGGGCCCTTGCCGCCGCGCTGCCGGTCCGCCAGCAGCAGCGTCAGCGTCTGCAGCGTCTTCCCGAGCCCCATGTCGTCCGCGAGGATGCCGTGGAAGCCGCCGTCGCGGATGGACTCGAGCCAGGCGACGCCGTCCTGCTGGTACGGGCGGAGGGTCGCCTTCAGGCCCTCCGGCGCCCGGAACGGCCTCGGCGCGGCGGGCTCCGGCATCCGCTCCGGGGCGTCCACGTGCGCGGCAACGTCGCCGGCGAGGCCGATCTGGTTCGCGGGGAGCCGGATCTTCCCGCGCCCCGAGGCCGTGCCGGCGCGCTTCGCGTCCTCCCACAGCGCCCGCAGCTTCTTCAGATCGCCCTCGGGCATCGGCGACCACGAGCCGTCCGGGAGCTTGAGGAACCGGAGCCCGCCGTCGTGCGCCGCGAACAGCTCGTCCAGCGAGATCCCGAGCCCGTCCAGCGCGACCGTCGCTTCCATGTCGAGCCACGAGCCGTTCGTGGCGACGCGCACCGACGTCTTCGCGCGGCCGCCGCGCAGCCGGTAGCCGCGCAGAGAGTCGCGCCCGACGACGGGCCAGCCGAGGCCCGGCAGGCCCTCGGAGAGGAACTTCAGCGCGTTCTCGCCCCAGAGCCGCACGCTCCACGGGTCGCCCGTGCACCCCGCGGACGCCGCGAACCGCTCGCGCAGCTCGCGCTCGGCCGCCGGCGCCCGACGCGTCCAGAACGCGCCCTGCGGGTCGATCCCCTCCACCATCCCCGCCTTCTCCGCCTCCGTCACCTGCGCCGGGCCGTCCCCGTACGCCATCGAGAGCCGCGCCACCAGCGCGCTCACCTCCTCCGACAGCGACACCACCGCCCGCGGCTTCGCGCTTACCAGGCGCTTGGACAGCGCGCCTTCCTCGACCACCAGCGCGCCCGGGTCCGCCAGCTTCGCGAAATGCTGCTTCACGAACCGGTCCGAATCCGCGAGGGGGATCTCGACGGGCGCCTTGAGCAGCGCCGCCGCCGCGCCCGCGTCGCGCAGCCCCTGCACGGGCCGCCACTGCCGCCCGTCCGTCGCCCACGGCCGCCGCTCGCCGACGATCGTCCACCCCGCAGCCGGCATTTCGCCGTCGTGAAGCGCCCCCGCCAGCCGCAGCCCGCCGCCCTCGCGCTTCGACAGCCGGAGTCTCCACGCCAGCAGCCGCTCCAGGACGGCCGCGCCGTCCAGCGCCGCGGGGCAGGCCTCCGCCAGGTCGCGCGCCGCGCGCAGCACGGCGTCCACCGCGTCGGCCTTGACGCGCGTCGCGTCCTCGAGCGCCAGTCCGAGAATCTCCGTGAACCTCCGTTCGTCCGCGTTCAGCCCCGCGTCGTCCGCCGTCCGCGCGTCGAACCGCTGCGTTCCGCGCGCGGCGGTGACCGCCAGCCGCCCTTCCTCCACCCGGAGCCCCACGCGCAGCGCACCGCCCGCCGCCGGCTCCAGGTCGCACGCCGCGGCCAGCGCCCCGAGCCGGTCCTCCCAGTGCGACGCCGCGCCCGACGCCTCGCCGCTCGTCTCCGCCACCGCCAGCGCCAGCGCCACGATGTGCCGGCAGATCCCCTCGCAGGCGCCCTCGCAGAAATGCTCGCCCCGCGGCCCCAGGTCGATCTCCACCGCGAACGGCCGGTCCTTGGACCCCCGCACCTGCCCGCTCCACAACGCCTCCGCCGCCTTCCGCACACCCGAGACGCGGCCCTCCTTGAGGTCCCGCGCCCCGAGCGCAACGGTGGCCGGAGAGGCCCACGACTGGATGGAACGCAGGCTGAGCACCATGGGGTTTTCCCTTTATCGGCACGCTCCCCGGCTCGCCTGAAGCCCGCCCACCTCCGTCCTTGGACTTTCCGACCCCCGCGCGTATCCTTCCCGGCCATCCGCGGGTACCACACCCCGCTCCCTCACGCAAGGAGACCGTCATGAAGCGACTGTCGATCGTGGCCGCGCTGGTGCTGCTGGCCGGCGCCCGGGCGTTCGCGCAGACCGACGTGGCCCCGAAGCCCGAGAACGGCGGCGCGAAGAAAGGCCCGCCGCCGCCGATCAAGGTCGCGACCGTCGACCTGAGCAAGGTCTACGACGGCTGGACGAAGGTGAAGGACTTCACGGACGGGCTGGAGGCGCAGAAGAAGGAGCAGGAGGCGGAACTCCAGAAAATGGAGCTGGAGATCAAGGAGAAGGTGACGATCCGCGACACGCCCGGCATCAACCCGAAGCTCAAGATGGGCGCCCAGCTGGAGATTGTGCAGCTGCAGGCGAAGGCGGATTACATGATGAAGATGTGGAACGAGCAGGTGAAGCGGATGCTGGACGAGGGAATCGCGAAGTACTTCGACGAAATCCAGGCGGAGGTGGCTGCGTTCGCGAAGGAGAACGGCATCACGCTGGTGTTCAAGACGGAGACGGGAAAGCTGGGCGATTCGCAGGATCCGTCCCGATCGGACGAAAAGATCGCGCGGCGGTCGCTGCTCTACGGGGCGGAGGAGTACGACATCACGGGCGACGTCTTGTCCCGCCTGGAGGAGAAGTACAAGAAGGAGAAGGCGGCGGCCCCGAAGGAAGGCGCCGGAGGCAACGGCGGCAAGTAGGAAGCCGGGTCGAAACGAAAACGGGCGCGGCCACCGGCCGCGCCCGTTGTGTTCCCGGCCTGTTCCCTAGTCCAGGAAGTCCTTGTCCTTCAGCTTCTTGGGCAGGTACTCCTCGCTCACGAACGAGATCGACCGCCGCGAGAGCGCCTCCTGCTCCATCTTGTAGCCCAGCTTGAGCATCGTCTTGATCTCCTCCTGCCACCCCTTCTTCTGGAACCAGGGATACTCGAGGATCTGCTTCGCCCGCTTGATGTCCTCGTCCTCGAGCTTGATCGTCACGTTGTCGGGGAGCTTGTACTTCTCCTTGTCGAGGCTGCGGAGGCCGATAAAGCGCGCCTGGGGGACGGCCATGCGGACCGACTCGTACGCCAGGTTGATCGAGCCCTGCTTGACGACGCTGTAGATGTAGTAGCCCCAGGGATCGTTGTCGACGTAGGTGTAAAGCGGGATTTTCAGCTCGTTCACCATGCGGTACAGGAGGCGCCGCAGCCCGCGCGGCGGCTGGCCTCCGCCGGTCAGCAGGATGCACTTGTGCGACTTCCAGAACTTGTCCTCGTTGAGCCGGCGGAAGACGGCGTCCTTCTCGACGAGCAGGATGAATTTCGCGTCGCAGCGCTTGAACTGGATGATGTTCGGCTCGCAGATCGACGGGATCGACCAGCCCCCCGAGCCCATCCTGCGGCCGTCGATCGTGTCGCCCATGTCGCGCAGCGTGATCTCGCCGACCATCGCGCCCTTGTTCGACGCGTAGAGGCCGAGCTCCTCGCGCAGCGCGTCCGCCGTGACCTCGAGGTCCTCGATGATCGGGTCGCTCTCGTCCTGCTCGTCGAACGTGTTCTCCGAGGTGCCCGGGATCGTGCTCTTGGACATGTAGTACAGGTCACGGATGCTGACCGTCTTCCCCTCGTCCAGCACGTCCTTGCACTTCTCCGCGACGAGGAAGGTCTGCATGTACTTCTTGGCCATGCCGATGTTGAAGAACTCCCGCGCCTGCGTCGCCTTGCCCATCTCGATGATCGCCTTCTTCGGGTTGAAGTTGACGTTCGAGAGGTTGCGCAGCGGGATGTCGACCGAGGGGTTCTTCTGCTTCTTGATCTCGTCGACGGCCTCGGTCCCGATCGTGTGCAGGGACTTCAGGATCTTCTCGTTCTTCTTGATCGCCGAGATCATTTGTCGCTCCCTTTGCGGGCCTTCGTGCCGTCCGCGGGCTTCGCCGGCGCCGGCGCCGCCTCAGGCGCGGCCGCCGCGCCCTCGACCACGTGGACGTCCTCGTGCACCTCGACCATCGCTCCCTTCACGAGCTTGTCCGCCGCCGCGCTCTCGCGCTTGGCGATCTTCTGGAGCCAGTAGTTGATCTTCGACGCCTTCGAGGCGATCGACTTCTCGTGCGCCTTCCTGATCTGGCCCTTGTGCGTGATGCGCGCCAGGCTGTTCGCCAGGATCGCCGCGTACTTCTCGAAGATCTGCCGGCGCTTCGCCTCCCGCTCCGCGTGCTCCTGCTGGCGGATGAACGTCCCGATCTTGCGGCCCACGTCCTGGAGGGCGAGCTTGATCTCCTTCTCGACCTCGGGGTAGTTCGCGATGGCGTCCTTGGACTCGCTCGTGAACGGGACCCAGACGGAGGCGAAATGGATGAAGACGACGGCGGGTCCGATGGGGAGCGACCCGCGCGGCTGCGACAGGCCATAGTTCTTCCACGACGTGTCGACCGCGGCCTGCGTGATCGCGCACGCCGACTGCTGGTAGAGCAGCGGGACGCGGTTGGCGTAGCGGAAGAGCGTGACGGGGTCCTCGGAGTCCATGCCCTCGCAGTCCCAGGCGATGGCGGCCTCGAGGAGGAAGGGGTTCCCGCGGTAGACCGACGGCCGCCGCGTCGTCGCGACGTAGCACTTGGCCCTCACCGTCGCCTTGAGGCCCGCGAGGATGCGGTCCTCGCCGATCGGGGAGATGCAGTTCGTGGGCGGCGCCATGATCTTCGTGGCGTTGATCGCCTTGTAGAGCGCCTCCGCCTCCTTCGTGCCGATCGACTGCACCCAGGTGTTCGGGGTGAGCCCGGCCTTCTCGAGGATCTCGTGGGCGACGCCGCCGCTGACGCGGGAGAAGTCGTTGCAGAGGAACCCCTGCATCTTCTTCTCCTCGGTCGAGCGCATCATCTTCATCAGCGTCCCGAGCTCGACGCCGTACGGGTGCGGCTTGATCTCCTTGGGCGGCTCGGGATTGCTCTGCACCTGCCGCAGGTAGACCGTCTTCTCGCCGAGGGGGTTGATGTAGGTGATCGTGACGTGCGGGTTCGCGATCGCCGTCTCGCGGATGTACTCGTCCACGCTCCGCCGGCCCTTCTCGTACTTCCCCTCGAACTCGATCTCGACCCGCGTGCCGTGGTCGCGGTGCCACGTGTCGAGGTCCTTCTCCGACTGGATCTCCGCCTGGTTCTTGGTCGTGTCAAGGTGAAGCTCGCACGTGTACGCCGGCTTCTTGGCCCCCGTCCGCGTCGTGATCGCCACGGGCTGGCCCGTCGTGATCTGCGCGTACAGGCCCGCGGCCGAGATGCCGATCCCCTGCTGCCCGCGCGACTGCTTCATCGTGTGGAACTTCGACCCGTAGAGCAGCTTCCCGAAGATCTTCGGCACCTGCGCCTTCACGATCCCGGGGCCGTTGTCCTCCACGATCATCCGGAACCGCTCCTCGTTGATCATCCGGATCTCGACGAGGATCTCGGGAAGGGTGCCGGCCTCCTCGCACGCGTCGAGCGAGTTGTCCACCGCCTCCTTCACCGCCGTCATCAGCGCCCGTTTCGGGTTGTCGAACCCCAGCAGGTGCCGGTTCTTCGCGAAGAACTCGCTGACCGAGATCTCGCGCTGCCGCTTGGCGAGCGACTCGGCGGTCTGCGGGACGTGCGAACTGCCGCGCCGCCGCGGGGCGGGGGTCTCCGCCGCGCCGTCGCCGGGCGCGGGGGCGGCGCCGCGCGTCCTCGTGGGATTCGTCGCCGGAACGCTCTCCGTGGTCGCGGGCTCGATCCGATCCTGCTGCATCGGTTTCCCCTTCTTCTGGGCGGGACGTTTTTTCATGGGGTCGGGGTACACCGTCCTCCGAGGGGGTTTTCGGCAAATGTTGGGTCGGAACTTGAGCGGGAGTGATAGAACGCGGAAGGGGCCGTGGCAAGGAAATCAGGGGGGTGGGTGGGGAACGTTGACGGGGCGCGGCGCCGCCGCCGACACTCGGCACATGAGAAACACCGCCCTCCTGCTGCTCGCCCTGGCCCTCGCCGGCTGCGCCGGCCATACGCCGCTCGTCGCCGAGGTCACGCCCGAGCGGCGGTACCAGCTCGAGTCCGGCGTCTTGCTCCGGAACGGCTCCATCAAGCCCTCGGAGGGCGCGGCCGGGCACGTCTCCGACCTCGAGGAGGGTCGCATCGTCGAAATCATTCCCGGCGGCCACGACGTCCTCCGTTTCGACCGCAAGGACGAAACAGTCCACCTGCGCGCCTGGGTGGAAGTCGACGGCGGGCGCCTCGTCTCCGCCTGGATGTGGGCCAGGGAATGGGGCGGGGAGACGAAGTGGTTCGTGGGAAGCGCCGGGACGGGGACGCTGCGGGTGGACGGGCGGGAAGGGAACGAGATCGAGGGGACGATGGACCTGACGTTCCAGGGCCGCGCGGAGTCCCCGCGCGGGGGGATCTCGGGACCGTACGTGTTCCGCCTGACAGGCGACTTCAGCGCGAAGTCCGAGGGCGCGCGCTAGGGCCGGGATTCCGCTCAAGTCCGGCGCGCGGCGCGCCGACGAATGTGGTTGCTCCCGGACGGGCGCTTCATGTCCCGGTCCCGCCGTGCGGCGGGGCCGGCGGGCGTGTGCGTGCCGTCCCCCTCTCCGGAGCGCGCCATGAACCAGCGGATCGTCCTGGGCCTCCTCATCGCCGGGGGGCTGGGTATCGGGCTGTTTTCGGCCGTCGAGCGGCTGATGCGCCGCGCAGGGCGGCAGGTGACCGAGATCGAGCAGCCGCCGTCGGAGCCGGTGCAGCCGGTGACGCTGGTGTCCGCGCCGCCGCGGAAGCCCGAGCTCCCGAGGCCGGCGCCCAATCCCGCGCCGGCCCCCGTCCCGAACCCGGCGCTTCCCGTCGCCGTGGCCCGGCCTGAGCCGGTCCGGCAGCCTGCGCCGGTGCCCGTGAAGGGGGCGCCGGTCATCGAGAAGCTGGCGATCTGCCTGGGCGTGAAGGACCGCAATCCGGTGAACGAGACGGCGACGGTCGCGGTGAAGTCCGGGCGGGTGTACTGCTGGATGCGGGTGGCGTCGGCGTCCGGCAAGAAGGTCCGGCCGGTGTGGACGATCAACGGGAAGACGACGACCGGCAACTGGATCGCAATCGGCTCCAACCAGTTCCGCACCTGGACGGCGAAGCGGATCGATGCATCGTCGGTGGGGCCGGCGAAGCTGGAGGTCCAGGACGACAAGGGGCGGGTCATCGCGACGAGGGAGTTCAGCGTCGTGAAGTAGGATGCGTCGGCGTTGGCGGAATCCGCAGTCGCTGCGAGAATGAGCGCATGCGTTCCCCGACCCTTGCGGCCTTTGCGCTTGCGCTGTCAGGATGCGGGGGGCCGCCTCCGCCGCCCCCGGCCGCGCCGCCGCCGTACGCCGTCGCGGTTCAGCCCGGCGCCGTGGTGGAGATCGTCGCGACGTGCGGCGAGGAACAGCCCGGCGGCCGCCGGCTTCCGGGCGTGCCCGACGGCATCGCTCTGGCGGCGAAGGACGGCCGCGGCACGCTCTGGGTGAACCACGAGTGGCCGAAGGGCGCCGGCGCGCCCGAGGGGCCGCTGGCGTCGGGGGCCCGCATCAGCGAGATCTCCCTCGAAGGCGGGAAGGCCGCCTCGGGACGCGCCGCGATCCGCGAGGTCTGGTTCGGCGAGCCGGCCGCGAGGGCGGAGGCAGGGAGGGTCGCGCTCGGAAAACTCTGCTCCTCGTCCTTCGCCGGGCCGCGCGAGGGGTTCGACCCGCCGATGGTGCTGACAGGCGAGGAGTCCCAGGGAAAGGACACCTCAGACGGCCGCGGCGGCCAGGCCTTCGCACTGGCTGACGGCTCCCTTTTCGCCCTCCCGGCCCTCGGCCGCGCGCCGTGGGAGAACGTCGTCGTGCTGCCCGCCCCCGGGACGACGACCGTCGTCGTCGGCTTCGAGGACCCCCCGGCGACCGGCGACGGCTTCCACGCCGAGCTCTACCTCTACGTCGGCACCAAGGACCCCGCCGGCGCGGACCCCGCCGCGCGCAACGGCCTACGCGGCGGGAACCTCTTCGTCTTCGTGCCCTCGGACCGCTCGCTCTCCTCCGAGGGGGCCGTCCGGGAAAAGGGACGCGCGGTCCCCGGCACCTGGGTCCCCATGGACGCCGCGCTCCCCGACGACCGCCTCGACGCGGCCGCCGTCGCCGCCGGCGCCTTCCGCTTCGTCCGCATCGAGGACGGCGCCGCCGACCCCTCGCACCCCGGCGCGTTCTACTTCGCCACGACCGGCCGCCCCGGGACCCCCAATCCGCTCGGCCGCATCTGGAAGCTCGAGGTCGATCCGAAGGACCCCGCCGCGGGCGGGACGATCACCATCGTGCTCGACGGAAGCGAGGGGATCGTGAGCCCGGACAACGTGGACGTGAACGCGCACGGTGAGCTCGCGATCTGCGAGGATCCCGTGCCGCAGCTCGTCTCGCTGGGGCTGACGCGGGACTCGTCGCTCTGGATCTACGAGATTGCGACCGCCCGCCTGACGCGCGTCGCCGAGGTCTCGCGCGCCGCGCCCACGGCGCACTGGCTGGCCGCCGACCCGAAGGCGAATGTCCTCGACCGCACCTCCGACGTCGCCGGCGGCTGGGAGATCAGCGGCGTCGTCGACGCCGAGGCCGCGTTCGGCCGCGGCGCCTGGCTCTTCGGCGTCCAGGCGCACAGCCTCCTGTCGCGCGACCCCGCCGTCCTCCAGGGCGGGCAGATCCTGCGCCTGACCTGGAAACCCTGAGCGCGGGCGAAAAAAAAGGCCCCGGTTTCCCGGGGCCTCCCGTTCCGACGTCCTCCGCCTACTTCTTCGCAGGCGCCGCAGGCTTCGCCGCCGCCGCAGGCGCGCCCTTCGCCGCCGGCGCCGCCGCCTTGGCTCCCGCCGCAGCACCCGCCGCCGGCGCCGCCGCTCCCGCCGCCGGGGCCGCAGCCCCCGCAGCAGGCTCCTTCACCTTCGCCTTCGCCTTCACGAGGATGCTCCGGATCTTCGGAAGCGCGAACACCGACGTCGCCTCCGTCGCCTTGCCGTCCTCTTCAAGCGTCTTGAACCGCTCCGAGCGCGTCAGCACGTTCCGGTGGCGCTTCAGCGCGCCCACCTTCTTCAGGCTCTTGTGGATCGACATGAATTCGGTCTCCGGCTGGGATTTGGAAGGGCGCGAAGTCTACCAGCGGGGGCCGCGAATGCAAGGGGGAAGACGCGGCGTCAGGCGCGGCGCGCGACTTTCGTTCCGCCGCGGCGGACGGAAACCGCCTCGCGGGCGAGGCAGACGGCGGAGCCGGCCGGCACGTTCAGCTGCCGCGCCGTGCACGGGCAGTGCGCGACGAGCAGGTGGAACGCCCTCCACGGGCCCTCCTCCATCGTCTGGTACGCGCTCTCGCCCTTCGCGATCAGCACGTCCGTCCGGTCGACTTCCCGGCGGAAGTCCAGCGACACCATCGCTGCCGGCAGACCCGCCAGGTCGCTTCCCGTGTGGACCACCCGGCAAGGCAGGCCGACCTGCGCCGTGTCCGCGTCGAGGGCGTCGCGCATGAGCGGCGACTTCCGGACGACGGCGGTGACGCGCCGCGGGCCGATCGCCTCGATGAGCAGCCGGTCGGCAACGATCTCGCCCGCGTTGTCGAGGACGTAGAGGACGCGCTTTGCGGGCCCGAGCTCCGTCTCGAGCCGGGCGAAGTCGTCGACGGCGAAGGGGCGCGCGAGCGCCCCGGAGACGAGACCCGCAGGGTCGATCGGGCGGGAGTAGATCGCGGTGTCGTTGCAGATTGCGGCGAGGCGCCCGGCCGCGACGATCGGAGAAGGGTGAGTGCGCAGGGCCGCCGTCAGCCCCGGCAACACCGCCAGCATCGCCTCGTTCATGCGGCGGCGCTCGTCGGCGAACGGGTCCGCGTTCAGGATCGAACACGCCCTCAGGATCGCCTCGCTCGTCACCTCCGCCGGCGAACGGTCGAACTCGATCTGCCCGGAGACGATCGCGGAAGCGACCTCAAGCATGACCTTCTTGTGCAGCCACGGATCCGCAGTGACTTTCCCCGCCGTCTCGAGGACGCGGTTCAGGACGCACGGCAGGCACTCCGCGGACGTCTTCAAGGACCCCTCCCCGAATTCGTCTCCAGCCCGCCCGGCTACTTCGTCGCCGGGATCCAGTCGAGGTTGAACGTCATGTTGAGGCGGTTCGACACGGAGCGGTACTTCGCGACGACCGCGTCCGCCTCGGCGCCGGACTGCTTCTCGACGAAGCCCGCTATCACGATGAAGTTCCCGTTCTTGTCACGGAGGACCGAGGCCTCCTCGCCCTTGTTCTCGCGGACGCGCTTCACCATCCGCTGCGCGATGGACTCCTGGTCCGGCCCGTAGCTCATCAGCTGCAGGGTGTAGCCCTTTTTCGGCTCGGCGACGGGCGTCGGGCGGCTTTCGGTGGTTCCTGCGACAGGGGCGGGTTCGGCGGCCGGCGTTTCGCGGCGGGTTTCGCGGGCGATGGCGGGGAGGGAAGCGGTGGGGAGCGTTTCGGGAGACTGGGCCGACTCCTGGGGCGCGGCGTCGGAGCCGCGGTGGCGGCGCTCGTACTGGACGCCGAGGGCGAAGCACCCGAACAGGCAGGCGGTGCCGACCATGAGCCCGACGAGGGCGGTGTTCAGCTTCATCGAGATGACGGTGTCGCCGGGGCCCGACTTGGGGGCGGACGGTGCCGGCGCCGCGACGGTCGGGGGGACCGGGGCCGGGGCGGGGCGCACGGTGGTCGGGCGCTCCTTGGGTGCCGGTGGGGGCTCGGCGGTCGCGGACTTGCTGGAGCCGTTTCTGAAGAGCTCGAAGATTTCCAGGCCGTCTTTCTTGCTCATAGCGCCTCTCCTCGCCGTGGGGTTGCGAAACTCCGGGAGTTCTTCGGCGCGGGTGGAGGGTGGGCTGAAGGGTTAACTGGGAGTAGCTCGTGGGGTTGTCCTCGGGTGTCCCGGAAACGGGACAGTGTGGCTGTGTGCGCTGAATTCGTAAGTTATGTCAGCGCGGTGACTTGCGACTTCGCGTGACTGGCATCGGGATTGCGATACATCCCCGCGACGCACGGGAACGAGGTCGCAACGAACGGAAACGGGAACAGTGCGAGGAGTTGAACCCAAAGACAACTTACAGGGGTCGGGTGTGTGGCCCGGCCCAGGGCGTGTGCCCAACCTGGAGCGGCAGCTCACCAAGTGTCAACCCCCTGCGCTTGGTGGGCTGTCCGCTTTTCCGGTGGTGGAATCGCGGTGAGCGGGCGGGGCTCGGCGGGAGCGGGACGGGGCAGGGGTGCGGTCCGATGGCGAAGGAGGTCGGGATGAGGAGGAGGTGGATTCTCGCCCTGACGCTGGTGGCGGGGTGCGGGCTCTCGCCGAAGGAGCAGCGGGTCGTGGACGAGTCGCTGGCGAACGAGTCGCAGCGGCTGTGGGAGCGGATCGACTGGCAGCCGTCGTTCGCGGCGGCGCAGGCGGAGGCGCGGCGGACGGGGAGGCCGATCTTCGCGATGCTGGTGGTGAACAAGGGCGGGGAGAAGAACGCCGAGCACTGCTGACTCGGCGGACGGCTGCTGCGGAGCCGGGTGCTCTCGCAGGACGCGGTGATCGCGAGGCTGAACGCGGAGTACGTGAGCGTCACGGTGAACATCACGGACGACGGGTGGCCGGAGGGCGTGAGGGCGCTGGCGCCGTGGCGGTGGGGGTACGACGCGTGGCCGTTCTCGAAGCTCGGGTTCGTGAACGCGCTGGTGTGCGACCCGGACGGACGGCTGCCGTACGCGTGGGCGGGGAGCGGGATGAAGTCGGAGTTCGAGACTTCGGCGAACTACCACCCGGACCTGTTCCTGCGGTTCCTGGACCGCGCCGCCGCGAACCGGGAGGTGATCGACGCGATCCAGCGCTCGTCGCTTGAGGACCGGGTCGCCCGGCGCCTCATCGTCTCCCTGCTGGCGGCGGAATTCGGGCAGCCGGAGGACCGCGTGGAGTCGTTCGTGGAGAAGCACATGGGGCTGGAGGTGCTCGACCGGCCGTCGTCGCGGAATTGACCTCCGCTCCGCCCGCTGGTGGAATGCGGGCGGATCAGCGAACGGAGGAGCCATGCGCGTCGAATTCCGCTGCAAACGGTGCGGCCGGGACATCCAGGCGAACTTCACGCGGCCGGGCAAGACGGCGCAGTGCCAGGGGTGCCATTTCACGCAGGAAATCCCCGACCCGAACGCCCAGGTGGCCGGGGGCGGAGGGGGCGGCGGGGGCGGGGCGCCCCAGCAGCCCCAGGCGCCGCCGCAGCCGCCGCGCAAGAGCGGAAGCAAGGCCGCGAGCGGGGGCATGGTGCAGAAACTGATCGTCCTCGCGATCCTCGCGATCGCCGCGTTCGCGGCGTACAAGTTCGGCAAAGGGAGGTTCTTCTAGATGAGCGACCGCGCGGAACTGCTGTCCATCGTGAAGTCCGTCGTCAAGTTCGGCGACTTCACGCTGTCCTCCGGGAAGAAGTCCGACTTCTACATCGACTGCCGGCTGGTGACGCTGAACGCACGCGGGCTCCTGCTGACGTCGAAGGCGATGCTCGAGATCATCCGCCCGCTCAAGCCGCAGGCCGTCGGCGGGCTGACGCTCGGCGCCGACCCGATCGCCGCCGGCGTCGCCATCGAGAGCGCCCGCGAGGGCGCGCCGATCAACGCGTTCATCGTGCGCAAGGAAGCGAAGGCGCACGGGGCGAAGCGGTCGATCGAGGGGCCCGAGCTGCCGCGCGGGGCGAAGGTCGTGGTCGTGGACGACGTCGTCACGACGGGCGGCTCGACGGTGACGGCCATCGAGCGGCTTCGAGAGGAGGTCGGCGCCGAAATCCTGCTCGCCGTCGCGCTCGTGGACCGCGAGGAGGGCGGGAAGGAGACGCTCGAGAAGATGGGCGTGAAGCTGGCGAGCGTGTTCCGGAAGAGCGAGCTGCGGTAGCGGCTACCGCCGCAGCAGGTCCCCGACATCCACGGGCGTGTAGCCCTCCTCCTCGATCTTCTCTCCGGGCCCGGCCGCGATCCACCAGCGCCGGGCCTTCACGTTCATCACGACGCTGGCCCGCGTGACGTCGGCCAGCACGCCGGCGTCCCGGGTGCCGAACAGCGCCCGGAGGTCCTCGGCCTTCGGCTGGGCGTTCTTCACCAGCCAGTCCGCGACGGCCCTGCGGCGCTTCCGGTCCTTCTTCGGCGGCGGCCGCGGATCGGCGGGGTCGCGCTCGCTGTGCGTCGCGGAGACCTGCAGGCGGACGGTTTCCTTCGGGTCGATGATCGTGACGAGGTACCCCGCCGTGCCGGGCGACAGCTCGAGCGCTTCCGCGACGTCCGCCGCGATCGTGTTGAACTGGAGGGCGGCGCGCGCCGCGAGCCACACGGGGACGCCGTCGAGGCCGGTGTCGTCGGGGGCGGGAAGGGAGTCGACGGCGAGGCCGACGCCGTCGGCGTTCATCGCGAGCGGGGCGCCGACGCACCCCGCCAGCGTCATCATCGCGACCGGGCGCCCTTCCTTCGGGACCGCGACGACGAGCGCCGCGACGCGCGGGAAGTCCTTTCCCGGGGGCCAGTCGGCGTTGTGGGCGAGGAGGGTCCCTGCGGCGGCGGTGGCGCAGCCGGGCTTGAGGCGGAAGAGCGCGGTCGGGTCGGTCTGGTCCGCAACCGCGACCCAGGTGTTCAGGAACGCGATCTCGTCGAACGAGACGCCCGCGCCGTCCGCGACGCCGCGCATCTCCTCGACCAGCGCCGGCTCGCACTCGCGCAGGAGGAGGCGGCAGCGGACCGCGAGCAGCGGATAGAGAAGGGGCGCGGGGTCCACGGTGTCGGGAAAGGGGAGCATGGAGCGCACCGGGAGGACGCCGGCCATGCCCGTCATCTGCGCGCGCCAGAAGGCGCTGTGCTGCCGGATCTCCCTCGAGAGCGCGCGGCCGTGGCCGAGCCCGATCTCGTAGGGCGTGCCGCGCGCGACGACCTGCTTGAAGCCCGTGAGGGACTCCGTGCGGACGTCCGGCACCGGCGGTACCTGCGGCTTCATCCCGAGCAGCTCCCGGAAGCACGCGAGGAACCATGCGCCGCAGCGCGGCCCGATGAAGCACAGCGTCGACTCGTAGCCGCCCCTGAGGTAGTAGTCCTCGGGGACGAAGTAGCCGAGGTGGTCGTTCGCGCAGGCGACGACCGCGACGATCCGGCCCTCCTCCGCCGCGAGCTCGATCGCCGCGCGGCCGATCGCGACGCAGGGCTCGCCGGGGAAGCACAGCAGCCGCAGGCTGCCGAGGTCGAACACCTGGACCACGACCCGGTCCGGCCAGTCCCCCTGGAACGCCGTCGGCGGCAGGTCGAACTCCTCCGCCCGGCCGCGCACCAGCGCCCCGGCGCTGCCCTTCTCCAGCTTCCCGATCGCCGCGAGCGCGATCTCCGCCACCGCCGCCCCCATCTTCTCCGCGCGCTCCCAGTCGTCCTTCCCGTCGGGCGCCGCGGGGGACTGGTCCCCCTCCGCGCCGTTCAGGAAGATCGCGACCGAGCCCTCGAACGCTTTCTCCATCGCGGCGCACATCGCTCCCGGCCAGTCCGCGCTGACGAGCATGTTCTCCGAGCCGAGAACCGTCGGGTGCGCCGCGAAGTCCACGAACGTCCCGAGCACCCGCCCGTCCTCCGCGCGCACCACGGCCACCGCCCCGTCCGCGTCCACCGGCCCGCCGCTCACGGCGCGGTTGCGGCTGAGGTTGTCGAAGCGCGCGCGCCCCGTCGCCAGCGTCGCCGGCACGAGCGCGGCGTCGGCCGCGCGCAGGCACTTCTCCAGCCGCCCCAGCACGTCCCTGTACAGCTCGTCGTCGTACTTTCCCGCCGCGGCCTGGATCAGCGGGTTTTTCGAGAGAGCGCCGGGGCCGGAGTGGTTGTGCGTGGCGCAGAAGAGGAAGTTCCGGGGCGCGATGCCGAGGTCGCGGCAGACGCCGTTTGCGAGCCGTTCGCGGACGTCGCCCGCGACAC
>JADLHC010000054.1 GCA_020849035.1 Planctomycetia bacterium
CCCGCCGCCTCGCGCGGTTCTTTCTCGTCGATCCCGAGACGATCGCCCGCTGGAAGAGGGCCGTGGACCGAGGCCGCACCACGCTCGTCACCACCCTCGGCCCGCTCACCCGGTTCCGCGACCTCGTCCGCGAAGTCGCCCGCTTGCTCCGTCGCGCCCACCCGCACTGGGGCAGCCAGCGCATCTCGCACGTCCTGGCGAAGCTCGGGCTCGAGGCCGCGCGCACCACGGTCCAGCGACACCTTCGCCGCGAGCCCGCCAGGCCCAGGCCGCCCGTCGTCGCCGTGAAGTCCCGCCGCGTGCCGCGCGGCATCAACCCGAAGCGGCCGCATCACGTTTGGCTCATGGACTTCAGTACCGTCTCCATGATCGTCGGCTTCTTCCCCGTCCGCGTGGGTGCCGTCCTCGACTCCTTCTCCAGGAAGATCGTCGCCATCGCCCTCTGCCGCGGAGAGCCGGACGCGAAGTGGACCTGCAGGCTCCTCGGGGCGGCCATCCGGAACGCAGGCGTCGCTCCCGATCACATGATCACCGACTGCGGGACGCAGTTCACCAGCCGCCGTTTCAAGAAGGCCTGCAAGCGCCACGGCATCCGCTGGCGACACGGAGCAGTCGGGTCCCCGAAAAGCATCGGACGCCTCGAACGATTCTGGCGCAGCCTTAAGGCCGAGTGGGCGACCGCGCTCCTCTGCTTTGCCACCGAGCGGCTCCTCAACCAGCGACTCCAGATGTGGATCGACTGGTACAACACGGCGAGAGTGCACGCCGGCGTCGAGGGCCGAACCCCGAACGACGTCGAGAAGCGCCGACCGCGGCGACGACGACGAACCGTGAAGCCCGGCGATAAGTTCGTCCTCGAACGACGCGACATGCACGACCAGCCCTGCATGCCCGTCTACCGGCTCCGCAAGCTCGCGTCGTAGCGACGGCGACAAGGCGCGCGCGGTCATCGCGCTACCCGTGTCTCTTGAAAGCCCCTCGCGAGCCATCTCGCTCACCGAACCGACCCTCCGACTGCCCGTCGTCCGTTGATCAAGTCGCCTGCCCTATCTCCAGCGAACCCTCCGTGATTCTTGACTCACCCAACTTTTCCCTCACACGGTCCAAGTGGGCTACTACAGGCTACTACACGACCCGCGTTCACGCCAACTGCGTCATCCGACTTTCCCGAAACCCCCTTCCCTGCCCCGCGAGCAGTTCCTGGGCCGCCACAGACCCCACGATCAAACTACTTGTCCGCCTCCCCTTCGCAAGACCTCAACAGGCTCACCAGCACGGACCTACGCAGTTCGCGCGGAGGTGACTTCTCCCGCACGGAAACGCTCCACTCCTGATTCTTCGCTAGTTCCTTCTTCAATCCCTCGACGGATGACTTGCGCTGCAGGGCGAGCGCTTTCTCAAAATCTTCTTCGGCCATCAGGTCCACCTTGCCTGCGAATGTCAGGACATTTCTCACGTTCCCGGGGTGCGGCGTCTTGTCCCATGCCACAATTGCGGTCGGAGGCGTGGAGGACTCTAGGAACGGGTAGAAGTATTGGAATCCGTCGGCCGCGTCGTCCTGGGCAGTGCACCGGAGCACGCGCTCCTCGGTCAGCATGTCTGGGCGCTGGATCTCCGAGAAGTCGATGGGATACCGAGCGAATTTGGATTCAAACAGCGCCAAGTAGACTTCTATCTGTGCAAGTCTTTCAGCGCAGCGGTCCACCGGGGCCATGGCCTCCCGAAGCACATCCGGCAATCGGAATCCGCCATTGGCATACACGATTCCATCGAGAAACAACCAAGATCCTTCGGATTCGGACCAACCCTCGGCGCGGTACAAGGACTCCTTAGAGCACATTGCGGTTACGATTGAACGCTCGAAGCGGTTACCCTCTTGATTGTCCACCTGGATGCGCGTAATTCTGATCGAGAGTTCCCCCTTGGGAGGAACTTGGCAACGGCGGTCGACAGCTTCAGCAATCCCGTCCACTTTCCTCGCAAACGCCGTCGAGAGACGTCGTCCGGTCTCCTCACCGAAGACATGTTGGAACCACTCGGCAGGCTTGGGCATTACGAACGTCCGGAGAAATGCCTGCCAGCGTTCTGTTTGGCCAGATCGCTTCAACTCGAACCCCTTGATGAGGTGATCTCGAAGCTCTTCCGACCGGTCCCCTCCGTCGAGTGGGCGGGGCGTGTCGCCTGGATCGGCCAACAGGGTGATGGTGATGCACACCGAGAATACCAACCCGACCAGCCTGAGCGGCATTTGACATCTCCCTAAGTGCGGTCCTCGATCGTCCTTCTACGGATCACCTGACTCTTGGCGAAATCTAGACTCCACTTTCATTCGTCGCCTACAAACTGTGCATCATCCTGAAGAACCTTGCAAAGGGTCGTCCTCCAGCCAATGCCCCGCACTCTTGCGCGTTCTTCGCTTTAGATGAAGACCGCTCACATCGGGCATCTCGCATCCCTCGCCTATTGTGAATCACCCAGTGAGACAACGCGTCCAAGAAGCTCGACGAATCTCTCGCGCATTTCATGACTTCGCGACCTGTCTGGTCATCAAGGAGCACAATCTGACCACTCGGTCTACTGATGGCGAGCAGCATGCCATCCGAGGTCCCGACGACCACGAAAGACTTATACTCTCTCGGTCGCGCATCGAGGTCAAGCCACCCGAGGCCAAGAGTCCGAACATCGCACTCGGCAAGCAATGCCAGCAGCGGGTCCGACTGCTCCTTACGTCCACGACGACGGACAGGGGTCATTTCCTTCAGGAACTCTAGGGCCTCTGACTTCTCGAGGCCCTGCTTCATCAAGTCCTGAAGCGTCGGCGCATTTGCCTCCAGCACCTTCAGGAATTCATCCGCAGTCATTCTCCGTTACCCTCACTTGCCTAGGTCATGGAGTACTCCATGACCTTGACGATGTACCTGCTGCGGAAGCGGTGTTGCGAGCTTGCCCTGCTTGATGTGGTGATGGATCAGTTTGTCGCCCTTGTAAGGAGCGTGCTCTGGATTGTGCTGAATCCAGACCTCATCCACCTTCGGAGAATGCGAGTGGTTAATCCTAAACTTATTGCCCTTGCTAAACATTTCGGGATTACTCTTGAGCACCCGTCGCCAAAACCAGGGACCATTGCGAGGAATTCCCTTTACGGTCTTGCTGAGGGCGGGTGCTTCCGACATATCGACCTTGATCTTGGCCTTCACACTGGAGGCTGCCCGTACCGCCCGCAGGAAACTCTTCAGCGACGACTTTCCCGTTGCTCCGGTGCCAAATCTGGCCCTTACCGCGACAAGATATGGATTTGACCCTGGAAGCAGACCTCCGCCTTTAGCCTTGTCCGTCAGTTCAGACAATTCCTCAACAACTTCGTCCGTCAAATCCTCGGTTGACTTGTACTTTCCTCCGGACATCGCCTCTAAGAACTCTTCCGCGTCAAAAGGATCTTCGGAGAGTGCCAACGCGGCTCCGCTGGCGACTACATCCGGGATCCTGCCTACAGCCTCTTGATATGCCCTGATGATGTCATCGGGACTTGAAAGTCGAGGAGTTTCATTGCGCGTAATAATATTCTGCTCCAGAGTGCTAATGGCCCTTTCGACTGCGGCAGAGTCGCTGGATCTCGCAATCCTAATGTCTTCCAGGTGAATGTAAGAGTCATACGTTTCTGAGAGAACCGGATCGACTTCGCGAGACTCCTCTCTCATTTCGTTGAGGGCCGCCAGTTCTTCGCTGTCGAGTTGACCGGTTGGATCGATGGCGTTGGTGGGGCTATTTCGAGTGTAAGCGTAGAGATTCGCATGGAAAACGGGATCGCGGCTTGTGAATCGTCCGGTCGCGGGGTCGTAGCTCCGCGCCCTGTAGTGCATGAGCCCCGACTCGTTGTCGTTCTCGCGCCCTGTGAAGCCGTACCGGTCACTCACGGTCGAGACGGGCGTGTACCCCGGATGGGCCTCGCCCCAGGCCGTTGTCAGGTCCTGCCGAACTACCGTCCCTGTCGTCGTGGCTTCCTGATGCACCGTTCCGAGCGCGTCCCCGAGGTACAGGTACGTGACATCGCCCGGATTGTCGAACCGTGCGAGCTTCGAGTCGATCGCTCTGCCGTTCGCGTACGTCCGTTCGAGCGTGTACACCGATGTCCCAGTCGTCCGAGTGTAGTCCGCAGTCACGTCCGCTCCGTCGCTCATGACCCACTGCTCATTCGCCGCGGGGCTCAAGAGGTCGATCTTCGCAATGCGCTCCGCCGTCGGCGTGAAGAGGTACTGGAAGCTCGTCGTCGCCGGCAGTCCGATTGGGCTCTTCGCGTACGCGGAGATCCGGTTCATGTAATCGAAGCCGTAGTTCTCCTCAGTCGCAGTCCCAACGGTCTTCTTCGTCCGATTCCCGTTCCGGTCATTCACGTAGCTCGTCGTGACGCCGGACTTCGTCTCGCTCGTAAGCCGGTTCTGCGCGTCGTAGGAGTAGCTCGTGAGAAGGCCGTCGACCTTCTGAGTGGCGCGGTTCCCCGCGGCGTCATAGGTCCACTTAGCGTTTCTAAGATAGGCGTTCTTCCACTTCTCGCCCGTCAGCCGATCGTGCGGGTCGTAGTCATAGTCGATGTCCGCGCCGAGGTGGACGAGATGCGCCTTTGCGCGGCGGTCTTTCGCGTCGTAGTCATACTTGAAGTGCGAGAGGACGGTCACCGTATCGGGCGCGAGCGACTGGATCGACGTCACGCGCGACTTCTCATCGTACTTCCAGGTCGTTTCCGTGCCGCCGATGTAGGTGACGGACTTCTTTAGGTGATTGGGGCGGTAATTGAAGTCCGCAATGACTTCCATCGTCCCGCCAGGCGCCTTTCGCTTCACCTTGTTAAGCAGCGAGTTCGAGTTGTATGTGTACTTGAAGTGGTTCCCCTCGGGGTCGATCATGCTGACGAGGTTCGAGGCCGCATCGTAGCCGGGCGTGCCGTCCGGGTTCTGGTACTTGACTCCCTTCCAAATTACTTCGTCCGGCGTCCCGACCTCTAGGAACCACCGCACTTGCGTTAGACGGGTCAGCGCGTCATACGCGGGCGCGTCGCTGTCGTCGGTGAAGGAGATTCGGATCTTCGAGACGGTGTCTGTGACGGAGACGAGGTTGTTCGACCCGTCGTAAACCCGGACGATGTTCGCCAGCGTAACGCTCGACTTCACGTGAGTCTCGGTCAGCGGCCGATTCTTCAGGTCGTACGTCCAGGTCGTAACCTTGCCCGCGCAGTCCGTGTAGGTGGCCACGTTGCCGCGGTCATCGTAGGTCCAGGACTCGACGAACGTCTCTGCGCCGATGTTCGGATAGTGCCGCTCGATCATCCGGTTCGAGTCGTCGAAGACGTAGCTGTAGACGAAGCCTCGCGCATCCGTCATCGACGTGCGGTTGCCGGCGGAGTCGTAGCCGTACGAGATGGAAATCGCGTCCGCCGTCCCTTCGTTCCGGGTCTCCTTCGTCAGCCGGTTCAGCAGGTCGTACTCGAAGGTGTCGAAGCAGACTTGGCCGTCCGAAATCGTCGGCAGATCGCGGCGGACGAGATTGCCTCGGGCGTCGTAGAGGAACGACGTGACCGCGCCGAAGAAGTCGGTGCTGGTCTTGAGCTGGTTCCGCGCGTTGTACGTGAACGAGCGGTCGAGGACGAGCGCGCCGCCCATCGGGTCCGCGACCATGATCGACGTCTGGAGGTCGCTGTCGTTGTAGGCGATTTCCGAGAGGATCTGGCCCGTGCCGTCCTTCGTGCGCAGCAGGCGGTCCGCGAGGTCGTATTCGGTCTCGCTGAATCTCCCCTCTGGGTCCGTGACCTTCACGACGTTACCGTTCACGTCCAGGGTGAAGGTCGTCGTCGGTCCGGTCTCCAGGTCGAAATCCGTGATCCGGGTAGTAGCGATCAGGCGGCGGCGCTCGTCGTAGGTGTTCTTCTGGCCGTACTTCGGCACGCCCGCGACCTTGTGGATCGACTTCAGGACGCGGCCGTCGTCTGTGTACGTCGTCTCGTCGGACTCGTCCGGGAAGTTGGGGTTGGTCGTCGTGAGTGGCGTGCCGCGCGCCGTGTAGGTTGCGCTGTAGGTCACGCCCCCTGTCGTCCGCGACAGGACGCGCCCTTCCCCGTCGTACGCGAACGACGTCGTCACGTCTGCTCCGCCTGCGCCCCCGGGCATCGTCTGCGTGCTGACGCGGTTCAGCGCGTCGTACGTCGCGGAGACAACGTGGCCATTCGGGTCGGTCGAGGACAGCACGTTCCCTTCCTCGTCGAAGTCGTAGCTCCGCGAAATGCTGGTGAGGCCAGCCACGAGCGAAGAGGAATCTGTCAACCGGTCGAGCGAATCGTACGTGCCGGTCGACATCGCGCCGCCCGGCGAGTGGACCTCCTTGAGGTTCGAATTCAAGTCGAAGACGTACGAGGTCGTCGCCGCGGCGTCTCCGGCCGGCTCAGTCGCCATCTTGATCCGGTAGAGGCCGTCGTACTCGAAGGTCTCCGTGCCGCCGTTCGCCAGCGTGTGCGAGGTCAGGAGGCCCATGACGTCGTACGAGAAGCTCTCCGGCGTCGTGTGAAGCGGCCGAGTCACGGACGTCACGAGCCCGGTGATCGGGTCGCCGTAGAGAAAGGAGGTCGCCCCTCCGCTCGCGACGTTCCTCGGAGACTTGTGCGAAGTCATTCGCCCCTGCGAGTCCCAAACCATCTCCTCGAGCGCGACCCCCTGTCCCGCTACGTCCGGATACACGATCTGCGTCGGGTTCCCTCCACCGAAAACGTTCAGGTTGGGCTCAGCGGGGTAACTGCTCAGGTTGTCAAAGTGGTACTTCACCTTCGCGCCGGTCGCATCCTCGACAGCGACGACCTTGAAGATGCCGTGCGAGTAAGTGAACTTCGCGGTTGGCGTAGTCGCCCCTCCTCCGGCACCTGAATTTGCGTCCGGCTCCTTGACCTCGAGAAGCAGATCGTGGACGTTTCCGTCAGACCCATACCCAAAGGACGTGACGTTCCCCTCCCTGTCTGTGTGCCCCGTCATGTTTCGATAGATGCCGTCGAAAGTGCGGGTGATACTCTTTCCCATCGGGTCGGTCACCTTGTCGACGACCGATCGCTTGTACTGAGTCTCCAGCGTCGTCGAATTCGCGCGGCGATCCTTGACTGTCGCCGAGAACGGTCCGGCCCCGTAGGTGGCGGGCGAGGAGTACTCGATGCTGCCCACCTTCGCCTGCGGGTCCGTGGACTTCTTGAAGCGATGGTCCGCGTAGTAGTCGAACCCGGTTGTGTTGCCGTTCGGGGTCTCGACCGTGGCGAGCATGTTCAGGTTTCCGCCGGCAGCGTACTGGAAAGACCACGTCACCGCGGGAGGACCATTGAGAGTCACCGAGGTCAGCAGCTTTCCCGTGTAGGTCAGGGTGTACGTGTGCCCTGCGGGGTCGGTGATCGAGGTGAGGCGCCCGTCGGTGTGTGAGAACGAGACGGAACGCGAGGAGGAGTCCTCGATGCTGCTCAGCAGCCCTTTCTTGCCTTGCAGGTTCAGGTCGTAGGCGAGATTCAGCGTATTGCCGTTGGTGTCCTCGACGCTGATCAACTTCCCCGTGTCGAAGTCGAAGGTGTACTGGATTCCGCCTTTCGTGAACCTGGTCATCCCCTGAATCCGGGAGAACTCACCGAACTCGGGCTGCGGGAAGACCGTCAGGTCTCCACCCGGCACGAATTGAATCGTCCGGCCGTCTCCCATCTGAATCGAGACGATCCCGTCTTCGTGCTTTGTGCCCACGATCTGATAGTTGAGCCGCCATCCCTGCGCCATGAACCCGGAGTCCCACTCCATGGAGTTGTATGCGAGGAGAGCAGCGGGCGGGAACCCGACGCCTCGGGCGGCGAACAGCAGCAGGTCGAAGGCGGCATTCCCGTTCGTTGAGTTGACGAGCGTGCCCGGGCCGGCCCACACCATTCCGTACATGTCCTGGTCGCCCAGGTCGAACTCGATCATCTTCGAGAAGAAGGTGGCTCCCCGCTTCGTTGGCTCGGGGGTGGTCCCTCCCGGGTACTCCGTAGTCTGCCACGAGTAGCCGCTCGTGATTCCTCCGGGCCAGGGATTGTAGAAATAGGGGATCTGGGTTCCATCGACACCGAAGCCGCCGCCGTCGGGGATACCGATGTAGGGCGGCTTCACTTCGATGCTGCTGCTCTCGTCGTAGTTGTCGAACGTCAGGTAGACGTTGTCGTTCCGGTTGATGCAGATCTCGACCCGTCCGAACGGCGTCCTGTTGACATTGCCGATGGGCTCCTGCCGGCCCCAATAGTCCCCATCGCTCCTGTGCTTCTTGCAGGCGTAGGAGAGCCCAACGCCGCCGCCGCGCCAGACGATGTGCGGTTGATCCCGCGTGTCCATGACGATCTTCGGCATGTATCCGCCGAAGTCGTTCACGTTCTCAATGGGGGAGAGCGTGGCCGACGACCCAGCGCCGACGACCTTGCGGTACTGGACTTTGACCGGCGCTTCCAACCGGTCCCAGGTGAAGTGCGTCTCGATGTCGAAGCAAGCGATGTCGGCCATTCCGACGCCCGTGTCGGAAACGTCGACGGGGGAAGTCCAGCCGCTGCTGGTACGGCGCGCGTACTTGGCGATCTTGAACCCTTCGTTCACCCAGACAACATCCGGGGCGCCAATCGCCTTGTTGTAGTCGATCCGGGGAAACCGGGGGTTATCCGAACCCTCGATCTTCTCCGAGCCGGTGAAAGAGCCGCCTGCCGCGCCGTAGGTGTAGGAGACGTGCGGCGGACTCGCCAGCGCGTGCTTCGCGACGATGTGGCGGCCGTTTGCCGGGTCGAGCGCGATAGCGGGCGTCACGTGGCTGTCGAGACCGACGCCGGACATCGTATCGACGAAGACGCCGTCCGCGTCCGTGTAGGTGATCGTGGTGTACGCAATGGTCGGGGACGACTCCACGTACTCGCACCAGACGACGTGGACCTTGTCGTCCGTCCCAACAGCAATGTCCGGCCAGACCGAGTCCTTCGGGGTCACCGCGAGCTTGATCGGCGGAGACCAGGAGTTCGAGCGGCGGTCCTTGAACCGATTGTGGGTGTAGAAGATCTCGCGGGGCGGGGCGCCTCCCGGCAACGAGGCGACGTGGGCGGCCTCGTCGTATCCGGAATAGACAATATGGACAACGTTCTTTGAATCAACGGCGATGGAGGGCATATTGGCCGCGACGACTGCCGAGGGCGCGGACACGAACTGGCTCGCCTTGTAGAGGCCGTCCACGCGGATCTGCGCCAGCCACCGAGGGTACTCCTGGTTCGCGTCTCGCTGGGGAATGCGCTCGTCGGTCGCCTGCGCAGACGAGAGGCTCGCGAGGGAAAGCAGGCAGGCCGCCAGGAACCAGCGGAAGGGCGAAGTGATTCTCATGTTCGACAGCGCCTCAATTGGTGCCACGAAGTGCCTGCTCGAGCGACTGACGCACTCTGTCGTCCTTCGCCTGGGCAAGTTCGTCCTCAATCAGCGGACGGGCGGTCGCGCCGTACCGCTTCAAAGCCTGAAGCGTGGAAGACTGGATGGCCGTATTCTCATCCACGGCGGACGTCTTGAGAGTCGTGATCAGGCCGCGAATCGTGGAGAGGTCCATCGCGCGGGCGACCTTCGCCTTCCGCTCCCGTTCTTCCGGGCTCTCGGGGCGGAGATCCGGCTTCCCGGACGCGGAGAAGGAGCCGGCCGACGCATCCGCAGAGGGTGACATCGACGATCCGCCGCCGCGGCCATTCGCGGTCGGTGACGCCCCCTGATCGCTCCCAGATGAAGCGCCACTTGCCTCCTCGTCACCCTGGTTCCCCGCCAGCCGCGCGCGAATCACAGGCGCTGTGAAGACAGCCAGGAGCGCCGCGAGCGCGACCAGGGCCGCAACCTTCCAGGAATTTCTTCCGCTCATCGAGGCTTCCCCGCCGGCTTCGGCAGCCAGTCGTTCGGGTCCGGAACCGGTGACTTGGGAAGAAAGTCCTCCGGATTGACCGCGCGGTGCCTCATCGTTGCCACGCCGCCGGACTCCCATTCATTCTGCCGCGCCTCGAGCCGCGCGAGGAGGTTCGAGAGGTCCGGCTGGTCGGGGGCGAGCGCGAGCGAGCGCCGAAGGGCATCGATCGCCTGCGGATCATCGCCGATCCGCTCGGCGGCGAGGCCCAGCTCGCGCCACGGACGGGAATCGGACTCCCGGAGGTGGGCGGCGCGCGCGTACTGGAAGAGGGCGGGCGCCCCCTGGCCGAGGCGTTCAAGGGCGCGGGCCAACCCGAGCGCAGCTTCAAAGTTCGAGGCGTCAGCCTTCACGACGACCTCGAATTCGTCCTTTGCTTCGGCTGCCTTCGATCGCTCAAGGAGTATCTGCCCCAGGAGAACTCGCGCGTCCGCCCGCGTGGAGGCCGCGCCAAGGAGACGGCGTGCACCTCTCTCTGCGTCTTCGAGTCGCCCGTTGGCCTGCGCGATCCTCGCTTGGTCCAGCGCGTCGACTGCCGACGCGGCAGGGCGCTCCGCACTCCCAAACGCCAGCATCCCCGCCATGATGAGGATGGCTGCAACACAAGTCGCCGGGGCGAGCCACGGCCAGCGCGGCTCAGGCGACTGAGATTTCGCCTTCAGAGATTCGACCACCACTCCTCCCACCTCTCCCTGCGAACGGGCGAATCGAACACAAGGCAACCGGACCGCCGCAAGAAAAATCGTGCAGGGACCGAAAACAATCGGAAACCGCGGTTGAATGATGTTTCACAACTTATGAACACATTGATGCATCTGAACTCTCTGAGTTAGACCCGCCTGAGACCTCGGATTCGCCGCAGTCTCGGAGCGAGCGGCGCCTTCGCGCGAACCAAACCACCGAACTCATCCACCCACGGGCGGTTTCCCGGGACCTGGCACGGGCCGGGCCTTCAACCACCGAGGCGATCGGCCTCGCGCCGCCCGGGTGCGCTCCCTGTACCATTCCTTCTGCTTTTCGATGCAGGCGGAGCAACGCCTGCCGGAAATCGGCCTCTTGCCGCACCGGACGCAACAGCCCGGCTCTCCCCGCCTTGAGACGTACCCGGAGTTGACGGGCGGACGGCCTCGACGGCCGGGCTTCCAGGGACGGCAGCCCGCCCTCTTCCGTTTTGCAGCGCGCGATTTCGCCGCACACACGCTGCAGAGGCGACCGTGATCGGCTGGACGCGGGCACCACAAGCAGATGCCGTTGCGGGCCTTCGCGGCGCGAGATCTGCGCAGTCGGGCGTTCAGGAGGCGCCGAGAGGGCATTGACTCTACTTCCGCTTCGAGCCGAGTCGCGCGAGGTTCAGCCGCAGGAGTCGTTCGAGGATCTCCTGATCCGACAGGCTGGGCTTCCAGGTCTCATCTCCAGTCGCCTTCGCGTAGGCGGCGAAGACGGCCGCGTCGAGGGCGGCGCGCGCGTCCACCAGCCACTTGGGCTTCGCGTTGTAGAGCGCGGTCAGCGTGCGCCTCTGAAGCTCGGCAGCGTACTCGGGCTTTGCCAGCGCGAGCCGCACGTACCGGGCTGTTCCGATGCCGTTCGGCCCGGCGTTGCGGACGAGAGGCGCCCACGGCCCCTGGGTGCAGGCGGCGAATTCCAGCACCTCCTCCTTCATCCACTCCTTCGGCTCCAGCCAGTTCTGGCGCAGGCGGTTCAGGTCCGCGGCCGCGGTCGAGATCGCGCGGCAGGCGGCGTGCGCCTCTGGCTCCTTGCCCGGCGGCCACGGTAAGGGAAAGGTCTCGAAGCAAGTCGTCGGCGTGTACCGAGTGCCGCTCTCCTTCTCGCGCACCTGCGTCGCTTGGCTGCGCGACCACACCTCGTGAAGGCGCGAGTGCAGCGCGCCGAAGAAGTAATCGTCTGCTCTGGCGAAAGCGATGAGCTGGCAGTCCGGCAGCGATGGCCCTTCGATCCAGGCGAAGAGTCGGTGCTTCGCAACGCGGGCCGTGACCAGGAATCGCGCCAGCGGTTTCAGGGCGGCGTTCATCGCGGGCCGAGCCTCGACGTGCTGCCACCACAAGCGCCTGTAGGACTCCCGCTTGTTCTTCTCGCGCTCGGGCCTGACGCGATCCGCGACGTGCTTGAAGGGCACCTCATACTTCGCCGCATCGCTCTCATTCCGATTGAGGCCGAAGTCTACGATCCACATTCGCCTGTTCCGCCGCGTGATGTCGAGACCGTTTACCCAGGGCCGCACGACGTCTGAGTTCGGAACGTCATGGGCGTTCGGCGCGGCGAGCATGGCCCGGGCCGTCTCTTCGTCGATGTCGAACGCCCCTCCTTTCGTGTCGCCCATGAAGGCGATGCCGCGGTTCTCCGGCAGGACCTCCGCGGCGGTGACGTCCGCCGAAGAGGTGAGGTTCGCGTTGATCGCGTTCACCGGCTTCCCGTCGAGGAGGCGTTCCGTGTCGGCCCCCGCGTCGAAACCGACCATGCTGATGTGGACGTTTGCACCGTCGAGCACCCACTCGCGGTCGCTCTCTGCGAAGAAGATGCCGCCGCCTTCCTTGATCCGCTTCAGAACCTCCCGGTTCGCGCCGCCGCGAATCCCCTGGGTCGCCAGCAACCCCGCCCGCGAGCAGTCCTTCTTCGCCAGCGCCTCCCGCGCCTTCTCGAACCAGTAGCAGCAGAGGTCCGCCTCCGCGGGCACTCTGCCCTTCCACACCTTGAACATGGCGTCGACGTACTTGTCCCCGAGCTGGCTTCGCAACAGCTTTCCCCCGAGGAACGGCGGATTGCCGACGATGAAGTCGACCTTCGGCCAGCGCGGCTCACGGAAGTTCTCCGGGTCCGACAGGTCAACGATGGCGTCCCTGTTCAGGAAGTTCTTCCCGAGCGGGTCGAGCAGCGGCTGCCTGTCCAGGACCTCCCCGTTGGCGTGCATCCACTGGAGGAATCCGATCCAGATGGACATCTGCGCCAGCTCGTGGCTGTACGGGTCGAGCTCGATCCCGAAGAGCTGCTGGGGGTGACCGCGCGGGATGAAGTTGCCGCCGCCGTGGTCGATCGCCCAAACGCGGACGGCCTTCTCCAGGTCCTTCAGCTTTTTCAGCGTCACGAAGAGGAAGTTCCCCGACCCGCACGCGGGGTCGAGGACCGTCACCGTTGCCAGCCGGTGCAGGAACCGCTCGATCAGACCGTCCGCCTTCTCCTTCGCCCTGAGCTGGGCCCTGACCGCGGCTTTGGTCGCGGAGCCCGGCTCCTCCGCCTTCGCGAGCAGCCCCTCCGCTTCCGTCCGGACCGCCTCCCACTCGCGGCGCAGCGGCTTCATGACCACCGGCTCGACCAGCCGCTCGATGTCCTCCGCACTGGTGTAGTGCGCCCCGAACTGGGTGCGCTTCTCCGGGTTCAGGCCTCGCTCGAACAAGGTCCCGAAGATCGAGGGGTCGATGTCGCTCCACTCGAGACGCGACGCCTGGAAGACCTCCTCGATCTCGTCCTCCGTCAGCGGAATGACGGCAGCATCGGTGAACAGGTGCCCGTTGAACCAGCGGATCTGGTCAGTTCCGAAAAGCCCGCCCTTCGCCATCGCCTTGAATAGCGACGCCAGGGCGTCCGCAAACTGCTCCGGCTTGTGGCGGCACTTCTCCACGAGCTTGCTGAACAACGAATCGTCGAGGAGGCCGGTGTCCTCGGCGAACATGCAAAACACCACGCGGTCGAGAAAACGGGCGACGAGAGCTGGGTCCTGCCCGCGCTTGCGAAGCGTATGAGCCAGTCTGCCCACGCGCTCCGCAGCCTCCGCAGTGACCTTCTGCCGGGTCGCTTCAGGCTTGAGCCGATCGGGGCGAGAGAAGAGATCACGGATGATCTGGAGCTTCTCCGGCTTGTCGAGCTCCAGCAGGTCGATCTCGATCGTCTTGCACACGGCGTTCACGAAGTTCGTGTGGATGACGATCCGGATCATGTCCGAAACGACCAGGAGCGGCGGATTCTGGAGGGCCTCGCGGTAGCCCAGGAGCTGCCTGTAGGCAGCGTCCAAATCCTTGTGCCGCCCCTTGTACTCCCAGGCGAAAACGCCTTTCTTCCAGACGTCCGCCCATCCGCGTCCCTGCGCCCGGGCGACCTCGCGCTCGAACGTGAACTGGTCACCCACCGCGTCCGCTTCCCCCGGCGTCGGATGACCGATCAGCCGGCAGAGGTCGATGAAGTGCTCCTGGCACGCGGACCTCTCAGTCCGCCGGTTCCGGCGCCACTTCGCGATGAACTCGGTCGGATTCACAGTGCGGGGACGCTCAAAGGGATCGGCGACAGAGTTACCAGCGGGGCCGCACCGCAGCAAGGAATTGGGCGCGGCGGATAGGACTTGCTGAGAGGTGGCCGGCTGAGCGTACATCCGCCTCCCACGAAAGGAGGCGACCATGAAGCTCGGCCAGGCGATCCGCGACTTCGAGACCCAGCTCCGCGCGAACCAGCGCAGCGTCCACACGATCAGCAGCTACCTCCGGGACCTCCGCGAGTTCCGGGGGTGGCTGGCGGCGGAGCGAATTCTCGACGACGTCCACCGTCTCGGCGCCGCCACCCTCTGCCGGTTCGCGACCGCGCGCTGCGTGACGCACACTGAGCACGGCAGGCCGAAGCGGCCTGCGAGCGTGGACAAGGTGAAGATGAGCCTGCGGGCGTTCTTCCGCTACCTCGTGGACGCCGGAGTGGTCGCGACGAACCCCGCCCGGGTTCTGAAGTACCGCCGCGATCACCGGGTCCCGGAGCTGCTCTCCGACCTCGAGCGCGAGCGGCTGCGGGAGACACTGGCTAAGGCCGAAGGCTGGCGAGGGGCCAGGGACGCCGCGATCCTGGCGCTTCTCATGGGCACGGGCATGCGCCTCGCCAGCCTCGTCGCGCTGGATGATGCCGACGTGCGACTCGATGAGCGCGTGGTGCACCTCCGGCGGCTCAAAGGCGGCGGCGAGGTGCGGAAGGCGCTCTCGGACGCAGTGCGGCAGCGACTGGCAGCATGGCTCGCGGCCAAGGCCATCCTCGCGTCCGCGTCCCCCGCCCTGTTCATCTCCGCCCAGCGCCGCCGCCTCTCGTCGCGCCAAGTGCAGGTCATCGTCCAGAAGCGCCTCCGCGCAGCCGGGATCGAGCGGCGCCTCACCGTCCACGGGCTGCGCCACAGCTTCGCGACGGCGCTCTACGCGAAGACCAAGGACCTTCTCCTCGTTCAGCGTGCGATGGACCACCGGAGCGTGGCGTCGACGCTGGTCTACGCTCGGGTGGCGGATGAGCGGGTGGCGGAGGCGGTGGCGGCTTTGTAGACGTAGAAGCGCGTGCGCCGCCGTGGCATCCTGCCCACCAGTGACTCTTGGAGCGCGACCGCGATGAACTTCCTTGAACAGCTCGCCGCCGAGTACTTCTCGCTGGCCGGCTACTTCGTTCGAACCAACGTGAAATTCGGTCGCCGTTCGAGAGGCGGCTTCGCGGGGGAGGCGGATGTTCTTGCCGTTCGAATGGGGGGGCGCGACCTCGTCCACCTGGAAACGTCGATGGATGCCCTCACGTGGCGGGCTCGGTTCTCACGCTTCGAGCGCAAGTTCGGGTCAGCTTCGCGGCACTACGCCGAGATGCTCGGAGTCTCCGCAGACGAACTGAGCCGCGCCAAGCTGACTCGGATGGCCTGCCGAGCTGGTCGCGCTCGAGCGTTCCAAGTTCGAGGCAAGGCGACATCCGCTACGTGCTGATCCAGGACTTCGTCTGCGCGGTTCGAGAGCAGGTCGAACTCCGACATCCGATGCGCGACGCGGTTCCGGAGGAGTACCCCCTGCTGCGGGCGATTCAATTCGCCGCAGCAGCGCGTCAAGCCGGTGCAGAGGTATCGGACCTGCTCCCCCCGCTTCCCGCCGTGAGGAAACCCAACAGGCATGCTCCCTCGCGGACTTGATCGTCCGGATGTCGGCGCGGAGACTTGGCAACGACCGTTCGAGTAGGATCTTCCTCGATGCTCTCGCCTCGTCGGCACTCCATCCACGCTCCCCTCTCCCCCGGAGAAGAGGTCCCACGGCACCCGAGCGCATTCCCCTGGCCGGCCCATCTCGCGCGGCTGCTCGGGCAAGTCACGGACCGTGAACTCGGGAAGCGCGCAGGGCTTTGCATCCGCGCCGTGTCCGACGAGCGGCGCAGGCGGCGACTTCCTCCGTTCCAGCAGCAACGCGGAGACGTTCGGTGGACGAAACGGATGCTGGCACGCCTCGGTCGCGCTCCCGACTCTGTCGTGGCGGCGAAATTGGGAATCGGACGGAGTTCGGTCTCCTACAAGCGGCGGGTTCTCGGGATTGCACCGTTCAAGCCTGGCACGACACCTGCGTTCCGCTGGCCAAGCTGGGCCCTCCGGAAGCTCGGGACAGTCTCGGACGCCGCCCTCGCCAAGAAGCTCGGCGTGTCAGCGACGCTCGTCCAGACGAAGCGCAACACCCTCAGGATTCCACCCGCTGTGCCGGCCGCTCGACCCGTGAAGTGGACGCCGCGGATGCTGAAGGCCCTCGACACACAGCCGGACCGGGCAGTGGCGCGGCGCTTCCACATCACGGTCATGGCGGTCGTACGAAAGCGCATCGAGGAGGGGAAGCGCCGCGGCCGCAGTTCCCGTCGCTGGTCCCCAAGTGAGCAAGCAATCCTCGGGCGGCTCACCGATGCCGCGGCCAGCAGGAAACTCCGGGTCAACTATCACGCCGTCAGGTACGTCCGCCGACGCTTGGGGATCGCGGGAAAACAGCCGTCAGTCCGCGTTTCCTGGACCCCGCAGCTGGATCGTCTGCTCGGGAAACTCACGGATGGCCAGGTCGCTGCTCGCGCGGGATGCACAGCAGCCGGGGTGGCAAGGCGCCGCTGGAAGCTCGGCATCGACTCCCCGCGGGCGCCTCGGTCATGGACAAGGCGCGAGGACAGGCTCCTCGGCACCGCGCCTGACACCGTCATCGCACGGCGGCTCGGGCGTGGCGAGGACGGCGTCCGCATCCGAAGGAGGAGCCTCGGCATCGCTCGGTTTCGACGGCGATCGTGATTCCGGGGAAGGTCGGAAACCACCCGCGATAGGTGCCCGGTGATACGGCGGCACGGGCACTGCTCCGAAGAAAGTCCGCCGGCCGAGGACTTGGTGCAGCCATTGGTCTGGATCAGGGTAGTGAGGGAGCCTCGGCCGGCGGGCGGAACTGTACGCGACGAGGGAGGCAGGTCAAGAATCGCCAGAACTCGCAGATACTCTCCACCATATGACTTGATGTTCTCACTACCCAGAGCGTGTATGTCCTCGACGAGCGTGGGAGCCACGCCGAGCGAGGAGGACGCGATGAAGGCGCTGATCCTGAGGCAGTCGATGGGGTGGGACGGGATGCCGCGGCACGAAGCGGAGACGGTCTTCGAGGGCGAGGAGAAGGCCGCCCGGCACCAGATGGCTGAGATCCTGAACGAGGCCCGGATCGGGGGCGCGATCTTTAAGCGGATGCAGACGCCGGGGTGGAAGCCGGGCACCGCGCGCCGCTGGGGCGTGAACGCGGGCGCGGGCGGGCTGACGGAGTTCGTACTCCTGCGCATCTCGGAGGGCGCGTAGATGAAGTTGCGAACCCTCATCCGGATCGCGTCGGACTCGTACCCTGACGGTGCGGTGCTGGACGCTCACGAGCGTGGCAACGCGGCTGGCGACACGCTGGCGCTCTTCATCGCCCGGGAGATCGCGGAGACGTTCGAAGCCGGGCAGACGACCGCGGAGCAGCTCGGGCGGGCCATCAGGGTCATGGAGAAAGCGCACGGAGAGATAGGCGAGGTGCTCTCGGGGCTCAGGCGGCGGCTGGAGAAGGAGGAACGGACATGAGCGGAAGCGAGAAGGTCCCTCGGCTCGTCTTGGTCGAAAGTGACGCGGGGAAGGTCACGTTCAAGATCGACGTCCCTGCGATCCCCGGCGCGACGATGGAGGAACTGCTCGACGCCCGCGACTGGCTGATCGGGCTGGCAGGGACCCTGCGGGACCGCGCCATCGACACCGCGCCGATCGACGAGGAGATCGCCCGCCGCCCGTTCGACCCGGAGGGCGACGAGGATCTGGAGTCCGCCGCCGAGGACGTCGTCCGTGAGATGCTCATGGAGGAGATCGTGGAGTTCGCGCCACGCACCCTGTGGCGCCTCATGCGCGCTCACGGTGAAGTGACGGCGCTGGTGAGCGTCGTTGCCACGAGTGGCGACGTGCCCCAGCTCTTGCGCCAACGCGCGTCCTGTGCGCTCGAGGCGCTCGGAGGCGGCCGATGAGCGCCACCCCCGACATCGCCGCCCTCCGCCGCCACTTGCGCGCCCAGGAACGCGCCAGCCGTCGCGACGCGGCCCTCCACGCATGTCAGGCGCTCGCGTGCATCCGGCGAAAGCGGTTCTTCCTCGCAGTCACCGAGCTGATCGAGGCGGAAGTCGCGCATCACGAGGCGGAGGCGGTGAAGAGGGCGTTGGACGCGATGCGTAAGGCATAGAACTGGTCGCACGCTCTCTGTGACAGGATCGCCGCTCCCCCGTGTATCCTGACGCCATGCCACGCAAAGTCCGGATGGCCATCATCCCGCTGGCCGCGCTTGCGATCTTGCTCTTGATCCGCTTCCAGCGACCTCGCTATGCCGCGGCACCGGACAACATGCGGGTTGAGCCGCCCCTCAACGAATCCGCCAGTTCGACGTCAGCGAATCTCCGGGCGCCAGCGGCAGATCCGCAGAACCCGGCAGAGCCGACACCAACTCCACTCGGCCCGCTTCACATCTTCGGCCGAGTCGTCCGTTGGGACAGGTCGCCCGCCGCTGGGTGCCGAGTGGATCTCTCGGTCTGTGAACCCGGACCCGAGGCGAGGGAGTGTCGAAACGAGGTCGCGAACAGTAACGGGGAGTTTCGGTTCGAATCTCTGACGGTTGGGACCTACCGGGTCAGCGCGACGTCTGAGGCAGGCTTCGTTGATGTGGCGGATGTGGTGGACCTGTCGGCAACCGGCAGCCAGGAGAACCTGCTTCTGGTCTTGCCCGACGTGCGTCACATCACGGTGACAGTCGTTGATTCCCAGGGAGCCGGGGTCCCCGGCTCGAGAGTGACGATCCACTCTGGCAAGGAAGAACGCCAGAGTGTTACCGACGACAGGGGGATCTCTCGCGAGACCGTCGCTGGCAATGAGATGGTCATCAAGGTACTCCCGCCGAGCGATGGGCCGCGGTGCTTCCTGACGCCACGCGCCATCGGGCTCCGACTACCCGAGGAATCCGCCCGCGTCGTCCTGGAGGACGCCGGCATCGCGACTGGTGTCATCTGGCTCGAACAACAGGATCGAGGATGGAGCGGAGTGCCAGTCTTGACTCTCCTCGGCGAACGCGAAGTCTCCCGAACCACCGCAGGCGCTGGAGGGAGCTTCCGCGCTATCGTCCCAATCGGCTCCACCGTGACCCTCGAAGTGGAGAATCTGGAGTTTGCGTTCCACCGAGATGTCGCGATGGGAAGCTACCCAGAGGGCCGACTCGAAGGAGTACGGGCGGGTGACCAGGACCTCAGGCTGGTCGTCCGCCTGCGGCCCATGAGTCAGAGCCTGCGTGTGGTAATTCAAGATCCCGACGGACGGGGCGTTCCAAACGCGAGGGTCGGGTTTCGCCCCGGGGGCAGGATCAGCACGCTGAACTTCGATGCGAACGAAATCGGCGTGGCTGAGATCGCCCGACTTCCTGATTGCGACTTGGATGTGTACGCCAACCTGCCGAAGGACATGGAGGGCACGGAAGATTGGTGGCGCCCCGCTGCCCTTCGGGTACGCCCCGCGGGTCAGGAGGTGGTTCTGAGCTTCTCCAAGGGAATTCGGCTCAAGGGGACAGTGCTCGGTCCCGACGGCGAGCCGCAAGTCGGGGCGTGCCTACAGTCCGCTCAGACTCAGCCGTACGCGACGTTCTCAGACTCGAGCGGCCGATTCAGCCTGCTCGTTGACGGATCTGGCGTGGCGTCCATCAGCATCCAGGTATCGGCGAGTATCGGGAAGGAACGGCTCGTTGCGAAGCTCACTGGCGTCGATCCTCGAGGTGGAGAGGTCGTGGTCCGGTTGCAGCCGGAGAAGTAGGGTGGGGTCGGAGCTGGAGACCCGCAGCGGGTGGACTTCGCGCGGGGGAAGTTGCCGCACCGACCGTGGCGTCGAGCCGGAAGAGCAGCCCGCTATTGATTCGGCGGAGTCGGCGCGGAATACTCCCTGCTCCGGTGGGTGAGGTCATTTGACGGACGGTTTCTGGAGCGGCAAGGATGCGTGTGGCGATCTTCATCGACGGGAAGAACTTCTTCGAGGGCTGGAGAGACACCTCCGGCGGCCGCGACATCGACTTCCGCAGGCTCTCGCCCTGGGTGACCCGCGTTGCGGGCGGAACCCACCACGTCGGGTCGCACTACTACACGGGCGTCGAGGCAACGGTCCCTCCGACCCCGAGCCAGGAGCGACTGGAGAAGTTCCTCGACATGCTGGAGGAGATGCCTGGCTTCTTCGTCCACCGGTTCGACCAGCGCCAGCGGAGCCAGACCTGCGCGACCTGCGGGCACGCTCACACCTTCTCCCAGGCGAAGGAGGTGGACACGACGATGGTCTCGGACATGCTGCGCCTGGCCGCGGGCAACGCCTTCGAGATCGCGGTCCTCATGTCGGGCGACGCCGATCTGGTTCCCGCCGTCGAGGGCGTCCGGTCGCTGGGCAGGAAGGTCCTCGTCGCGACCTGGGGAAGCAGCGGCCTGTCCGCTCGCATCCGGAAGGTCGCGTTCGACCACATCGACCTGACCGCAGGCCTGGCGGAATTCGGGCGCCAGGGCTTCGGATACGCGGCCACGGGAGCGCCCACGTTCGCCCACGGCGCGACATCCGGGCCGCCTCCCGCCTTCCCCGCGCCGGCAGCGCCCGTGACGCCGCTGTCGAACGATCCCGCCGTGTACGAAGCCGCCATGGTCGACGAGCTGGGAAAGGCGCAGGCGGCGATGCCCGGCGGCTACATCGGGGCGCACTTCTTCGTGACGAGGTGGCGGAGCGCGAAGCTCCCCGAGATCCCCGACTTCCGACGGCGCATCCTGGACCGGCTGCAGGAGCAGGGACGGGCCGAGGTGTACCTGACGGACGATGGGGTGCAGGCGGTACGGGTGAAGTAGCATCAACGGAACAATAGGACCACGCTCATGCAGCCCGTCGCAGAAGTCTCACCGACTCAGCAGGCTCTGCTAGCCGAAGTTTGGCGCGCGACAGAGTCGACCGGAGCTGGGCCGGATCATGAGGAGTTCTACGCGCGTCACTCTGACCAAATCGCCGCCCTCGACGAGTTGTTCGCCTGGCAGCTCCTCAAGAACGACGAGTCCGGCCTACAAGTTACATCACTGGGATTCTTGAGCCTGCCCGCCGGAACCCAGGAGGCATTTCTCCGAGTGAGCGAGAGTCTGTACAAGGCGCTCCAGAATCACCAGCGAGCCAGTCCGAAGTCTAGCGTCGATGTGAAGGGGCTCTGCGAGTCCCTGGGCCTGTCCGAGGAATCATTTGCCAGGCACTTCGCCGAACTGCGGAGATTCGGGCTTTCCTTCTCTGGTCGTTTTCAAGTTGGACATCCCTTGGCAGCTTGGTCGATAGCCTTGAATAGTCAGATCTTCAGGGCCCAGAGCGTGGCCGAACTCATCTCGCAACAGAGCTCGATGATTAGGCAGCAAATTCAAAGCTATCAGCCAAGGCGAGCGGCCGGCCATTCAAGTACCTTGACGAACAACCAATCGAGAGACATCTCAATGTCCACGCTTCATGGCTGGAGGAAGGGCAAGAGAATCGGTAGTGGCGGCGGAGCGGAGGGAGTTTATGAAGCCACGCGCAGGGACGAGGCTGGAGCGGATATCGAGGCGCTTAGCGACGATCTCGGGGAGAAGGTTGTGCAAGTGATGCGTCCGGGAATCGTCGATGACCGTCGGAAATGGAAAGAGGACTTCTTCGAAATCGTGTGTCGAGTCGCACGACTTGCCAACATCCCCGAAGAAGTCGGCGCTCTAAAAGTGTACGTCCGCGACGGCGATCCCGACCTCGACGCTATTGTCCAAGATCGCGTGAAGAGAGAAGTGCGCGCGATGCAGGAACTTGCAGGAAATCCGCATTCCATTCGACTGTTGGATCACGAGATCGGACCGCGGCCTTGGATTGTGACCGAGTACCACCGCGCTGGCTCTCTCGCTGAGGAGCCGATGCGGCAGCGATTCAAAGGGGATTTCGTCGGGGCATTGCGAGCACTGCAGCCGATTGCGGACGTTCTGGCGGACATTCATTCGAGGGGCTGGGTGCATCGAGACATCGCTCCGAAGAATATTTTTGTGAGTAGTACGGGGTCCTTCGTCCTTGGCGATTGGGGCATCGTTAGGCGGGACGATCCGGAGATCACCGGACTCACGCAACCGGGCCAAGTCATGGGCACGAAAGATATGATGCCTGCCTGGGTGCGGAATAAGAGCCTGAAGGAGTGGCCTGCGAATGCGGATGTCTACTCCTGGGGCAAGACTCTGTGGATGCTGATCGACGGGGGTATCGAGCCAGTGCCTCGAGAGTACTGGAAAGAAGACGAGTACAACCTAATGAAGCGATTTGCAGGCACGCGGGGGATCGCCCAACTCGATGAGATCCTCGCCCGCACGGTCGTCGAACGGCCAGACGCCTGCCTAAAGGATGGTGCGGCATTGCTGGAGTTGGTCAACCAAGTCCTTCGGGACATCGAGGGTGGATTCGTTCGGCCCGGACACTTCGGAGGTCAGTCATGTAGGGTTTGCGGCGAAGGAAAGTACATCGAGAGCGACTCTCCAAGTCGAGCGGGACTGTGGAGCCACGTGCATCAGGCGCGCCACCTCGTGCCACTCGGACTTCAAGAACAACGCTGGATCATCGCCGCTGCTGCGTGTTCCCAGTGTGGACATGCGGAGTACTTCGTGTGGCCGCCCAAGGGGCCGGCAAGTGTACAGGACCTCACCGAAGGGCTCCTAGACTCTCGGGTTTCAGTGCGCGCCTGTTGTGCGGCGAATCTGGAGTCCCACCAAGATCGGTCGGCTGAACGCGTTGCGGAGGCGCTGGCGAAGGAGACGAACCTGCACGTGCGATTGAAACTGATACAGCTACTCTCGAGATCGGGAAGACACGCACGCGCCCTTGAAGTGCTGGACAAGATCGCGACTTCCGACCCGGACCCACGCAATCGAGAAGAAGCACGGCTGGCAGCGGTCGAGATGCGGAAACGCCCTGCCTAGCACGTCCCAGACAATGTTCCCTAAGTACACAATGCACGCAGAGTCCCTAATGCTCGCCGTAACATTGTGACTTGTCAGTAATTTGCGCATTTCCATCATAATGAGCACAAATCTGAGGGGGGCGGTGGGGCGCGGGAGGGGTCGGCCGGGGGTCCTGGGGAGGGAATTCCACCCCCAATTTCCCCCGGAAAACGCACAGAATCTCCCGTTTTCTCCCGTTTTTCCCCCGTTTCCAACCACTTTTCAGCCACGTTCACGTCGCGCTCCAGAGGGAAACTCGAATTTTGTGGCAGAGTCCGGGGGGTGGCGGGAAGGCGCCGCAGAATCCGGCCTGCGGTTCGAAGTTGAGGCCGGACAGTCACTTATGTCAACACGAGCCGTCGAACGCTCGGCCCGGAGGCGCACTTCCTGCCACAAAATTCGCCCGCTCGCCCCGCGCACCCGATGGCTCGGTAGAGAGCCACTTCCCTCCCCCGCCTACAGCCAGAGGCCGCGCGGGATGTTCCCGAACATCGGGGGGATCGGCGGAAAGAGCCGGTCCGTCGCCCACCGACGGGGGTCGTACCCGGCGGGGACCTGGGCGATGACCTGCTGGCGCAGCTGCGTCACGGCTGCGGAGAGCGTGTCCACGAAGTCGTCGTGGTCGCCGCGTGGGAAGGTCAGGAGTTCGCGTTCGACCTCGACCAGCCAGGGCGCCCCGGAAGGGAACCAGACTCTTCCCTGCTCCATGAGGGGCGTGGCGGCCATGGCGCGGCTGAACTTGTCCTTGTCGACTTTGATCTCGCGCACGGGAAGGCCCTCCCGCACCGCCTGCTGCACGATCGCGAGCTGGAAGCCGACCGACTCGACCCCGACGTAGGCCGGGCGCCAGAGGGCCAAAGCCTGCCGCATCTGCGGCACGATGTCCGGGCCCTCGAGACGCCGGCGGACGACGTCGAGGAGGAAGAGCCGCTGGGGCTGCTGCCGGGTCGCCCCCCAGGTCGAGATCACCGTGTAGTCGGCGCTCGTGCGCGTGGAGGTCGCAAGGTCGCAGGTGGTGAACCTCGTCAGGGACTCCAGGGGCACATCGAGCTCGGCCGCCCGGATCGCGCTATCCGTGCGAGTGAAGTACCGGAACCACTCCCGCTTGAAGAGCCCGCCGCCCAACGGCGCAGGGGCCTGCTGGAGCTGGCCGGCGGCCCCGTAGGAGCCGAGCTGCGCCTTGAGGTCGTCGACCTCCTTCCTGCCGAAGCGGGCGGGCCAGAGGAGATCCCCGTCCTCCTTCCGGGGATCCTCCCATCCGATGGACGTCCGGGTCCTGGCGCCGTCGAACTCCGCAGGAAGGCGCAAGACCTCCCAGCCGCCCTGCCTCGCCACGTGTCCCGCGAGATCCGACTCGTGGACGCGCTGCATCACGATCACTCGGCGGGACGTCCGGGGGTCGTTCGCGCGAGTGCTCATGACCTGATCCCACCAGTCGAGCGCGCCCTGGCGCACGATGTCCGACTCCGACTCCACGATGTTGTGCGGGTCGTCGACGCAGATGAAGTCCCCGCCCTCCCCCGTGATGGCGCCCCCGACGGAGGTCGCGATCCGGAACCCTCCCCGGTCGTTGTCGAAGCGGCTCTTCAGGTTCTGGTCCTCCGACAGATGGAAGACGTCGCCGAACGCCTGCCTGTACCAGGGCGACTCGATCAGCCGACGGCACTTCAGCGAGTCCCGGATGGAGAGCGAAGCCGCGTAGGAGGCGAAGAGCCAGCGAGTGGCCGGCTGCGACGTCCACACCCACGTCGGCCAGAAGACCGCGACCGCCAGGCTCTTCATGTGCCGGGGCGGGATGCAGATGACGAGGTTGCGGATCTCCCCGCGCGTCACCGCCTCGAGGTGTTCGCAGATCGCGTCGATGTGCCAGCCCGGCGTGAAGGGCGTCTGCGGCTCGACGATCGGCCACGCGAGCCTGACGTACTCACGCAGGCTCCGCCTCGCCAACTCCGCCTTCAGCCCCAAGGGCGTCATCCCGGGCGGCAGGGGGAGGCTCTTCTTCCTGTTTGTCGAGGAGTCGTTCAAGGTCCTTCAGCTCCTGTTCGGTGTACTTCGAGTAATCGAAAGCAGGTGCAGGCGCCTGCTGGTGCTCGATCCGTCCTTCGGTCTTCACGTCGAGCTTGGTGCGCCCGTACGCGTCGGGGTGGCGGCGTTCGAGAAGCCAGGCCGCGGCCTGCCAGTTGGACTTCGCGGCCGCCCGGATGAGCGCCAGGCACTGCGCAGCCGCCTTGCCTTCGGCCTCCCGAACGGCGACGGCGAATGCGTAGTACGGCCCTTCGCCGTCCGCGTCACCCCGCTTCACCCACCGCCGCACGGTCTCGCGGCTGAGACGGGCGAAGCTGGCCGCCACCTCGTACGTGGCGCCGATCGAGATGGCCTGCACGACGGCCTCCTGGATCTCCGGCGTGAGTTTGGGTTTCCGGCCGCGCGGCATCAGGCCACCTCCACGTTGGCGCGGGACTCGTTCCGGGCCCGCCGGCCGGTGAACTTCTGCCAGCGCCGCACGATGACGTCCACGAAGCGCGGATCAAGCTCCATGGCGAAACACCGCACGCCACGCTGCTCCGCCGCCACGATCGCGGTCCCGGAGCCGCCGAAGGGCTCGTAGAAGCAGTCGCCCTTGCGGAGGTGGTTCTCGATCGGCCGCGTGTAGAGCGCGACGGGCTTCTGCGTCGGATGGTCGACCTTCTCCTCATTGCTGCGGGACATGATCATCTTGGGCGACGCCGCCTCCCAGATGGTGGTCTGGTCGCGCGTTCCGAGGAACGGCAGCGCGTCCTTCTACCTCGCGAACCACGCCGGCTCGTGCCGCCAATGATAAAACTGCCGACTGATCACGAGCTGGGGCTTCACCCAGATGATCTGCTGCTTCAGCTCGAACCCGATCCTGCGAAGACCCGTGCCGACCTCGATGGAATACGCGCTGGCATGCCAGACGTACGCCGTGTCGAGCGACGGGACGAGCTCGAAGGCGTCCGACCAGTCGGCCTTCGTGTCGCCGGAGATGGACGTATTCTTGTGCCCCTCGGCGCGCCTCATGTAGGACGCCTCTGCAGGTCCGAGCTTGTTGATCCCCGCGCGGTCCCGCCACTCCATGTCCAGCGAGACCCCATACGGCGGATCGGTCAACATTAGTCTCGGCTCCGCTCCGGCGAGAAGCCGCTCGACGCTCTCCTTCTTCGTGCTGTCGCCGCAGAGCAGCCGCTGGTCGCCCAGGACCCACAGGTCCCCGGGCGCGCTCACCACCACCGACTCCGGCAGCGGCGCCTCGTCCTCGATCGCCTCCCCCGCGAGGTTGATGCCGGAGTCCCTGGCAAGTCGCTCGGCGAACTTGCTCAGCTCGTCCGCGTCGAAGTCGACCGACTTGATAAGGTCGGCCAGGACCTCGTCGTTCACACCAGCGAGAGCCGCGAGCGGATCGATCGTGAGCAAGAGCTTCCTCGCTTCTTCTTCCGTCACGTCGAGGACGAGCACGGGGACTTCCTGATCTGGCGTGGTCTCGGCCCTGAGGTGCCCGTCGATCATGACGAGGGTCCCGTCCGGCAGCTCTCGCGCCAGGAGCGCGTCGGCGTAGCCGATTTCCTTCAAGACCGCCTGCATCGCCTTGCGCTGGCGCTTTGGATGGACACGGAAGTTTTCGGGGTGAGGCTTGAGCGCAGACGCCTTCACCCTTCGAAGCTCACGAATCCTGTCGCGGATGTTCATGTAATCCTTATGAAACAAGATGGTTCTAGAAATCTAGACAATCAAATGCTGACCTGTCTGTTACGGAGTTCATCCAGCAATCCCGGAAATTGTTGCACTGTTTCCTCACGCGCTATACTTCCGGTGTGCCTCAGGGACGTGCGGCGACGTCGGTTGCAGTTCGATGCGGACTGCGAGTCGCCTCCACGAGTTAGGCACATGCGAAGTGCGAGAACCTGACGGTAGAGGGTTGCCGCGCTAGACGCGGTTCCAGGGCCGCCCTCTTCCGCCTCGTCCTCTGCACGGATGCTTCTTCACGGAGCTCCGCATGCACTCCCTGGGCGAGTCCAGACCTTCATTGCCATCCGCGCTCCCGAACGTCTCTCGGCGCTGCGCCAGCGGTCGAAAGGTTCTTCCCGACCGGCTCTTTCGTGAGGTCCAACGGTACGTCTCCGGCCTGGTTTGGATTTCGTCCCCTGAAAGGCGCCGACTCAAACGCGCGGGTGACGACGCGAAGCACGCGCTGATCCGGCAGCTTCGCAAGGACGGCCTCTCCTTCCGGGAAATCTCTCGCTATCCCGGCATCCTGCTTTCGGCACCCCAGATCTGCAGGATCGTCCATGCGTCGTGCGACCGAGTTTCGGGCGCGGACGTGACCAGGGGCGCGTCGACTTCATTCTCGAAGCCTGCGAAGAGGGGCGAGACGGTCGACAGGTCGACCCGGAGCGGAAATCCAGGCACACCGCACTTCAACCCCCGCGCGGACATCTCATCGTGGACATCGAGCAGGCCGTCCATCGGAGGAACACGATGATCTTCGTCAAACTCGATTGCCGCATCCTGCAATCCTCTCTCTGGTCCACCCCACCGGCCGTTCGACTCACCTTCATCACGATCTTGGCGATGACGGAGCCGGACGGCCTCTGTCGCGCCACCGCGCCGGGAATCGCGCATGCCGCACGCCTTCCCGAGGAGGATGTCCGAAAAGCCCTTCAGGTTCTCGAAGGACCGGACCTCGACAGCCGCTGCACCGCCGAGGACGGTCGCCGGATCGTTCGCGTGGACGGAGGCTACCGCGTGGTCAATTACCTCCGATACCGTGAGTACGAGTCTCCCGGGGCGAAGCGGACGCGCGAGTGGCGCGAGCGTCACGGCCTGTCACAGCATGTCACAGGCGTCACCGGTGTGACGGGTGTGACACAGAAGGAGAAGAAGAGGGAGAAGAAGAGGGAGAAGGAGAAGGAGAAGACAGATAACTGCAACGTCTCTTCCTCGGAGCCGGCAACGGCCCCGGCCTCCGAGCTTGCACCTCCGCCATTCATCGAAGGCGATCAGGCGAGTGGGGTTGAACGACTCCAAGCCCCCGGGGCACCGCCGCCGGAACTTGCCGACCTCGATCTCTACCGCGCGAACCCTCAGCTCCTGCGGCAATGGCCGACGCTCATGAAGGCCTGGTCGGCGGCTTACCCCGGCGTCGACATCGTGGCCGAGGTGCGGAAGGCGCACGCATGGGAAGCCGCTAACCCGCGGAAGCGCAAGGTCGATAAGCCCCGCTTCCTGGGGAGTTGGCTGGCCCGCGCGCAGGACAAACCCGGCACGTCGGCAGCAACAAAGCAGCCCGCCACAGCTCCCCCATCGGACTGGTCGGACTCAGCCAAAGGAGGCAAACGTGAGTTCTGAACCGAAGGTGCTCGGCGTGGACATTCCCGCCCTCCGCAAGTTCTGGGCGGATCAAGAGCAGGCTCGGGTTGACGGTCAGGCCGCAGACGGTGACCTCTGGAATGCGAGCGCAGAGCGACGCGAGGAACTCGAAGCTCAAGCTCGCGCGGAGTACGCCGCCGTGCAGGACGAGCGCGAGATGGCGAGAATCCTGCGCATCCGCGCGGCAGGAGAGATGGGAGACGTTCCACCCCGCGTCATCGAAAAGGTCGTGGTCGCGACGGGCACGCCCGCTCGAGAGGCGGTCAAGGCGTTCATGAACGGCGAGAAGACGCTGCTCGTCCTGGGCGGAGGACTCGGGACCGGCAAGAGCGTGGCCGCCGGCGAGGCCGTTTGCCTGATGAACAGGCCGAATCGCGTGAACGGACGCGACGCCCGGTGGATCAAGAGCATCGACCTCGTCCGGATCGGCATCTATGGCGAAGCTGCGGACAGGTTTGCGGAAGATTGCAGGTCGCTTCGCCTACTCGCCATCGACGACCTCGGGACCGAGCCGCGGGACGAGAAGGGCTACGCAGCAGCCAACCTCGAAGCGGCCCTCGACGCGCGCTATGACGCCTGCGCGAAGACGATCCTGACGACGAACTTGGACTTCGACGGCTTTTCGTCTCGCTATCTCACTGGCACGGGAGAGCGGCTGCGCGATCGCCTGCGAGAGTGTGGAGAGTTTGTCGGACTGACCGGCCCGTCGCTTCGGAGGCCCTCATGAGAATCAACTCGAAGTTTCCCGGTTCCTGCGCGAGTTGCGCGACCGAATGGCCCGAGGGCGCAGAGGTCGAATGGAGGCGGGGCTGCTCGCCGATCTGCCTCGCATGCTCCGCTGCCGGGAAGGCGCCGCCCCCCAAGGACGGCGCACCGTCGAAGAACCCGGCAATCGTCTCTCCCGCCTCGGCCCCCGGAGGTAGCGATCTGCGGGCCTTGACGGAAGCGGCGAACCGGATCGAGAAGGTCCTGGCGCAGATCCTGACCGAGCTCCGGACAGCGCGGCGGCCCGCGTCGGCGCAGAACGCTCCGCCGCCCGAGGTGTCGGCGATCGACTCGGAGGTTCCCTTCTGATGAAGCCCAACCTGGTGAACCTGCCCGTCGCCCTCGTCCGCATGGAGTTCCACCCCTTCGGCTCGACTTGGGTCCTCGACGCCTGCCCGTTCTGCTCGAAGCAGCACAGGCACGGCGGCGGCGGCAGGGACGACAACCCGAGGGACTTCTTGGGCCTCCGCAGGCCGCTCTGCGTTCCTGGCGAAGTTCCCCCGGACTCGGAATTCACGCGGGGCTACGTGCTGGTCGAGGCACAGCCATGACCATCGTCACCGCGACCGTCACCGACACCGTTAAGACCACCGTCACGGACACCGTCGAGGCCCTCGCCGCCGACCGCCGCGCCGAAATCGCCAGCATCCTCGCTCTCGGCCTCCTCCGCCGTCAGGCCGAGCACGCGGGCGTCGTCGGGAAACGCATGCGGACGCCGGAACCGAGATCTCAGCTACCTCCTGTAACTCCTTTGCTTGCAGAGAGATATGACTTGCTGAGTCCCGGGAGCATTAGGCCGTATGCGGGCCAGACGGGTCGGCCTGCCCGACGCGGGGCTGGCGCGGGAGACGGGGCGCAGCGAGCGCCCTTCCCCGCCGCTGCCAAGGCGGCCGACACCGAACAGGGAGCAAGCAGATGACCACGATGACGCTGGTGCAGGCGAAGGAGCGTCTGGCCGCCCTCACGAACTCGGACTTGGCCTGGCTCTTCCGAAAGGCGACCGGCGGGCAGAAGGCGCCGCGGGGGACGAAGCCGGAGACGCTGCGGGACGCGGTGGCGGACGTCTTCCGCGAGAAAGCACCCGGGCCGGAGGAGACCGCCGTTCTCCCGGACGACGTCGCGGGGTGGTTCGACGAGGTCGGCGCCGGCCGCCCGGTGACGATGACCGCCAAGCCGGAGAAAGAGACGAGCGTCGCGGTCGAGCTGGGCAGGCTCGCCAAGCTCCCGACCGGGAAGCTGAGGGAGAAGTACACCGAGCTCTTCGGAAAGCCGGTGAAGACCGGGAACCGCCAGTTCCTGATCAAGAAGTTCGCGTGGAAGCTGCAGGCCGACGCCGAGGGCGGGCTCAGCGAGAAGGCGAAGGCCCGGGCCGAGGAGATCGCCGACGAGTCGATCGTGAAGGGGAAGAAGCCGAAGATGGCGACGGAGCCGAAGTCCAGGGACTCGCGCCTCCCCGCCCCGGGGTCGATCATCACGAAGACCTGGCGGGAGAAGACGATCCAGGTGCTGGTGGGCGAGAGCGATTTCGAGTACGAAGGCCAGAAGTGGCGCAGCCTCTCCGCGATCGCGAGCAAGCTGCTGGGCTGCCCCTCGAACGGCTTCCTCTTCTTCGGGCTCCTGCCCGCCCAGAAGGAAGCGGCAGAGAAGCGTGCGGCGAAGGAGGCGGAGAAGGCGGCGACGCCCTCCCCCGTCGCCGGGTCCACGCCCGAGGCCCCGAAGCCCACGAAGAAGGTGAAGCTCGCGAAGGCCAAGCCCGCCAAGAAGGGGGCGAAGTAGACCATGCGCCGCCCGAGCGACGAGGACGCCGCGAAGAAGCCCGTCAGGTGCGGGATCTACACGCGAAAGAGCACCGAGGAGGGGCTCGATTCCGGCTTCTCGTCGCTCGACGCGCAAAGGGAGGCTTGCGAAGCGTTCGTGAAGAGCCAGCAGCACGAGGGTTGGAGAGCAGTTCCTGAGCGGTTCGACGATGGCGGCTTCACTGGCGCGAACACCGACAGGCCTGCGTTGCGGCGACTCCTCGACCAGGTGGACGCCGGTCGCATCGATTGCATCGTGACCTACAAGCTGGATCGGCTGAGCCGGTCCATCCGTGACTTCGCCGAGCTGATGGCGAATTTCGAAGAGAAGGGCATCACCTATGTTTCCGTGACTCAGCAAATCAACACGGCGACGGCCGCCGGACGACTACTTCAAAACGTTTTGGTGACTTTCGCGCAGTTCGAGCGCGAGGTCATCAGCGAACGGACGCGCGACAAGATCCGGATGTCGAAACAAAAGGGCAAGTGGCTCGGCGGGTGCCCGCCAATCGGCTACGACCGCGCGAAGGAAGGCTGCGCTCTCGTCGTGAACGAGGTCGAAGCGGCGCGGGTCCGGGAGATGTTCACGCTCTACCTTCGCGAGCGGTCGCTGCTCCGCGTCGCCCAGATCGCCAACGCCCGAGGCTGGCGCTCGAAGACCTGGACCACGAAGGCGGGCGTCACGATCGCCGGACGCGAGTTCACCAAGACGTCGCTGCAGCAGCTCCTCGTGAACGTGGTCTACGCCGGCCGGATCGCGCACCGAGGCCAGACCTTCAAGGGCGAGCACTCCCCCATCGTGGACGAGAAGACCTTCGCCGCGGCCCAGCGCGTCCTCGAAGACGGCCGCCGGCGCCCGGTCGGTCGCGGCCCGAACGAAAACGCCTACCTCCTCGGCGGCCTCGTCCGCTGCGCCGCCTGCGGCTCGGCCATGACGGCAGGGACGACGACCAAGGGAGCCGTGAAGTACCGGTACTACGTCTGCGTCCGGGCGAAGAAGCTGGGCGTCGACGCCTGCCCCGTCCGCTCCGTGCCTGCCCCGGAACTTGAAGCGTTCGTCGTCGACCGCATCCGCGCCTTGGGCCGCGATCCCGAGCTGGTCGCGGAGGTCATTGAGCGCGCCCGGAAGACGCAGCAGGAGGGCATCCCGCCGCTCCGGGCCGAGGAGCGCGCGATTTCGGTCGAGCTGCAGAAGCTGAAGCACGAGGCCGCCCGGCTCGTCGCCGCCCTCGCCGGTCCGGGGGACGGCAGCGCCACCGCGAGCGGCAAACTGGCCGACGTCGAGCGCCGGGTCGAGCAACTCAAGGCCCGGCAGGCCGAGATCCGGGACAAGATCGCCGCCCTCTCCAAGGCCACCGTGGACGAAGCCGACGCCCGCGCCGCCCTCGAACTCTTCGACCCGGTCTGGCAGCACCTGACCCTGGAGGAGAAGACCCGCCTCGTCCGCACCGTCGTCGAGCGCGTCGAGTTCGACGGCGTGAAGAACGAGATCGAGCTGCACTTCCATCCCCTCGGCCTCGCGTCGCTGGCCGAGGAACTGAAGTCCGCGCCTGAGCCGCCCGCACCGCTGAAAGGAGCCACCGCATGACCGCCGCCACCGCCCTCGCCGTGCGCGTCCCCTTCCACGTGGCGCGTCCTTCCCGCCGGATCGAGCTTCGCCACGGCCGCGCGCCCGAACCCGTGCCTGGCGCGAACGTGCCGCGCGTCGCCCGGCTCCTGGCGCTGGCGCACCACTACCAGCGGCTCCTCGATGAGGGCGAAGTCCTCGACTACGCCGGGCTTGCGAAAGCCGCCGGGCTCACCCGAGCCAGGGTCTCGCAGATCATGGACCTCCTGCTCCTCGCGCCGGACATCCAAGAGGAGATTCTCTTCCTGGCGGCGTTCGAGCGCCGCGAGACGATCACGGAGAGGCACTTGCGGCCGGTCGCGGCGTTGCAAGACTGGCGGGAACAGCGCGCTGAGTGGGCCGCGGCAAGGTGCCTGCCCGAACGCCCGAAAGAACACGCCTCGGCGTAAGGCGGCCGTTGCGTCTCCGACTCGCAGATTCCCACCCTTTCGTGGCGGCAATTGCCGAAACTAACACTTTGCACACATTTCCCTTTCTTTTAGGTAAACTATGAACTCTCTTAATTTCGCAGTCCGGAGGAAAGCATGTATCTGACCGCCAACTCAAGTAGCGTGCTCGGCGGGCCGCTCAACTTGCGCGGCGTCGTCATCTACGCCCAGCGCCCCTTCAAGAAGCACTTTGGCATTGCGCTTTTCAACTACCGCAACGAGATCGTGGCGGTGGTGCACCCGCAGCCGGGCCGCCTTGGCGAGCCGATCACCGTCGTCGAGACTGACTACGCCGCGTTCGCCAAGACCAGCAAGGTGTTCTTCGCGAAGATGAATCCGAAGTTTTCGCCGGAAGAAGTCGCGAACCGCGCGGTGCAGCTCATCGGGTCCCAGGACTACGACCTGTTCAAGCGGAACTGCGAGCACTACGGAACCTGGGCGGCGACCGGCGATGGCACGAGCCAGCAGATCAAAGACTTGGGCACGGCCGCGCTCGTCATCGCCGCCGTCGTGTTGCTCGCGAAGGCCGGGTAGGAGGACCATTTCATGCCGCTACGTGGAGTGGTCCATCTTAGGCGGGACATGTGGATGCTGGGCCTACCCGCCCGGGAACCGGGCAAGTTCTCGCCCTTCATCGCGGAAGAGAGCGTCACATTCTTCACTTCCGAAACGGGAATCGACGACCTGCGAAGGGGCGCAGCAATTAGCCCTGAACTGCAGGCGTTCCCTGTTCATGGATGGGCAGCCCTCCAAGCCACTTTGTTGAGCTGTAAGGCTGCAGGGTGCAGGCGGGTGGTTTTCGATCCTGTCGCCAACACCTCACGATTCTCCAAGATCGAGAACGTTATTCTGTGGGTTCATCAGATCCTGACCGGGCAGCGCACCGGCAGGAGTCACCTCAACTAGTTCGGAGCGTTTCTGGCGCAGTCGCGGTTGACAGAACTGTCGGACGGGGCCGAGGCAACAGGGATCGGCTACTGCGACGACAAGACTTTACCACGGTTCGTCCAGCCCCTGGTCGAGGACAGCAAGTCCGACGCGATGCTTCGGGTCTCTGCCGTTCCAGTTGTGCCCGTAGTCGACTCGCTCGGCGCTCCCGCTTGATATCCGAGACTCATTCCGCGAAGAGCGGAGAAGCTCATGCGCGCGCGGACCGTCGCTTGCCGACCGTCAGCCTCTCTGGAAAGAGGTTCTTACGAAGCCGGGCGCCCTTCTTTGTGGCGAGAGAGCTAGTGAGGCCGAGATCGACGAGGGTGTTCAGAACTTGATCTTGGGCTTCCTGCCTCAGATATGTGCCCCGGGAGAGGAGCTTGACATCATGAAGGGTCAACCGACTGTTGTCGCGCAGATGGGATAGTGCCGCCAACGCGAAGAGGTATTTCATTTCCCGATTCTGGCCACCGAGAGCCTCGTAGATGTTCCGGGGGTGCGTGTGCTCCCTGACCAAGTACCGCACGAGCGAGGGGACAAGACCGTCTGGCCCGAGGCTCTTGGGATCGGAGTATTCAATTCGCTGAAGTCCCTGAATGTCTGCAGGTACGCCCTTCGATAGCTTTCGATTCAACAGAATGTAATAGTCGACTCCGAGACCTTCGGCCAACCCGAGTTCGAGCGCCACGTTCGGGTTCCACAACGAGATGTCGAAGATGCAGTAGTCCACGGCCTTGATGTAAGTCCTCAGAATCCCAAGAAGATGCTTCGTCGAAAGATGCGTATCCGCGTAGTACCAGCGGAACGGAATGCGTTCGAGGGCTCCCTGAAACGCCTTGAAAGGAAACCCACTTCCGTATGGACATCCGACGAAAACGCTCGGCAACTTGTAGGGTGCCTTGGCCATGCGGCCTCCTTTCGCATCGACGCTACCGGGCCGTGCTCGCCGCGTCGAGAGATCGAGGCAAGTTTTGCTTCCAGCCGCCGCCCGCCCACGCCCACATGCGCCCTCCCCGTTCCGGAGGCACCGATGTTCGGCTTCGCGATCCACGTGCGCGTGAACTCGCTGACCTGCCTGGACTGCGAGGTGCGGTTCGGCCCGGAGCAGGCCAAGTTCAGGCGCGGGAAGGACTGGAACGTCGCGCGCGGCGTCCAGCTCGTGTGCCCTCGGTGCGGCAGCACGAAGACGGTGCCGGAGCTGGACGTCGAATTCTGGGACCTGTCGCGACCGCCGCCGAGGCCATCGCCCTGACACCTGCGATTCCTATTTCCGGCGGCGGGAGTGACGCACGAACCGCAGGACCTCGCGTGCAGCCTCCCGGTGGCGTGCCTTCGAGACATGGAAGTGGATCTCGGTCTGGAACGCCGGCCACTGTCCCTCCGCGCGAATCAGGTGCACGACCTCGGCCTCGATTGTCTCCATTTCCACCTCGGCGGCCTTCGACTTCTTGGGGTGGCTCCAGACGAAGACGATCACGTCGCGCACTGTCTTCCTCCAGGCGTACCCGTGGTAACCGTGCTTCCCGTCCGCGGTCCACCCGTAGCGCAAGCGCGCCCGGAGCGGCTGCTTCGTGATGCCGACGTAGATCGTCTTTCCTCGAGCAACTACGAGGTAGAGCTTCGGCCCCTTCTCTCGACACCCCGGCGGCATCTTGCCGTCCCCACGGACCTCGAAGTCCGATCTTGAGCACCGGAGGCCTACTCGTTCCGGGCCCAGCAGGCTGAGCCTTGATACCGATGAGGCCCGCTTCACATGGCGCCCCCGTGTTTCCGCCTGTTCTTGCTCACGTTCGGCCGGCCGGGACCGCGCTTCGTGTTCTTGGAGCCCTTCGGCCGCCCCGGGCCGCGACGCGGCGGAACGCCGTCGAACCCCGCGACTTCAACCCGGGTCCGGATCTCCACCGGCACCAGCCGGTAGACCCGCGCCTTCCCGAGGGTGCCAGCCACTGCCCGCTCCTGGAGCAGAGCCAGGATGCGCTCCCTGCTCCCGACGACGACCTGCTTGCGCCCGTGAGCCAGAAGCAAGTCCGGCTCGGCCCGAACCCTTCCCCGCTTAGCCATGTTGGCCTCCTGCGGGAACGGTAGCGGTGGCGAGGCGGCAGGGCGAGCGAATCCGGCGCACGAGTGGGTCCCTGGCGCGTTCGGTGGGCACGAAGGGCGACGTGGGCGGGAACCCACGCCCGGGCGCGTCCTGCCCGAACGTCGCGCGTCCCCGCCCCGGTCAACCGTGACCGCCCCGACGGTCACAACTGACCGCCCGAGCCGCTCGGTCGCAATCTCAGATAAATCGGGCACGTCGCTTGATCTTCAGCGTGTGTACGCGAACATGAAGCAGATGCCGCCGGAGCGGCGGCCATTCGAGGAGATGCCCGTGAAGACGAAGTTCATCGCCGTCCAGAAGCCGCTGGCGCAGCGCCGGACCCGCCGCGCCGACTTCGAGCGCCAGACTCCCATCGGCACGCTCGGAGTCGTCGATCTGCGCTCCTGCATCGGGCGCGACGGGATCGCGTACAGCTACGGGCTCCTGCTCGACGGGAAGCCTGCCGCCATCGTCCGCGACGAGGGGAACGGCTCGATGCTCTGGGTCGACTGGCGAGACGCCGCGACCGAGAAGCTGGTCAGCGACTACGCCAAGACGCTCCCGCCGCCGGTCCAGGAGGGGTACTCGATGCCCTACTGCGTCGATCTGATGTTGGCTGAGCTGGCGGACGCTGCCGACGCGGCGGGGGTGACAAGGTAGATAACCGCAGCGCGGTCCTCACTTGCTGGACTCGCACTACGAAGGGTCATTCCAGCCCTCATCCGGGAATCCGGGGCGATACCACTTTCCAAAGCCCCGGCGAAACAGCTCTGACCGAGGTGACCGGTCATTCACGATCATCCTGAAGTCGTAGCGGTTCGGTCGATCTGCCCAGAGGAATCCAACGCAGTCCAGCCAGTGCGGGTCCTTCCGACGGAACAGCCCGCGCTCGATTGGTAGCCCGTTGGAATCTTGATCACGATCGTTGAGCAGTGCATCCCCTGCGAGCAACGCCACCCCCGTCCGGCTCATCCAGAGATCGTCGCAGAGCATCACCAAGCGCGGCCAGCGCCCCTGAAACTTGGCTTCGGCGTTATCGATGATCCGCCGCAGCGCGTCCCCTCTTGGAAGGGTCCTCACGCCGTCGGAGGGCAGGAACTTGTAGGGATGACGCAGCCGACGCACCTGCGCCTTCGTGAGCCTGGACTTGGACGCAGACTTTGCGATCAAGGAAGTTCCGCGTCCAGTCCGCCAGTCCTCGGCGAACTGGCCCTGCCAGCCTGGGACCTTCACCTCAGTCAGCACCTGCTGCCCAAGGACCCTTGTCTCGAACTCGATCTGTGCATCCCCCTCTTGGACCTTCGAGACTTCGAAGCCGGCCTGCTCCTCGAGGAACCGGACGACCGCGAGTTCTCCGAAGTAGCTGGTCCTGTGTTGGACCGTGCAGGTCTGTAGGCGCCTGAGGTAGAGATCCAAGACGCCGTGTCGCTCGGCTACACGCAGGCGAGCCTCGAATTCCTCCAGAATGTCCTGACCCGAGGGGAAGTAGTCCGGGCGCCGACGCCAGGCAGGTCGCGAGGAGATCAGCCTTCGCATGAGGGGGCAGTTGATGTAGTCCAGATTCTCGGGGTTCCAGAATCGAAGGGTTGCTGACATGACCTCTTTGATCGCAGATCGACGTCCCAGGTTCGCGCTACTTGGAGTCAGCTCTGCGACGAGATCTCATCGGCTCTCGTTGCGCGAGGCTCGCGGAATCTGCAAGATTGGCGGAACCACTTGGCGGGAGAGTTCCCAATGACTCGGCCTTTCGACTTTTCGAAACCCCTGACAGACCCGAAGAAGAACTTCGCCCGATACAGTTTCGAGTACCGGGTTTTGTACGCGAGGCAGTTGATCTACGACTTGGCCGATGGCTGCGCCGCCCAGGATCACGCCGTCGTGCGTCATCCCGAGCTCGAGGGCTCGTTCGCCCGACACAAAGTCGCGGTGTCGATCGGCGTAGTCTATCTCGTGAGAGAGCTGGACGGCCTGCTGAATCTGGCCTTTCGCGATCTCTGGCAGCATCGGCCAGATCTCCTGCAGGGGTGGGCAAGTCGTCGAATCCGGTCCGAGGACGAGCCAACGAAGCCGCTCGTGCTAAACATCAGCTTTGATGACCTGTGGAAGCCGAGCACGAAGCGCCTCGCCCTCGACGAGTTCTTCAGGTCTCGCGTGCTTTCCGAGTGGTTCAGGACTTCGGGGATGGAAAAGATCGAAGGAATCCAAGACATCTTGCTCGGCCCGAAGTTGCGGACGGAAAAAGACGAAGATCGCGACTCTGGACGAAAGGCGGGCGGGAGCAAGAAGAAGGTCAGGCCGGGAGAACTGCCAGCGAAGACGCTCGACACAATTCGCAAGGGAGTCGAATACAGGAACAGTTTCGTTCACCCTGGCACGAATGACTACTCGACTTCCGGCAAGCCGTCGGGTCTCCGCGATTCCGACGCTCGCGGTGATGAGGCTATCGACTTTGACGGGTTTGCCGAGGCACTCCTTGAGTTCGCGGAGTGGCTGCAAGCCCGAGTAAGACCTGTCTCTCAGCAGTGGATCGCGACGAACATCCCCTACCTTCCCAAGATGCTGACCGATCGACAGAACGCCGCCTTCGGGCTCATGACGGAGTTCCAAGCAGGCAGCGGCCGCAGGTACACCTCCTTCGAACACCTTGTGGAAACCGTCGAGGACTTCAAGAAGCGCGGGGATGCGGGCCCGCAATGCTATGTGCTAGGAACGCAGAAGGAGGTGATGACGAAACTAGCGCAAATCAGGAAGTACGTCGCAGACCACGAGGATGTGAAGCTGGTTTTGTTCGAAGATCCGTACGGCGTGACCATCGGGCACGGCGAGAGCGATCCGGACCGCAAGAGCTTACTGGGGATGGAGTCGGAGTTCCGGGGCCGAGTCTGGTTCGTACCGCGGTACAAGTTCGTCCCCGACCCGACCAAGGAGCTTCTGCAGAGGGTGAAGCCGGATCCCAGCTTTGAGTTCGAAGAGGCCCTTCGGGGCGCGATCAAAGCTGCAGCTGGACGATGACATGATCGACCATCACGTCCTTGGCAAAAGCACGGAGACGGACTCAGCTCGTTAAGTGACTTCTCCTTACATCTCGAACCGGATTCCAGACAAAGTTCGCCAACAGTCATCCCCGGGGTCCCCGGAGCCGAGGGAGTTGCAACTCGCGCCGCGCGCTCAGTATCGCAGCCCTTCTGCGCCCCTCGCCGCAAGTCCCGCCCCCGCCCACAAATAAAAACACCCGGCGTCCCTCGCACGCCGGCGGGCTGTTAACCCGCCCTCCGGAAATCGTGCGCGAGACGCCAGGTGTAGCTCCCCGGGGAGGACTCGAACCTCCAACACACCGGTTAACAGCCGGTTACTCTACCATTGAGCTACCGGGGAAAAGTCGGGGCGGGAATCTTAGAGGGGGAACTCGCCGCCGTCAACTCAACGCCGGCCGGGAAGGGGAGGTTCATTCCGGCCGGAGAGAACCGGGCCCCCGGCGGACCGGGGGCCCGGGAACGGAAGGTCATCTCGTGCCCACCGGCGCGGCCCACGAGCTGGGGATCAGCAGGCTCGAGACAGCCGTCTCCGTCGGCGATCCGATCGCGAACACGTCCACCCTTCCCTGGAAGAACAGCACGTTGAGGTCGCCCCCCTTGCCGTGGTTGGGGACGCCGGCGGAGTCGTTGCCGTCGCACGCCATGGGGAAGTCGGGTGGCGTGGTCTTGTCGTCCAGGCCGGTGGGGCCCCAGGTGCAGGCGCCGGGAGTCGTACCGGACGGGTTCACCCACGCCCCGGAGGCCGGGAGGACGTTGTAGTGAGTCCCGGCAGCGGCCTTTCCGCGCATGGCGCAACGGAACAGGTTGCCGTCGGTGGCCAGGTCGCGCTGCCAGAGCTGGGCGAACCAGGTGGCGGCGCCGGGGGTGGGGTAGGCCTTGAACTTGGACTCGTAGAGGGCGAAGTAGACGCCGATCTGCTTGAGGGAGTTCTTGCAGTCGGTCTTGCGGCTGCCCCCCCGCGATGTATGGAAGCACGGCGTGATCAGCGCGAAGCCCACGAGCGCGATCACGATGAGGACGACGAGTTCGAAGAGCGTGAATCCTTTTCGGTGCATGGAGGTTCTCCGTCCGGTTCGGAACGCGTGAAAAAGCCGGGGCGCGACGTGCGCCGCGGCGGTACGGCGATCGCGGGTTGTGAAGATCGCCGGGGCCGCCGCTCCGGCGCGGCGCGGGACGGAAGCGCGGCGGGGAGGGTGCAATCGCGGGGCTCGCGGGCCTGGAACCGGGACTCGGGATGATGGAATGGATGAGTGCGGGTTGAAGGGCGGCGGGAGCGGGCGAAGGCGTGTCGGCGGGGGGCGTGTCTTCGGGGGGGTGCCGGGGGGCTCCTTTCGGGAAGACGGGTCTCACGACATTGTAGGAAAACCCGCGGGGGCGATGACAGCGCGCCGTGCGTGAGGCCGTATCCGCGGCCGTTTCCGCGGCATCCGCCTTCATCCGCGAATTCCTTTCTTGAAACGGAATTCGCGGATGAAGGCGGATGAGGCGGAAACGACCGCGGATAAGGACTCACTCGTCAGAAGTCCGTCAACTCCCTCGGCTTCGCCGCCACCCTCAGCGCGTTCAGCACCGCCAGCAGGTCGATCGCCTCCTGCGCGATCGCGCCCGCGACCGGCGTGAGAAACCCGAACGCCGCGAACCCCATCCCGCCGACGCTCAGCAGCATCCCACCCACCGCGCTCTGCAGCGCAATCCCGCGCATCCGACGGCACAGGTGGAAAAATTCGTCTACGCGCGTCAGCGACGCGTCCATGATCACCGCGCCCGCCGCTTCCGATGTCACGTCGCTCTTCTGCCCGAACGCGATCCCCACCGTCGCCGCGAGCAGCGCGGGCGCGTCGTTGATGCCGTCGCCGAGGAACAGCGTGGGCGCCTTCTTCGTCTCCTCGCGCACGATCGCGACTTTCTCTTCCGGCGACTTGCCCGCGTGGACCTCTGTGATGCCGACTTCCCTCGCGAGCCAGGCGACCTCCTGCTCGCGGTCGCCGGAGACGAGGAGGATGCGGTCGACGCCGTGGCGGTGGCCGAGGTGGCCGACGAACAGGCGGCTCTCGTCGCGGGGGGCGTCATGGAAGCGGTAGAGGGCGGCGAACCGGCCGTCGGCGAGGACGACGCACTCGAGGCCGGGCGCGGCGGGCGGGAGCTGGGCGGCGATGGCCGCGTCGATCTTCGCGAGGGCATTGCGGCCGGTGACGAAGATCTCGCGGCCGTCGGCGCGGCCGCGGAGGCCTTCTCCCGGCTTTTCGGAGATCTCGTCCGCGTCGCCGACGACGAGCCCTGCGGCGCGCGCGGCGTCGGTGATGGCGGAGGCGAGCGGGTGCCGGGACGCGCGCTCGAGGGCGGCGACTGCCTTGAGCAGGGACGGGCCGTCGGTGCCGGGCGCGAGGACCTGGTCGGTCAGCCGCGGCGCGCCGTAGGTGAGCGTGCCGGTCTTGTCGAAGATGATCGTGCGGACCGTGTCGACGCGCTCCATCACCGCAGGGTCGCGCACGACGATGCCGCGCCGCGCGGCGAGCGAGATGCCGCCGAGCAGGGCGACGGGGATGGCGATGAGGAGCGGGCAGGGCGTGGCGACGACGAGGACGGCGAGGAAGCGGGACGGATCGTGGGAAAGGTACGCCGCGGCGCCGGCGATGACGAGCGCGAGCGGCGTGTAGACCGCGCCGAGCCGGTCGCCGAGCCGGCGCAGTTTCGGCCGCCGCTGTTCCGTCTCGCGCATCACCCGCATGATCCGCGCGAACCGCGAGTCCGCCGCCTTGCGCACCGCGCGGATCGCCAGCGACGCTTCCCCGTTCACCGCGCCCGACAGCGTCTCGGCGCCGGGCGTCTTGCGGATGAGGAAGGGCTCGCCGGTGAGGTACGACTCGTCCATGGTGCTGCGCCCCTCGAGCACCACGCCGTCCACGGGACACGTCTCGTGCGGGTGAACGACGACGACGTCCCCCGGCTCGATCGCGTCGATCGCCACGTCCTCGACCTTCCCGTCCCGCCGACGGTGCGCCGTCGCGGGCATGCGCCCGGCGAGCGCGCGCAGCACGCTCGACGCCCGAGCCACCGCGTACGACTCCAGCGCCGCCCCGCCCGACAGCATCAGCACCACGAACGCCCCCGCCAGGTACTCGTGCAGCACCGTCGACGTCACGATCGAGATCCCCGCCAGCAGGTCCGAGCCGAACTCCCCCTTCAGCATCTTCAACAGCAGCTCCAGCACCAGCGGCGCGCCGAACGCGTACACCGCGAACAGCGGCCAGCGCGTGACCGCGTCCGGGAGGTCGAAGCCGAACCGCAGCACGAGGTGGACCGTGATCCCCGTGACCGCGCCGAGCGCGATCCAGACTTCCTTCGAGGAAAAGAGGCTTTTCTGCGGTTGCGCGGTGTCCATCGGGGATTCCGGCGCGGCCGGGCGGGTGCCGCGCCGGTCGCATCCTCGCAGCACCGCGGATCGGCGGCAAGCGCGGCGTGGAGGCGGCGCCGCCGCCGGATTCGTGCATCCTTCGTTCGCGCGGCCCCCGCGATCGGCTATGCTTCCCCCACCCCCTCCCCACTCCCCGGTGCCGCGATGCTCCGCCACCTGCGCTTCGCCCCCCTCCTGGCCGCCTTCGCACTGGCGGCGTTCTCCGAGCCCGAGGACCCGCGCCGCCGCCCGGACCTGGTCGCGGCGATCAAGCGCGTGGACGAGAAGTCTCTGCGCGAGCACCTGTTCTGGCTCGCCGACCCGGCGCGCGGCGGGCGCGACACGGACTCGCCGGGCGCGGACGCCGCGGCGCAGTACCTCGTGGCGTGGCACGAGAAGTGCGGGATGAAGCCGCACGGGACGCAGGGGTATTTCGCCCCGTGGGGAAACGTGGGGAAGACGGGGACGCTGAAGGACGCGTGCCACGTGAAGGCGGGGAAGGACAAGAAGCAGGCGACGCTGGAGTACGAGGTGGGGTTCTGGCCGGCGAAATGCGCGGCGGCGGGGCTCGTCGCGGGGGACCTGGTGTTCGCGGGGTTCGGCATCACGGCGAAGGAGCTCGGGTACGACGACTACGCCGGGCTGAAGGTCGAGGGGAAGATCGTGCTGGTCTTCGACCACGAGCCGCAGGAGACGAACGACGCGAGCCCGTTCGACGGGGCGAAACCGACGAAGTACTCGGACATCGCCACGAAGGCGCGCATCGCGAAGGAGCACGGCGCGGCGGCGCTTCTTGTCATGCGGGACTGCGCGAATCACCCCGACGCGAAAGGGCCGCCGGTCGACGACGAGCTGGGATGGCCGGCGGAGGGGGACAAGGCGGGGCTGCCGGTGGCGTACCTCTCGGACGAGGCGGCGGCGGCGCTCGCGGCGGCGACGGGGCGCAAGGAGTTCG